>NZ_JAULLN010000003.1:0-399371 GCF_041357655.1 Bradyrhizobium sp. DN3 | reverse complement strand
GCGATTCCTTGTTGATCGGCGACAAATGCGGCGCGCACACCGTGCCGTACATCGAGGCGAAGAACTCGTCGGCGACCTTCGAGCACGAGGCGACGACCTCGAAGATCTCTGAGGATGTGCTGTTCTACTGCATCCAGCGCGGCCTCAGCCAGGAGGAGGCCGTCGGCCTCGTCGTCAACGGCTTCGTCAAGGATGTGCTTCAGCAGCTCCCGATGGAGTTCGCGGTGGAAGCGCAGAAGCTGATCTCGATCTCGCTTGAAGGGTCGGTCGGTTAACACCGACCCTCGCGGTGCGCTTAGGCGCTCCATGCCTCATTTGAATAGACTGGACACCAAAATGGCTTTGCTTGAAGTGAAAGACCTCAAGGTTCGCGTCGAGGAGCGTGAGATCCTCCACGGGCTGACGCTGACCGTGAACGAGGGCGAGGTGCACGCGATCATGGGGCCGAACGGCTCCGGCAAGTCGACGCTCTCTCATGTCATCGCCGGCAAGCCCGGCTATGAGGTCACCGACGGCCAGATCCTGTTTAGGGGCGAGGACCTCCTGGAGATGGATCCCGACGAGCGCGCCGCCAAGGGCGTGTTCCTGGCGTTCCAATATCCGGTCGAGATTCCCGGTGTCACCACCATGAATTTCCTCCGTACCGCACTGAATGCCCAGCGCAAGGCGCGCGGCGAGAGCGAGCTGATGGTGCCGGAGTTTCTGAAGAAGGTCCGCGAAGTCTCGAAGTCGCTGAACGTCCCGCAGGACATGCTCAAGCGCGGCGTCAATGTCGGCTTCTCCGGCGGCGAGAAGAAGCGCAACGAGGTGCTCCAGATGGCGCTGTTCGAGCCCAGCCTGTGCATCCTCGACGAGATGGATTCCGGCCTCGACATCGATGCGCTGCGCATCGCGGCCGACGGCGTCAACGCGCTGCGTTCGCCGGGGCGCGCGATGGTCGTCATCACCCATTATCAGCGGCTACTGAACTACATCGTGCCCGATTTCGTGCACGTGATGTCGAAGGGCCGTGTCGTGAAAAGCGGTGACAAGGAACTGGCGCTGGAGCTGGAAGCGTCCGGCTATACTCAGTTCGAGGATGCCGCGTAAGGAATTTTGGAGATGAACGTTGCTGTGGCAAAGACCGGGAACGGCCGCGCGGTGAGCGATCTCTTCGCCAGCGCTGAAGGCCGCTTGCCGGGTTCGCCCTCTGTGATCGCGGCGCGCCGCGAGGCGTTCGAGACCTATGAGCGTCTCGGCCTGCCGCACCGCCGGATCGAGGAATGGAAGTACACCGATCTGCGTGCGCTGGTCGGTGAGGTGCTGCCGCTGGCAGCGGCGCCTGATTCGGCCGCGTTGAAGCGCGCCACGGAAGCGGTGAAGGCGCATGCGATCGCGGGCGCCCGCAAGCTGGTGCTGGTCGACGGCGTGTTTGCGGCCGATCTCTCCGACGTGAAGGCGCTCGGCTCCGAGGCGAGCCTCAAGACGCTGCGGGAGACGCTGGAGAAGGACGCCAGCCTCCTCAATACCGCGTCCACCGATGCCGTGATCGCGCTGAACGCCGCCATGACAACTGACGGTGTCGTGCTGTCGATTGCTGACGGCGCACAGCTGTCCTCACCGATCCAGATCATCCACATCGCAGCCGCGGCTTCCGCGTCGACCTTCACCCGTTCGCAGGTTGTGATCGGGAAGGGCGTTCGCGCCACCATCGTCGAAAGCTTCGTTGCGGCCGATGCCAAGGCCTACCAGGTCAACGATGCCGTGCTCGTGACGGTTGGCGACGACGCCGATGTTGCTCACATTCGCCTGATGGACGATGCGCCTGACGCGGTGAACGTCACCTCACAGTTCGTCACGGTCGGCGCGAATGTGAAGCTCAACTTCTTCAACATGACGACTGGTGCTGCCGTCAGCCGCTTGCAAGGCTTCATCACGCTGGCGGGCGAGGGCAGCGAGCTCTCGGCTAACGGCGTAAACCTGTTGCAGAAGACCGAGCATGGCGACACCACGTTGTTGGTCGACCACGCCGTGCCGAACTGCGTCAGCCGCGAGACGTTCCGCGCCGTGATCGACGATCGCGGTCATTCGGTGTTCCAGGGCCGCATCATCGTTCGTCCCGACGCGCAGAAGACCGACGGCAAGATGATGACCCGCGCGCTGCTGCTCTCGGATGAAGCCGAGGCCGACAACAAGCCCGAGCTCGAGATCTTTGCCGACGACGTCTCCTGCGGCCACGGCGCCACCGCTGGCGCGCTGGACGAGAGCCTGTTGTTCTATCTGAAGGCGCGCGGGCTGCCGGAGAAGCAGGCCCAGGCGTTGCTGATCCAGGCCTTCGTCGGCGAGGCGATCGAGCAGATCGCCGACGACGGCCTGCGCGACCACGTGATCGGCATCGCCGAGCGTTGGCTGGAGCGGCGGTCATGAGCACGCATCCGGCCGTCAAGAATGGCGCCTACGACGTTGCGCGCGTGCGCCAGGACTTTCCGGCGCTGGCCATGCAGGTCTACGGCAAGCCGCTGGTCTATCTCGACAACGCCGCCTCGGCGCAGAAGCCCAGCGCGGTGCTCGACCGCATGACGCAGGCCTACACGAGCGAATACGCCAACGTGCATCGCGGCCTGCATTATCTCGCCAATGCGGCGACGGAAGCCTATGAGGGCGCGCGGGCAAAAGTCGCGCAGTTCGTCAACGCCCGCCGGACAGAAGAGATCATCTTCACCCGCAACGTCACCGAGGCCATCAACCTCGTGGCGTCGTCCTGGGGCGAGCCGAACATCAAGCAAGGCGACGAGATCGTCCTCTCGATCATGGAGCACCATTCCAACATCGTGCCCTGGCATTTCCTCAGGGAACGCCACGGCGCGGTGATCAAATGGGCGCCCGTCGATGACGAAGGCAATTTCCTGATCGACGAATTCGAGAAGCTGCTGACGCCGAAGACCAAGCTTGTCGCCATCACCCAGATGTCGAACGCGCTCGGAACCTTCGTTCCGATCAAGGAGGTCGTGCGGCTGGCCCACGATCGCGGCATTCCCGTGCTGGTCGACGGTGCGCAGGGCGCGGTGCATCTGCCCGTCGACGTGCAGGATCTCGACTGCGATTTCTACGCGTTCACCGGCCACAAGATTTATGGTCCGACCGGCATCGGCGCGCTCTATGCCAAGCACGAGCACCTTGTCGCGATGCGGCCGTTCAACGGCGGCGGCGAGATGATCCGCGAGGTTGCGAAGGATTGGGTCACCTATGGCGACCCGCCGCACAAGTTCGAAGCCGGCACCCCGCCCATCGTCGAAGCGATCGGCCTCGGTGCCGCCATCGACTACGTCAATTCGATCGGCAAGGAGCGCATCGCCGCGCACGAGCAGGATCTCGTCACCTACGCCCAGGATCGGCTCCGCGAGATCAACGCGCTGCGGCTGATCGGTACTGCGCGCGGCAAGGGGCCAGTGATCTCCTTCGAGCTCAAGGGCGCGCATGCCCACGACGTCGCCACCGTGATCGATCGCCAGGGCATCGCGGTGCGCGCCGGCACCCATTGCGTGATGCCGCTTTTAGAGCGGTTCAACGTCACCGCCACCTGCCGGGCCTCGTTCGGCATGTATAATACACGGGAAGAAGTCGATCATCTGGCACAGGCGCTTCTGAAAGCGCGGGATTTGTTCGCATGAGTGACATGGCCGACGTCAAAGCCAATCCGATGGAGACCCATTCGGCGCTGCCGCCGGAGGAGACCGAGCGCTTGACCACCGAGATCATCGCGGGCCTCAAGACCGTGTTCGATCCGGAAATCCCGGCCGACATTTATGAGCTCGGGCTCATCTACAAGGTCGAGATCAAGGACGACCGCTCGGTCGACGTGCTGATGACGCTGACGACGCCGAACTGTCCGGCCGCCGGCGAGCTGCCGACCATGGTCGAGAATGCGGTTGCCAGCGTCCCCGGCGTCGGCGTGGTCGACGTCAAGGTCGTCTGGGAACCGCCGTGGTCGCCCGAGCGCATGAGCGACGAAGCGCGCCTCGTGCTGAACATGTGGTGACGGCTCGCATTGAATTCGCTTCGCAACGGACCACATAGATAACATGACCCAGGCGACACCAGCTTCGACACCAAAGCCCCGGCGGCCGCGCCCGCAGGTGATGCGGCTGACGGATGCTGCCGCGCAGCGGATCACGGAGCTGACCCAGCGCGCCGATTCCGAGATCGTGGGCCTGCGCGTCGGCGTGAAGAACGGCGGCTGCGCCGGCCAGTCCTACACCGTCGAATACGCCCACGAGATCCGCCCGACCGACGAGGTCGTCGAGGACAAGGGCGTCAAGATCCTGGTCGATCCCAAGGCCGTGCTGTTCCTGCTCGGCACCGAGATGGACTACAAGGCCGACAAGATGCAGGCCCAGTTCGTCTTCAACAACCCCAACCAGGTCTCCGCCTGCGGCTGCGGCGAGTCGGTCGAACTGCGGCCGGCGAAGGTTGAGGGGTAAGTCCGGCTTTCGCAACCCCCACCGCTGTCGTCCTGGCGGAAGCCAGGACCCATACCGCGTGATGCCTCGATCGTGGGAGGTATCCGTACCGCGTGGCGTAACTTTTACTCTTCGCTAAACTACTCCCTGGGGTAATGGGTCCTGGCTTTCGCCAGGACGACGGTGGGGAGAGAGTTGGGCCATGGACCGCGAATTCCTGATCGACCTGTTCGCCGATTTCGGACCCGTCACCATCCGAAAAATGTTCTCCGGCTACGGCATCTCCGCCGACGGCACCAATTTCGCACTGTCGCTGCGTGCCGGCCTGTTCTTGCGCGCCGACGAGGCGACCATTCCTGAGTTTGAGGCCGAAGGCTCAAAACCGTTCCAGTACTCGACCCGCACCAAGACCGTGGTGGTCAACTCCTACTGGGAGCTGCCCGCGCGCCTGTTCGACGATTCCGCAGAGCTTGCACAATGGGCGAGAGCGGCGCTCGCCGCCGCCCAGCGCGCCAAGGTGAAGAAGCGGCCGAAGGGGAAGAAGGTGGTGCCGAAGAAGCCGGTTGCCAAGAAGCGGGCGGCCAAGAAGACGGCACGTAGGGTGGGCAAAGCGAAGCGTGCCCACCGTTGATAATCGTGATGTCGGAGACATGGTGGGCACGGCGCGTACGCGCGCCTTTGCCCACCCTACGGCAGCTCAATCCACGGGCTTGGTCAGGCCAACCCGCATATCCTTCGCCACGAAGACGCAAGTGCCGTCGGCAAGCACACGGCCGTCGGCAATTCCCAGCACCAGCTTTCCGCGCCGGACCATGCGCATGGCGACCTCGTAGCGGACGCGTTGCGCGCTCGGTGTGATGGTGCCCGTGCACTCCACCTCGCCGACGCCGATGGCGCGGCCCTTGCCCGGTGAGCCCGACCAGCCGAGCCAATAGCCGATCATCTGCCACATGGCGTCGAGCCCCAAGGAGGCCGGCATCATCGGGTCGCCGTGATAATGGCAATCGAAGAACCAGTGGCTTGGTGTGATGTCCAGCTCGCCGACGACATGGCCCTTGCCGAACTCGCCGCGGTCCAGGCTGATCTCCGTGATGCGGTCCATCATCAGCATCGGTGGAGCCGGCAACTGCGCATTGCCCGGGCCGAAATAGCCGCCTTCGCTCGATTTCAGCAGTTCGTCCGTGGTGTAGGACGGTTGCGGCGTGTGAAAATCGTGAGGATTGGGCAAGGCGATAAGTCCTTTGCAGGCTCGGGGGCAGGCAGCCGATTTTGCAGCGTCAGATGCTGTTCGCCACGGAAGAATGTCAAGCGGCAGCGCCGTAGGGTGGGCAAAGCGGAGCGTGCCCACCAACCGATATCGCCCCATCGGAAGCACTGCTGGTGGGCACGGCGCGATGCGCCTTTGCCCACCCTACAGCAGCTGCTGAAGACCTACGCCACCCGGTTGTGCGTCTCGACCGCGTATTCCGGATCGACTTCGCAGATCACGCGGTTGCGGCCGTTGCGCTTGGCGGCGTAGAGGCAGGCATCCGCGCGCTCGATCAGCGCGTCGGTGTCGTCGCCCTGCTTGAGCAGGGAGACGCCGACGGAGATGGTGACGCGGCCGAGGATCTCGCCGGTCGACTTCTTCTTCAATTCCTTCGCCATCACCGCGCGGCGGATGTGATCGGCCACCGTGAGCGCCTGGCGCAGCGCGGTGTTGGGCAGCACGACCGCGAATTCCTCGCCGCCATAGCGCGCGGTGATGTCCTGGCCCTTGATGGTCTGCTTCAGCGACAAGCCGACCAGCCGCAGCACCTGGTCGCCGGTGAGATGGCCGTAGGAATCGTTGAACGACTTGAAATGATCGATGTCGAACAGCAGCAGCGACAGCGGCTCGCCGGAGGCGAGCGCGCTCTGCACGGCCATGCCGATCATGCGGTCGAAATATTTGCGGTTGCCGAGGCCGGTGAGCGGATCGGTCAGGCTCTCGGCGCGGATCGCCTCCAGGCTTTGCTGGAGATTGCTGATTTCGTTCTTCGACAGCGTCAGGCGGCCTTCCAGCGCCTTGTTGGCCTCGCGCATCTCGCTGGTCGAACGCAGCAGCGTCTCGACAATCGCCTTGATCTGGTCGCGGCTCTTGGCTGACGACAGTTTCTCGGTCGCACCCGACAGGCTGGCGTCGTAGGCGCCACTCATCCCAAGCGCATCGCCGAGAACCTTCATCACGTCGTCGATCTCGCCGATGACGCGCGCGCCGACCTTGTCGATGCGATCGGTGGTCTTGATGTGGGAGAGATAGGTCTCGTAGATCTGCTCGAGATCGGCTTCGGTCAGCTTGCCGTTACGCGCCAGCGTCTCGTTGATGATCTTGTTGAGCGGTGCGTTGTAGCCGGTGGCGTAGACGTACCAGATCTCGTAGTTGCGGGGGATTGCCGTCTGCCGAAGCGATCGGATCTGACCGAGCGCTACCTCGGCGAACGCCATCGTGCGTTCGTGTTCATCGAGAACCTTGACCACGGAACATACCCCACAGCGGTCGGTGCGCCCGCGACCGCAGCAATGCTTAAATTATGTTCGTAGGCTAACGGACGATCGTGAACGCCCCGTAAATATACGTTCACGAACCGTCTAAAAAAGTGTGGAGCAGTATTTTTGCAACCGAAACCTCGAGCGCGTCGGCGCTTCAGGCGCCGGCGGGGGAGCGGACCGGCCGCAGCAGAAAGGCCGGCAGGTGCGAGTGATCGCCCGGCTCGCTGTCGACCTCGCGCTGGCGGCGCGGCTCGGGACGGCCGATCGAGGGCACATGCGACGCATTGGCCTGCGAACGCGCGCCGTGACGCGACTCGGATCCGCGCTTCTCTTCGGGACGATGCCTTGCTTCGGACGGCTGTCGCGCCTCGCGCGGCTCGTGGCTGCGCTCACGGTCGTGACCGCGCCGCTCGCCGCGCTGCGGCTTGCCGCGTCCGCCGCGTGAACGTTCACGGCCGCGCTGCTCGCGCGGACGCTCGGTCCCGTCGGCGACCTCAGCGTGGACTTCGTAGTCGCCCTCGGCGCGCGGAATGTTCTGGCCGATCAGCTTCTCGATCGCCGCCATCGATTTCTGGTCGAGCGGCGTCACGATCGAGATCGCGGTGCCGGTGCGGCCGGCGCGGCCGGTGCGGCCGATGCGGTGAACGTAGTCGTCGGCGTGATGGGGAACGTCGAAATTGAAGACGTGGCTGACCTCGGGAATGTCGAGGCCGCGGGCGGCGACGTCGGAGGCCACCAGCAGCGGCAGCTCGCCCTTGCGGAACTGATCCAGCGCGGCCATGCGGGCCGGCTGGTCCATGTCGCCGTGCAGGGCGCCGACGCTGAAGCCGTGCTTCTGAAGCGATTTGTGAACGATGGCGACTTCACGCTTGCGATTGCAGAAGATGATCGCGTTCTTGAGGTCCTTGGCCTCGCGCAGCAGACGGCGGAGCAGCTCGCGCTTCTCGTGCGCCTCGCGTCCGGCGGGCACCTGGGCCTGGGTGACGGTCACGGCGGTGGTGGCGGGCCGGGAGACTTCGACCTTCTGCGGATTGTGCAGGAAGGCCTCGGTGATGCGCCGGATCTCCGGCGGCATGGTCGCGGTGAAGAACAGCGTCTGCCGCGTGAAGGGGACGAGCTTGCAGATGCGCTCGATGTCGGGGATGAAGCCCATGTCCAGCATGCGGTCGGCTTCGTCGATGACGAGCAGCTCGACGCCGGTGAGCAGGAGGCCGCCGCGCTCGGTATGGTCGAGCAGGCGGCCCGGCGTTGCGATCAGCACGTCGACGCCGCGCATCAGCTTGGCGTCCTGATCGCCGAAGGAGACGCCGCCGATCAGGAGGGCGACGTTGAGTTTCTGGCCGGCGCCGTAGCGGTCGAAGTTTTCCTTCACCTGCGCGGCTAGCTCGCGGGTCGGCTCGAGGATCAGCGTGCGCGGCATGCGCGCCCGGGCTCGGCCCTTTTCGAGGATGGTGAGCATCGGCAGCACGAAGGCCGCGGTCTTGCCGGTGCCGGTCTGGGCGATGCCGAGCACGTCCTTGCGTGCGAGGACGTGGGGGATCGCCTGTTCCTGAATGGGGGTGGGGTTGGTGTAACCGGTGGCCGCCACTGCGGCGAGGACTTTTTCGGACAGTCCGAGATTTGAAAAGGACATTGAGCCTCTGGTCGAAACCGCCGTTCGGAATCGAGGGTAATAAGGCTGTCGCGTTCCACCCCGAAACGGCGCGCTCTCAAAGAAGCTGGGGGTGCTGACTCACGCGAACAAAGCGCCAGGCTCGGGAATCGGTCTTCGATCTGAGCCGCGTCGCCCCGGAACATAGGCGGGAATCCGCCAAAGTCAATGGAGCGGGCGCGGGAAGACCCTAAAAAGCCTGAGGTTTTTGCCCAAATAGCGGGCGCGGCTGGGGTTTTCCGCCCAACCCCGGGGGCTGGCCGGAGTCGGCAAACGGCGGCTAATGCCCCTCCCAATCCTGGGCCCGGAAGTCGCCGGGGGCCATGCCATAGGCGGCGTTGAAGACGCGGTAGTAGGTTGCCAGGCTCTCGAAGCCGCAGGAGGTCGCGATGTCGGCGATCAGCCGCTCCGGGGCCTCGCGCATCAGGCGGCGGCTCTGTTTCAGGCGCTCGTCGGTCACGGTCTGCGAGAAGCTCTTCTCCGCCGTCTCGAACAGCATATGCAGGTGACGCACGGAAATGCCGAGCAGGTCGGCCACCATCGTCGGCGCGAGTTTGGGGTCTTGCAGATGGCGCGCGATCAGGCGCCGGGCCTGCGAGTGGCGGGCGGTCCGCAGTGCGGCCTGTCCGCGGCGGCTGCCGGGCCGCAGGATGCCGCGCTCGATCAGCGCCAGATGGGCGAGTGCCTGGACGAGGGAGGTCGCATCGGCAGCGCCGCCATCCGCCGCGGCCTCGTCGAGATCGGCGAAGCAGGCGCCGAGCAAGGGCGCCAGGGTGGGATCGTCAAAGGTCCGCGGTGCAAGCTCGCGCATGCGCTTGTCCTGGGCCGGGATGCTGCTCACCGGGATCTTCAGGATCCGCAAATGGAAGCCGCCTGCGCCCAGCGGCGCAGTGCGATAAGGCAGGTCGGTATGGCTGGTGGCGAAGCTGCCGTTCGCGATCGCGAAGTCGCTGCCGCGCATGCCGCCGAACCAGCCGCCGCTGCCAAGCTGCTGGTAGACGCAGATAGCGTCGCCCGGCGCGGAGGCGATGTCGGATGCGCTGCGCTCGACGGTGTAGGGTGAGGCCTTCAGCTCGACGAGGCCGGCGCCGCCGAGCTGGCGCAGCGAGAATTCGCCGAAGAAGTCGGCGCGGCGTTCGCGCGCGAGCTCGGCGGTGACGCCGAACAATCCCTTGGCGCGTACCTCGCGCCAATAGTCGAAGCGGTCGTGCGGCTCGACCTCGTCGGTGCACCAGCGATACACGGCAGCCCCCTTCAACGGAATGCCCAAGAAAAAGCAGATTCCGACGGAATCTGCCATAGGGCCGATGATGGAATCGGGGACCAAGGCCCTTGAACCGTCGATATGGCTGGGCCGACTATCACATCAACGGCCGGGTTTGCCATGAACGACCGTTCGAGGGGACCGGCGTGGGGCCGTTCTGCAACGGGAAATATTGCGATGACGCGTCGGCTTTTCAGAATTCTGGCGGCACTCGGCCTCGCAGCGGGCCTGAGCGGCCTGGCGCTTCCCGCGCATGCCGAGAAGCGCGTCGCGCTCGTCATCGGCAACAACGACTACAGGAACGTACCGAAGCTGCTCAAGGCGGTCAACGACGCCCGCACCATGGGCGATACGCTGAAGCAGCTGGGCTTCTCCGTGATGCTCGCCGAGAACCAGAACCGGCAGCAATTCTCCGAGACGCTGCTTGCCTTCGACAAGGCGATTGAGCCCGGCGACACCGCGTTCTTCTTCTATGCCGGCCACGGTTTCGAGATCGCCGGCCAGAACTATCTGCTGCCGACCGACGTTCCGGCGGCGACGGAGGGGCAGGAAGAGCTGGTGCGCGACGCCTCCATCCTGGCCGACCGCATCGTCGAGCGCCTTCAGAACAAGAAGGCGCGAACCTCGATCCTGGTGTTCGACGCCTGCCGCAACAATCCGTTCGAGCGCAAAGGAACCCGCGCGGTCGCCGGCGGCGGCGGGCTCGCGCCGATGACGCAACTGCCGGAAGGCGTGTTCTCGGTGTTTTCGGCAGGTCCCCGCCAGACCGCGCTCGATCGCCTCTCTAACGACGACGCCAATCCCAATTCGGTGTTCACGCGCACCTTCGCCAGGGAACTGCTCAAGCCTGGCGAAAATCTCGTGCAGGTGGCGCAGCGCACCCGCCGCGCCGTCAGTGAAATGGCCGATACCGTGAAGCACAAGCAGGTGCCGGTCTATTTCGACCAGATGGTCGACGACGTGTTCCTCAGCGGCCTCGCCAAGGATGCCGCCGCGCAACCGGACGATCCGCCGCCGCAGAAGCTCGCGGCGCTGCCGCCGGTGTCGGTGCCGCGCCTGCCGAAGGAGGAGACCACCAACGCGCCGATCGCGAGCTTCTCGCGGCACAATGGCGGCTGGAGCGTGGTGTTTTCCTTCGCCGACCCGACGCTCGGCATTTCCTGGCGCATGGCCGGCAAGGGCGATTTCCGCGAGACCGGCTTCATCGACACGCTCGATCCGCGCACGCGCAAGCGGATGCCGAACCCGTCGATCGAATTGCCGCCGGACGCGCAAGCCGGCACCATCGAGGTCCGCTATGTCGATCAGTCCGGCGACATGCAGGGGCCGTTCCCGATCAGGTTCGATCCCGAGGCCGCGCTGATCCGCGACCAGCGCAAGATCCTCGACATGACCTCGACGAGCTGGCTGTCGTTCCGCGAGTTCAATGGGCTGCTGGTCTACTACACGCATCTCGTGTCCTACCGCTGCGCCATCCGCGAGGTGCGCATCGGCATCGACACCGCCGTGCCCAGCCAGGTGCTGAAGATGCCCGCTTGCGACATGCGCGATCCCAGCGCGATCAGCGCCGGCATGCCGCTCTACATGAAGCTCGCCCCGGCTACGCAGTTTGTCTCGGTGGAGCTGACCTATCGCGACGGCAGCGTCTCGGAGATCAAGAGTTTTCGCAGCGCGAACCGCAGCAATAATTGAGGTCTTCGTCGGCCGCGGCGTGATGAGCAGAAGACGGAACAACTCCTGCTGACCTGACTTGGATTGTCTGTCAAACCAGGGAGACGATTCATGTTCCGCAGATCCATCTTCGTAACGATCGCTTGCGTTGCATTGTCGACGGCGGCCCTCGCTCAAGGGGGAGGTGGTGCTGGCGGCGGAGGTGCAGGCGCAGGTGCAGGCGCAGCGGCAGGTACAGGTACCGGCGGCGCCAGCGCGGGATCTGCGGCCAGCCCGGGTGCCGGAATGGGCACGTCGTCCAGCAGCGCCAACTCCGGGTCGGCTCCCTCCGGGATGGGGACGCATGGCACCACCACGGGGGCCAACGTCAATACCAACATCGGTCAGCCCAATCCGAACGTTCAAGCTCCAACCGCAAACGCTAAGACGCCGGCAGCAGCGCAAGCCGAGCGAAACATGGGGGTCGGTCATGCGACCAATGGGTTGCCGATCGGCAGTCCCGGCACCGGGACCAGCAACGAGGACCAGAAATAGTCTGGTCCCGATTTCAGGCAAGGCCGCGCTCTGCGGGCCTTTTTTATCAGGCGCTTGTTTGCTGATGCAAACCGGGCGCGACGGGCTTTTGCCTGCAAATTGAGACTGCGCTCGGCTTGAATCGCGTTAGTATCGTCCGGCATATCTTGATCGATACTTACATCGCGGATCGCTGCGGCAATGACATCCGACCAACAACCAAACCGGAGCATGAAGGTCCGCTGCTGCATCGTCGGCGGCGGCCCGGCGGGCATGATGCTGGGCTATCTCCTGGGCCGCGCCGGCATCGACGTCGTGGTGCTGGAGAAGCACGCGGATTTCTTCCGCGACTTCCGCGGCGACACCGTGCATCCCTCGACGCTTCAGGTGATGGACGAGCTCGGCCTGATCGACGGCTTCCTGAAGCTGCCGCACCAGCGCTTGCAGAAGATGGACGGCCTGTTCGGTGGCACGCCGGTGCGCGTCGCCGATCTCAGCCGGCTGCACATCAAATACCCTTTCATCGCCTTCATGCCGCAGTGGGACTTCCTGAATTTCCTGCGCGAGGCCGGCCGGCGCTTTACCTCGTTCAAGGTGATGATGAGCACGGAGGCGGTCGATCTGATCCGCCGTGGCGAGACGATCGCCGGCGTGCGGGCGCGGACGCCTGAAGGCATCATCGACATCGAGGCCGATCTCACCATTGCCTGCGACGGCCGGCATTCGACCGTGCGCGAGTGCGCCGGCCTTAAGGTCGAGGAGATCGGCGCGCCAATGGACGTGCTGTGGTTCCGCGCCGGCCGCAGGCCCGACGAGACGGAGAGTGTGTTCGCGCGGATCGAGCCCGGCAAGATGATGATCACCTTCGACCGCGGCGATTATTGGCAATGCGCCTATGTCATCGCCAAGGGGCAATTTGATGCGGTGAAGGCGAGGGGACTGCAGGCGCTGCTCGATGACGTCGTGCGCATGGCGCCGATCCTTCGATCCGGCATCGCGGAGGTGAAGAGCTTTGACGACATGAAGCTGCTCACCGTCGCGATCAACCGCCTGACGCGCTGGACATTGCCAGGCCTGCTTCTCATCGGTGATGCCGCGCACGCGATGTCGCCAGTCGGCGGCGTCGGCGTCAATCTCGCCGTGCAGGACGCGGTCGCGACCGCAAACCTGCTGGCCGACAAGATGGAGCACGGTTGTCCATCGGAGAACGAGCTCGATGCGGTGCGACGCCGGCGCGAGTTCCCGGTGAAGATGATGCAGCGCATGCAGGTCATCATGCAGAACAACATCATCAGCGGCGCCTTGCAGCCGGGCGATCGGCCGCTGAAGGTACCCTTGATCTTGCGCCTCATCACCGCAGTGCCCTGGCTCCAGGGCATTCCGGCGCGCCTGCTTGCGCTCGGCGTTCGGCCCGAGCACGTCCAGTCGAAGGCCGCGCCGCCATCGTAGCGCAAGACATCGCTAGGGATAACGCTGCGTTAAAGCGCGCGCGGCGCGTTGCGCACGTGCAACAGCACAAACGGATTCTCGGGCCACCGCGTGTCGATCTTGTCACGTTAACCGTGTTGATTTCAATTTTAGTAAGAGCCGTCTGTGACCGTGCGCCCATCAAAGGACACGGGGTGTACCATGCGTAACAAATTGATTGCCGCCTTCGCTTGCACGACCGCTCTGGTTTCGACCGGCGCCGCTTCCGCCGCCGATCTTGCTGCGCGCTACACGAAGGCGCCCGCCTATGTCGAGCCGCTGTTCAACTGGACCGGTTTCTATGTCGGCGGCCACATCGGTGGCGCATGGACCAACGAGCAGTTCATCAACAACGGGACCGGCGCGGCGTTCGGCGATTTGCTCCCGGGAGAGGGCTATCGTCAGCGCAACTCGGGCATCATGGGCGGCGCGCAGATCGGCTACAACTGGCAGGCCAACAACTTTGTGTTCGGCATGGAAGGTACGATCTCCGGCCTCGACAACAAGGGTACGGTCGTGAACACCGCGTTCGCGCCGGCGAACGACGTGTTCTCCTGGCGGGCCAATGTGCTGGCGACGGTCGTCGGTCGTGCCGGCTTTGCCGTGCAGAACAACCTCTTCTACATCAAGGGCGGCTATGCGGGGGTCAACAACCGACTCTCGGTCACCGACCCGGTCGTAGCGGGTACGGGCGGACAGACTCACTGGGCCAATGGCTGGACCGTCGGCGCCGGCTGGGAATACGGCATCACCCGCAACTGGATCGTCGGCCTCGAATACAACTACGCGGCCTTCGGCAGCCAGACCTATCAACTCGGCGGCACGGCGGGCAATTACACCTTCGATGCCAAGCCGCGTGACATCCAGTGGGCCGTCGTGCGCGCGAGCTACAAGTTCGACGCGCCGACCATCGCCCGCTACTGAGCACGTCGACGCAACGCGACCAACGATCAAAAAAGAGCACTGCCAAAATTTCAAAAGCCCCGGCTTCCACCGGGGCTTCTTTTTGCGTGCAGTGTTGTGGTGCAGGCCTGGCGTCAGGCCATCACCGAGAAGCCGCCGTCGACGGGGATCGCGGTTCCCGTGACGAAGTTCGACGCGGGCGAGGCGAGGAATACGGCGATGCCGGCGAAGTCGTCGATGTCACCCCAACGCCCCGCGGGCGTGCGCGCGAGCACGCGCTCGTGCAGCCCCGAGACTTGCTGCCGCGCGCCGCGGGTGAGGTCGGTGTCGATCCAGCCCGGCAAGATGGCGTTGACCTGGATGTTGTCGGGCGCCCAGGCGTTGGCGCAGGCGCGCGTGTACTGCACGATGCCGCCCTTGCTCGCCGCATAGGCGGTGGCGAAGCTCGCACCGAAGATCGACATCATCGAGCCGATGTTGATCACCTTGCCGTTGCCGGACGCCTTCAGCGCCGGATAGGCCAGCTTCGAGCACACGAAGGCGCTGGTGAGGTTGGTGTCGATCACCTTGTTCCACTCGTCGAGCTCGAGCTCGTGCGGGGGCTTGCGGATGCTCATGCCGGCATTGTTGATGAGGATGTCGATGCGGCCGAGCTCCCTGATGACGCGGTCGACCATGGCCGCGACGGCGGCCTTGTCAGTCACGTCGGTGGTGATGGCGATTGCCTTTACGCCGCGCTGCCTGAGATCGGCCACGGCGGCGGCGGACTTGGTTTCGTTGCGTCCGATCACGGCGATGTCGGCGCCGGCGTCGGCAAGGCCGCGGGCCATGCCGAGCCCGATGCCGCCATTGCCTCCTGTTACGACAGCGACCTTGCCGCGAAGATCGAACCGGCTGGATGTCATGCTTTTATTCCCTGGTTTCTTCTATTGGTTGCTTTGCCAGATCAGCACCAGCCCGAAGCCGGCCATGGCTGCGCCATAGCCGGCCCATTGCAGCTGGTTGACCATGAAGCTCGATCGGGGCCAGGCAAGCGTGCCCGTGCCCTGTCCGATCCAGAGCAGCCCGACGGCAGTCGCAAACAGGCCTGCGATCAGCAGAAATCTGCGCATGCATTCCTCCCCATCGGTCCGCTTCTGTCGCGACACGGCGATGAAGGATCGCCGCCGCGAAAGCTTGCGCGCACACTAACCGTAGCTTCGGTTCGGATACAATGGCAGTGCGCGGCGCGCGGGGACGAGACTATGCCCCTGGACAAGCACTGAAGCCGAGGCGATCAGGGATGCCGATCGGCGGCGGTGGAAGCGCGGCCTCGTCGATGCATACACCTCACTGAGGCGTGCGTCGGCCGTTGACAGGCCCACAACGAAAAAGCCCCGGACGATGCCGGGGCTTTGACGTCTGAATATAAGATCAGATCAGTACTTCGCGACGACCGGACCGGTCCAGTTGAAGCGGTAGACCAGCGAGGTGCTGATGGTCTGCACCAAGGGCTTGAAGCTGATGGAGTCGGTGGTCACGAGGTTGCCGACGTCGGTGCGGACGGCAATGTCCTTACGATCGTAGTAGGCAGCACGATATTCGGTCTTCATGAACCAGCCCGGCGCCGTGATGCCGAAAATGTTCAGATTGTTCTCGACGCCACCGCCGACGAACCAGCCATTGCGGTTGAACGAGTCGGTGTGGAAGCCCGAAGCCGTCCCGGCGAGATTCGTCAAGCCAGCGCCCGACCAGTGCGATCCAGTGTAACCGCCATTGACGTAGGAGAGAACATTCGGAGCAACCAGATAGCCGAGGCGAACACCCGCAGCCCAAGCGTCCTGCATCTTGATGCGGCCGGTCAGCGCAGCAAACTCATCGTTGATGCTGCCGCGCAGGCTGCCGAACTGACCATCGGCGAACACGCCAGCCACCCAGGTACCGGAGAACTGCCAGTCGTAGCCGGCACCGACCGTTCCAAACCAGCCATCGCCGCCGACACGCTGATCGATCGTCACGGGAACGCCAACGAAGTTGGTGTGGGAGTCCGCATCCCAGACGCCGCCGCCGGCGCCACCGAAGATGTAGAAGCCGGTCCAGTTGGCGACCGGCGCGGGCACCGGAGCCTTCACGTAGGGACGGGCAGCAAGGTCAGCGGCCGAGGCCGAACCGGTCATTGCCGCAACCGCGGTCAGAGCGAGCAAAGTCTTCTTCATGTTAAAATCCCCAACCTTGGTCTGTCGTAGCCGGCGCGAGCGCGCTGTAAGTTCGTGTGATCTGATACCCGGACTATAGACGTTTCCGGCCGAAATGCTGTTGCTGGGCAGGCACACTCGCCGGAAAACGCCGATCGGCAGAGATCTGCTTTGAGAGGACCATTTCATAAAATAACTACATTCTATCAATGGGTTGGATGCCAGTGGTGTAAACTTGGAGTCTGGCAACCTCTCGTTAACGAAATCGGCTTCGTCCGGAATGGAGGCAATCCTGCCTCAGCTTTGGTTCCCGTGAGTCGTTGGCCGAGTCGCAGCGCGAAGGGTGGGAATCAACCGCGTCCTGGCGAACCACCGGCAAGGTTGTCGGGGAGGCAGTGTCGTCCTCACAAACGAAAGAGCCCCGGCGGTCAAACCGGGGCTCTTGATGGGACGCGGCAGCGTGAGGCTGGCGGGTCAGACGTCCAGCAGTTCCTCGCTGGCAAACTCGGCCTTGTCCGAGATGAACGCGAAGCGCGCCTCGGCCTTGGTGCCCATCAGGCGTTCCACCGAATCCGCCGTGGTGTCGCGATCGTCGGCAAGCAGCACCACCTTGAGCAGCGTCCGCTTGCCCGGATCCATGGTGGTTTCCTTGAGCTGCGCCGGCATCATCTCGCCGAGGCCTTTGAAGCGGTTCACCTCGACCTTGGCGTTGGCGTTGAACGCGCTCTTGATCAGCTCTTCCTTGTGCTTGTCGTCGCGGGCATAGACCGATTTGGTGCCGTGGGTCAGCTTGTAGAGCGGCGGCACCGCGAGGAAGAGGTGCCCTTCGTCGATCAGCCGCGGCATCTGCCGGTAGAAGAAAGTGATCAGCAGCGAAGCGATATGCGCGCCGTCGACGTCGGCGTCGGTCATGATGATGATGCGCTGGTAGCGCAAATCCTCTTCGCGATAATGCAAGAGCTGGCCGCAGCCGATCGCCTGCACGAGATCGGAGAGCTGGGCATTCGCCGTCAGCTTGTCCTTGCCGGCGGAGGCGACGTTGAGGATCTTGCCGCGCAATGGCAGCACGGCCTGGGTCTTGCGATCGCGCGCCTGCTTGGCGCTACCGCCGGCCGAGTCGCCCTCGACGATGAAGAGCTCGGAGCCTTCGGTGCCGGCATCGGTGCAGTCGGCGAGCTTGCCAGGCAGACGCAGCTTCTTGCCTGCAGTCTTGCGCGCAGTCTCCTTTTCCTGACGCCGGCGCAACCGCTCCTCGGCGCGGTCGATCACGAAGTCGAGCAGCCTGTTGGCCATGTTCGGATTGCCGGACAGCCAATGGTCGAATGGATCCTTCATCGCCTGTTCGACGATGCGCTGCGCTTCTGCCGTGGCGAGGCGGTCCTTGGTCTGGCCCTGGAATTCCGGCTCGCGCACGAACACCGAGAGCATCACGGCGGCGCCGACCATCACGTCTTCGGAGGTGACGGACGCGGCGCGCTTGCCCTGACCGACGCGCTCGGCGTGATCCTTCAGGCCGCGCAGCAGCGCGCTGCGCAAACCCGATTCATGCGTGCCGCCATCGGGCGTCGGCACGGTGTTGGTGTAGGAGGAGAGAAAACCGTCGGCATCGGCGGTCCACGCCACCGCCCACTCGCAGGCGCCATGGGCACCGTTGCGGCCGGATTTTCCGGAGAAGATGTCGGGATGCACCAGCGTGTCGGCGTGGATCGCCGCGGCGAGATAATCCTTGAGACCACCGGGGAAGTGGAACGTCGCCTCCGCCGGCACGTCCTCGACGCCCTTGAGTAGCTCGGGCGCGCAGTTCCAGCGGATTTCGACGCCGCCGAACAGATACGCCTTCGAGCGTGTCATCTTGAACAGGCGCTGCGGCTTGAACGAGGCCTTGGCGCCGAAAATGTCGGTATCGGGCTTGAAGCGCACGCGCGTGCCGCGGCGGTTGTTGATCTTGCCGAGATCCTCGAGCTTGCCCTTGGGATGCCCGCGCTCGAACGTCATGCGGTAGAGCTTCTGGCTGCGCGCGACCTCGACCTCGAGGCGCGAGGAGAGGGCGTTCACCACGGAGATGCCGACGCCGTGCAGACCGCCCGAGGTCTCGTAGACCTTGGAGTCGAACTTGCCGCCCGAATGCAGCGTGCACATAATGACTTCGAGAGCCGACTTCTTCGGGAATTTCGGATGCGGATCGATCGGGATGCCGCGTCCGTTGTCGGTCACGGTGAGGAACCCGTCCGCGCTCAGATCGACCTCGATGAAGGTCGCGTGCCCAGCCAGCGCCTCGTCCATGGAGTTGTCGATGACTTCGGCGAAGAGGTGATGCAGCGCCTTCTCATCGGTGCCGCCGATATACATGCCGGGTCGGCGCCGCACCGGTTCCAGGCCTTCAAGCACCTCGATGTCGGCCGCCGTGTAGTCGGCTTCCCCGCCGCTGCCGCGCGAGGCCGTCTTGGCGGCGGACGCACGCGACTTTGGCCCGTCGGCGCCGAACAGATCGTCTTTCGCTTTGGTTTTCAACTGCTTGGACATATTTCTTGATACGTTTTGAGGGCCGCAGGAGCGGCGAATCGGTTAGGCCGACTATGCCACTTCTGACTCGGAAAGGTTACAGCTGGGCCTGTCGGGCCGTGTGGTTGGTTGCCAATCTCGGCGATTTTACGCCGCAGACCCGCCAAGTCCCGGCAATTTGACGTCCGGACCCATCCCTAACCGGGCTTTGTGACTTGATGTCACACAAGCCCTTGGCTTACCAGTCCTTTTCATCGAGCAGCACCTTGAGACAGGGCGGAAGGCTAATCTGGAATGGAGCAGTTTGCGCACGCCCTTGCCGACTTCGTGCGCGCTCACCAGGCTTGGGCGGCGCCGATCGTGTTCCTGCTCGCCTTCGGGGAGTCGCTTGCCTTCATCTCGCTGCTGGTTCCGGCCTGGGGCGCGCTGGTGGGGATTGGTGCGCTGATCGGGGTGAGCGGCATCAGCTTCTTTCCGGTCTGGATCGCCGGCGGCCTTGGCGCGGCACTGGGTGACTGGGTCTCCTACTGGTTCGGCTACCGTTACAAGGAGAGCGTCGCCCAGATGTGGCCACTCTCGCGCTATCCGGAACTCCTGCCCAAGGGCGAGGTCTTCGTGCGGAGCTGGGGCGTGCCCAGCATCTTCATCGGCCGCTTTTTCGGCCCCTTGCGCGCCTCGGTGCCGCTCGCAGCCGGCATCTTCGAGATGCCTTATTGGAGCTTCCAGATCGCCAATTTCGTCTCGGCACTGGTCTGGTCCGCGGCACTGCTGCTGTTCGGCGACGTGATCGCGAAGCTGATGGAATGGATCTGGCGTCTCCTCTGAGACCGTGAACCTTGACGGGAACCGGATCTGGCCTTATAGCCGCGCGCCATGATCAACGCCGCGACCATCCTGTTCGCCCGTCGCCGCCGCCGCTCTTTAGCGGTTTGGGCGGTCGATCGCGTTTGAGATCATCGTCTTTGCCGCTGGATCCGGTCCGCGGCATTTTCTCTCCTGTCAGCGCGATCTGATCCGGCGGCTCCCCAAAGGAGGCCCAGCAGGAGACCACGATGTACACGCCACCCTTTTTCAAGCAGGACCGCGCCGCGAGCCTGAAATTCGCCGAGGAGCGCGGCTTCGGCACCATGTGCGCCTTCGACGGCCACAAGCCGGTCGCGTCCCCCTTGCCGTTCTATCTGACCTACGCCGCTGACGGCACGCCGCAGGCCGCCCTTCATGTCGCCCGTCACAATCCGCTGCTAAAGCTTGCGGGCGGTGATACGTCCTGGTTGCTCGCGGTCAATGGCCCCGATGCCTATGTATCGCCGGATTGGTACGTCTCGCCCGATCAGGTGCCGACCTGGCTCTACCAGTCGGTGCATCTGAGCGGGCCGGTGCGGCTGCTAGCGGACGACGAACTGGCGGTGCAGATCGACACGCTCAGCGACAAGTTCGAGACTCGGCTGCTGCCGAAAAAGCCGTGGACATCAGGCAAGATGACGGCGGGCCGGCTCGAGACAATGAAGAAGGCGATCGTGGGTCTGGTGATGACGGTTGAGGAGGTCGAAGGCAGCTTCAAGCTGAACCAGCACAAATCGGACGCCGACTATACGGCGATCGCCAATGCGCTTGGCGCCGGCGATGCCGATGCGAAGCAGATCGCACATTTGATGCGGCAGGCCCGGCCGCAAGCTTTTGCAAACGATACGAACATGCTCGAAGGGAGCGCGCCATGAGCCTCGCTGACACCACCAAAGCCCCGACCACCAGCGCGGCGAAGAAGCCCGCAACCGTCTTCGTCGACGGCGGCTCCGGCACCACCGGGCTCGGCATCAATGAGCGGCTGAAGCTCCAGGGCGACGTCGCGGTGAAGACCATCGCCGACGACAAGCGCAAGGACCCCGCGGCCAAGAAGGCGCTGATGGAGGAGGTGGATCTCGTCATCCTCTGCCTGCCCGACGATGCCGCCAGGGAGACGGTCGCTCTCGTCGACAGCATGGGCACTTCTGCACCGAAGGTGCTGGACGCCTCGACGGCCTACCGGGTCGCGCCGGATTGGGCCTATGGCTTTCCCGAGCTGACGCCGGATCAGGCCGGCAAGATCAAGGCCGCGAAAAAGGTCTCCAATCCCGGCTGCTATCCGACCGGCGCGATCGCGCTATTGCGGCCGATCGTCGATGCCGGCCTGCTGCCGCAGGATTATCCCGTCACCGTCAATGCGGTGAGCGGCTATTCCGGCGGCGGCAAGTCGATGATCGCGAGCTTCGAAGACGGCAGCGCGCCGTCCTTCGAGCTCTACGGTCTCGGCTTCGAGCACAAGCATCTGCCTGAGATGCAGCTCTACTCGAACCTGACGCGGCGGCCGATCTTCATTCCCTCGGTTGGCAATTACCGTCAGGGCATGCTGGTCTCGATACCGCTCCAGCTCGACACGCTGCCGGGCAAGCCCAGCGGATCCGATCTCCAGGCCGCGCTCGCCAAGCGCTACACCGGCTCGAAATACGTCAAGGTGATGCCGCTCCAGAACGAGGCGACCAAGGGCGGCCGGCTCGAGCCGGAGGCGCTCAACGAAACCAACATGCTCGAGCTCTACGTCTTCGCCAGCGACAAATATCACCAGGCCGTGCTGGTCGCCCGGCTCGACAATCTCGGCAAGGGCGCCTCGGGCGCAGCCGTGCAGAACATGCGGCTGATGCTGGGATTGCCGGAGGAGTAGGGCACGCTTGTGCCCCGGACGCGGCGCAACGCCACTTGGCGGTGCGCCGCAGAGCCGGGGCCCATTTCTTACTTGGGTTGTGGCTTTCTGGATCCCGGCTCAGCGGCGCATCACTATCGTGCTGCGCCTTGTCCGGGACACGAGTCTACAACGCCCTAAAGATCGCCAGCGCCAGCACGGCCTGGGCGAGGAAGCCGACGGTGAAGGCGAGCGTGCGGAACACCGGGATCCCGATCGCGTAGACGATCAGATGCGCGACGCGGGACCAGAAATAGACGGCGCAGGCGAGCACGGTCCATTTGGTGGAATAGTCGATCGCATTCAGGATCAGCACCAGTGGCGCGAAGATCACGAGATTCTCGACCGCGTTGTCGTGCGCGAACATCAGCCGGGTGGCCCATTCGGCCTGCGGCTTGTCGCTGCGCGAGGGATTGGCCATGGCCCCGGAAAGACCGCGGACCTGGCAACGGTTGATGATGTAGGGGATCCAGAGGATGCCGGTCAGGATCACCGTCAGTGTTAGCCAGAACAATTCGCGCGTCATAGTCCGGTCCCCTCTGTCGTCACGGTGGTGAGAGCGAGTCTATACGAAAGCGCGCAAGATTGCGCCATGCGCGAGGAAGCTTTGGTTTTGTTTGCGCATGGTCCTTTTTCGGAAAACCGCTTCGCACTTTTCCGGATCATGCGCTATGCGCGGACCGTGACATAGCTGCCGGGCGCGTCTTCGATCGGCGGCAGGGCGTCGCTGCCGACCGCGCGCGCCGGGACTTCCTCCGGATCGAGTGCGCCCAGCCATTGCCGCCAGTCCGGCCACCACGAGCCCTGATGCTCGACGGCGCCCTTCATCCATTGCGCGACGTTGACGTCCTTGATGTTGTCGTTGGTCCAGTACTGATACTTGTTCGAGGCCGGCGGATTGACCACGCCGGCGATGTGGCCCGAGCCCGACAGCACATATTTCACCGGGCCGCCGAAGAACTGCGAGCCGTACAGCACCGATTCCGCCGGCGCGATGTGGTCCTCGCGGGTGGCGAGGTTGTAGACCGGTACCTTGACCTTGGAGAGATCGAGCAGGGTGTTGTCGAGCACCATCGTGCCGGTCGACAGCCGGTTCTCCAGATAGCAGTTGCGCAAATAATAGGAATGGTTCGACGCGGTCATGCGCGTCGCATCGGAATTCCAGTGCAACAGGTCGAACGCGCTCGGCTGCTGGCCCTTCAAATAGTTGCTGACGACATAGGACCAGATCAAATCGTTGGAGCGCAGCATGTTGAAGGCCATCGCCATCTTCGAGCCTTCGAGCACGCCGGCCGTCTTCATGTCATGCTCGAGGGCTGCGATCTGCTCCTCGTCGACGAACACGAGGAGATCGCCGGCATGGGTGAAGTCGACCTGGGCCGCGAAGAACGTCGCCGATGCAACGCGCTGGCGGCGTTTCTCGGCGAGCCAGGCCAGCGTGGTCGCGAGCATCGTGCCGCCGACGCAATAGCCGGCGGTATGCACCTTCATCTCGCCGGTGACCCTCTCGATCACGTCCATCGCCGTGAGCGGGCCTTCCTTCATGTAGTCTTCCCAGCCCTTGTTGCCGAGCCGCTTGTCGGGATTGACCCATGAGATCACGAACACGGTGATGCCCTGATCGACGCACCACTTGATGTAGGATTTCTCCGGCTTGAGATCGAGAATGTAGAACTTGTTGATCCAGGGCGGCACGATCAGGAGCGGGGTGCGCAGCACTTTCTCCGTGGTCGGCGAATATTGGATCAGCTGCATCATCTCGTTCTGGTAGATCACCTTGCCCGGCGTCGTCGCCATGTTGACGCCGACGACGAGATTGTCCGGATTGGATTGGCGGATCTTCAGCATGCCCTTGCCGGCCGCGATGTCCTCGGCGAGCATCTTGAGGCCGCGCGCGAGGTTGTCGCCGCTGCTGGCCACCGTCTCGCGCAACACCTCCGGATTGGTCAGCACGAAGTTCGATGGCGACAGCGCGTTGGTGACCTGCTGGACGTAGAACTCGGCCTTACGGCGTGTGTGCGGATCGAGCCCTTCGGCGTCGCGCACCAGTTCCTGCGCCCATTTGGTCGTGAGCAGATAGAGCTGCATCACGAAATCGAAGAACTGGTTCGACTTCCATTCCGGATCGGCAAAGCGCTTGTCGCGCGGCGAGGGCGCGATCGCGGGCGGGGCGTCCTGGCCAGCCATGCGGCGGACCGCCGAGCCCCAGAGGTCGAGATAATCCTTGGCGAGCTTGGTCTGGAGATCGGAGGAGCGGGACGTGTCCGACAGCCAGTATTCGGCGACCGAGGTGAAGGTCTTGACGACCTCGGCAAGCTCGGCCGGCGGGCGATCCTGCACCTCGCCGCTTTCGCGCGGTTTGAGATAGGCAGCGAGCGCCTTGCCACCACTCTCCATCGCTCGCGCGACATTCATCGCGAAGGCTTCGGCATCGAACTTCGTCTCGAACGTGTTGCCGGATTTGGGCGTGTCGGTTGTGATGGTACTCATGCGCAGAACAGTAACGATTCATTCCGTATTCGTCACCGCGAAGCTCGCATCTTTGGCGTTAAACACTCTCGAAGATGTGCTGCAGTGCGACAAATTTTCTTGGTTTCGTCACAATCGAGCCGCACCGCTCGGCTTGGTAGTGCCGGGCTATTTTCTCGCTCACACCATTTGGGCAGCAATGGTTTGAGCTTGGGCGCGGTCTTGGGTAAGGTTTGCCCGGGGCCGTGCTTTGGGACGAGTAGGGGATTTCCCAAGTGTTGGCGTTATGGGACCTGCAAAAGACGCTGCCGATCCGCGGCGCGCTGTTGATCGCGGCGCTCGCCCTCGGCGGCTGCTCGAGCCAGCTTGCGGATATGACACCTGCGGATGCGCAGGCGCATCCCAAGGAGCCCGGCAGCTATCTGCCGGTGCATGATCTGCCGCCGGATCGCGATCAGGCGACCATCCCGCCGGACCAGCGCGCCAAGATCGAGGCTGAGCTCGCCGCGGCGCGCGATCGTCAGGCCGTGGCCGCCAAGGACGCCAAGTGAGCAGCCAAGTGAGCAAGTGAGACGGTGCAAGGTAATCGCTGGCGCCCCCGTCTTGCCGTGCTAAAAGACCTCAGTTCAGCCGAGAGTCAGGGCGAACGACTTCAGTCGCCATTGTCGATGATTGCTCTAAGTATTTGATTTTGAGTAGTTTTCGCGAGGGGCTGGGCGCGTTTCCGAACGGCCGTTGTGGCCTGTCGATTCTGTCCTGACCGGCTGCCCGGAGCCCAGAGAGCCATGGAAGAATTTTACCGCATCCGCCGCCTGCCGCCTTACGTGTTCGAACAGGTCAACCGGGCCAAGGCGGCCGCGCGGAATGCCGGCGCCGACATCATCGACCTCGGCATGGGCAATCCGGACCTGCCGGCCCCGCCGCATGTGCTCGAGAAGCTCAAGGAGACGCTCGGCAAGCCTCGCACCGATCGCTACTCGGCCTCCCGCGGCATCCCGGGGCTGCGCCGGGCCCAGGCCGCCTATTATGACCGCCGCTTCGGCGTGAAGCTCAACCCGGACACCCAGGTCGTAGCGACGCTGGGCTCGAAGGAGGGCTTTGCCAACGTGGCGCAGGCCATCACCGCGCCGGGCGATGTCATCCTCTGTCCGAACCCGAGCTACCCGATTCACGCGTTCGGCTTTTTGATGGCGGGCGGCGTGATCCGCTCGGTACCTTCGGAGCCGACGCCGCAATTCTTCGAGGCGGCGGAGCGGGCGATCATCCATTCGATCCCCAAGCCGCTGGCGCTCGTCGTCTGCTATCCCTCGAACCCGACCGCCTATGTCGCGAGCCTCGACTTCTACAAGGATCTCGTCGCCTTCGCGAAGAAGCACGAAATCCTGATCCTGTCCGATCTCGCTTATGCCGAGGTTTATTTCGACGAGAATAGCCCGCCGCCCTCGGTGCTCCAGGTGCCCGGCGCGATGGACGTCACCGTCGAGTTCACCTCGATGTCGAAGACCTATTCCATGGCCGGCTGGCGCATGGGCTTTGCGGTGGGCAATGAGCGCCTGATCGCGGCACTCGCCCGCGTCAAATCCTATCTCGACTACGGCGCGTTCACGCCAGTGCAGGTCGCCGCGACCGCGGCGCTGAATGGACCCGACGATTGCATCAAGGAGATGCGCGACACCTACCGCAAGCGCCGCGACGCGCTGGTGGAATCGTTCGGCCGCGCCGGCTGGGAGATTCCGCCACCGGAGGCCTCGATGTTCGCTTGGGTGCCGCTGCCGGAGGCCTTCCGCAGCGTCGGCAGCATGCAGTTCGCGACCCTGATGGTGGAGAAATCCGGCGTCGCGGTGTCGCCCGGCGTCGGCTTCGGCGAGTATGGTGAAGGATATGTCCGCATCGCCATGGTGGAAAACGAGCAACGGATCAGGCAGGCCGCGCGCGGCGTGCGCCGCTTCCTTGAAAGCGGCATCGAAACGTTGCACAACATCGTTCCGCTCGCCAATCGGCGCTAGTTCTCTTCTGCAGGTTTTCTGAAGTATCATGGTCGCACCCCTGAAAGTGGGCATAGCGGGGCTCGGCACCGTGGGTGCCGAAGTTGTCCGTTTGATCGAAACGCAAGCGCGCGTGCTCACGGGGCGCAGCGGCCGCGGCATCCGCGTCGTTGCCGTCACCGCGCGGTCGAAGGCGAAAAAGCGCGGCGTCGACCTGCGCGGCGTCGAATGGGCGAAGGATCCGATGGCCCTTGCCACCCATCCCGAGGTCGATTGCTTCGTCGAGTTGATGGGTGGTGCCGGTGATCCCGCGCTGTCGGCGGTGGAAACCGCGCTCAATGCCGGCAAGTCCGTTGTCACCGCCAACAAGGCGCTGCTCGCCAAGCACGGCCTCAAGCTCGCCAAGGCGGCTGAAAAGCACGGCGGTGCGCTGAATTTCGAGGCAGCGGTCGGCGCCGCGATCCCTGTCATCAAGACGTTACGCGAAGGTCTTGCCGGAACCGGCATCAACCGCGTCTATGGCATCCTCAACGGCACCTGCAATTACATCCTGACCCGGATGGAGCAGGAGGAGCTGTCCTTTGCCGAATGCCTGAAGGACGCGCAGCGGCTCGGCTATGCCGAGGCCGATCCGTCCTTCGACGTCGACGGCCACGACACCGCGCAAAAACTCGCCATTCTCGCCAGCCTCGCTTTCGGCACAAAAGTTGCTCAAAGCGCAGTGTATGTCGAAGGCATCTCATCCATCGCGCCGGAAGATCTTCGTGCGGCGGCCGATCTCGGTTACCGCGTCAAGCTCCTCGGCGTTGCGGTTCGCACCGCCAAGGGCATCGAACAGCGCGTGCATCCGACCATGGTGCCAAAATCCTCCTCGATCGCGCAGGTGATGGGTGTCACCAATGCAGTCACGATCGACGGCGAGGGGATTCCGCCGATCACGCTGGTCGGCCCCGGCGCAGGCGGTGCCGCGACCGCGTCCGCCGTGGTCGCCGACATCGCCGATGTTGCGCGCGGCATCCGCGCCAATCCGTTCGGCCGGCCCATCGCGCAACTGCACGACACCAAGAAAGCGCCGATGGAGCGGCATGAGGGCGGCTATTACATCCGCCTGCTGGCGCGCGATTTCCCGGGTACAGCGGCCGCGATCGCGACCCGGCTTGCAGAACAGAAGATTTCGATCGAGTCGATCGTGCAGCGTCATCCCAATGGCGGCGCTGCGCCCAGCGACGGCAAGGCGGTGCCCGTGCCCGTCATCCTGATCACCTATGCGACCCATGAAGACGCCGTGCGCCGCGCGCTCGCCGCCGTTCAGCACGACAAGGTAATCAGCGGACGGCCGCAGGTGATCCGGATCGAGAAGAACTAGAGCATGATCCGGACCCGGAAGGCCGCGTTAGCGCAACGCATGTGGCGGTTTTCCGGAAAAGAGATCATGCTCAAGCGGAGAGGACGGTTCGAACGAACCGTTGGCGTTGCGAGTTGATGCGGACAGAGGTGTCCGCCGAGCTGTTTTAAAGGAGTGAGCCAATGTCGACCCATATTTCAGTCCCGCCGCAAGCGTTGCTCGAGCGCATTCTCACGCTTGAGATCGTGCGGGTGACGGAGCGGGCGGCGGTGTCGTCGGCGCGACTGCGCGGGCATGGCAACGAGAAGCAGGCTGATCAGGCCGCTGTGGACGCCATGCGCCGCGAGCTCAACAAGCTGCCGATCGAAGGCACTATCGTGATCGGCGAAGGCGAGCGCGACGAGGCGCCGATGCTCTTCATCGGTGAGAAGGTCGGCATGAATGCCGGTCCCCAGGTCGATATCGCGGTCGACCCGCTCGAAGGCACCACGCTTTGCGCCAAGAACATGCCGGGTGCGATCGCGACCATGGCGATGGCCGATGGCGGCACCTTGCTGCACGCCCCCGACGTCTACATGCAGAAGCTCGCGATCGGACCGGGCTACGACAAGGGCGTCGTCGATCTCGATGCGTCGCCCGCCGACAACGTCCGCCGCCTCGCCAAGGCCAAGGGCGTCAAGCCGGAAGGCATCACGGTTCTCGTGCTCGACCGTCCGCGCCATGCCGACATCATCGCGAGCGTGCGCTCAACCGGCGCGGCCGTGCGCCTCATCACTGACGGCGACGTCGCCGGCGTGATCCACTGCGCCGACCCCGACAACACTGGCGTCGACATGTATCTCGGCACCGGCGGCGCGCCGGAAGGCGTGCTCGCCGCCGTGGCGCTGCGCTGCATCGGCGGCCAGATGCAGTGCCGCCTCATCCTCGACTCCGAGGAGAAGCGCGAGCGCGCCGCCAAGATGGGTGTCAACGATCCCAAGATGATCTACGGCATCGAGGACATGGCGCGCGGCGACTGCCTGTTCGCGGCCACCGGCGTCACCACGGGCTCGCTGCTGTCGGGCGTCAAGTTCCGCAAGGATGGCGTGATTGAAACCGAGACGGTGGTGATGCGCTCGGTCACCGGCACCGTGCGCTATATCAAGGCCGAGCACCGCGAGCTGGCGAAGTTCCATTTGGATTGATGCTCCCTGTCATTCCGGGGCGACGGGACCGCGCAACGCGCGGCCCGGAGAGCCCGGAATCCATCGAGCGGCAGAGTTCGAGGTGAAATGGATTCCGGGTTCGCGCTCTGCGCGCCCCGGAATGACAATAAGAATCATCACGGGAAGCGCCCATGTCCGATCTCTCCGCCGTCAAAGCCCTTGTCTTCGACGTGTTCGGCACCGTGGTCGACTGGCGCACTAGCCTCATCACCGACTTCATGTGGTGGGGCAGGCAGCGCGGCATCAGCGCCGATTGGACCGCTTTGGTCGACGGCTGGCGCGGCATGTACATGGCCTCGATGTACGACGTGCGCAAACATCCCGAGCGCGGCTATGTCATGTTGGATGATCTGCACCGCCGCTCGCTGGAAAAGCTGGTCGATCAATTCTCGATCAAGGGCCTCACGGAAGCCGATCTCGACTATCTCACGAAAGGCTGGCATCGTCTCAATCCCTGGCCCGATAGCGTCGCCGGCCTCACGCGGCTCAAATCGAAATTCGTGATCTCGCCGCTGTCGAACGGCAATGTCGCGCTGCTCACCAACATGGCGAAGTTTGGAGGGCTCCCGTGGGACCTCATCATGTCGGCCGAGCTGTTCGAGCACTACAAGCCCGATCCCGAGACCTATCTCGGTGCCGCGCGCCTGCTTTGTCTCAAGCCGGAAGAGGTAATGATGGTCGCCGCCCACAACGGTGATCTCGCGGCCGCCCAGAAGAACGGGCTGAAGACCGCGTTCGTGGCACGGCCGACCGAATATGGTCCGCTGCAGAAGGTCGATTTCGAGGCCACCGGCAACTGGCACATCGTCGCCAAGGATTTTGGCGGGATCGCCGACAGGCTGGGCTGTTAGGCCGTGTCTTCATGACGCAGTAAAGTCTGATTGCGCATGACGAGGGGACGTGAAGGCCTGAAGACCCATGAGCAAACCGATTCCCGAGCGCTATCAGAACCTCCGGACGTTTGCGTTCGGGGACAGCCCCGCACTCGCAGATGAATTGGTCGAACTCGTCATCAAGGGCATCAAGACCGCGACGTGCAGCACCGAAGACGAGCCGAACACGTCCACGCCCGGTGAGCGCTGGGTCGTGCTCGACGGGCGAGGAGAGGCGCGCTGCGTCATCGAATCCATCGACGTAACATATCGGCGCTTCAATGAGGTCGACGCAGCTTTTGCATATGATGAGGGTGAAGGTGACCGGAGCCTGGCCCATTGGCGCCGCGCCCATCAGGCGTATTTCGGTAGGCTTGGACGATATAGCGACGACATGATGCTGATGTGCGAGCGCTTTCGCCTCGTCGAGGTCTTTGGCGACATTCCACGCCAGGATTCATAGCTTCGGCGGTCGACGTTAGAAGTTCAGGGCCGCACCTCACGCGATGCGCAGCGTAAGGTCGTTTCCCTCCCGTTCCGCAAAACCCGCCTGCAAAACCTCTTCGCGCTTGTGGCGCAGATGCGCACGCAGGATGTGGGCGAGGCCGGCGCCGTCGCGCCTTTGCAGCGCGTTCAGGATTGCATCATGCTCCTTCACGGCGAGCGCCCAGCGCTGCGGCGTCATCGGCGTGACGTAGCGCGCGCGGCGGATGCGCGCGGTCACCGACGTGTAAAGCCCCGCGAGCACCGGGTTTCCGGCAGCATTGACGATGGCTTCGTGAATGGCGCGGTTTCCGCGATAGTACTGGATCAGATCGCCGTCGCGATAATGCTGCACCATGGCGGCATGCACCGCGGCGATCTCGTCGATCTCGGCATCGGTGATGCGCTCGCAGGCAAGCTCGCCGGCGAGGGCCTCCAGGCCCTGGCAGACCTCGAACAGGTCGCGCATGTCCTTGTCGGTCAGCTTCGCCGCGCGCGAGCCGCGATGCGGCAGCAGCTGCACGAGGCCTTCGGCGGCCAGCACCTTGAGCGCCTCGCGCAGCGGCGTGCGCGAGATCTCGAGCCGCTCGCACAGCTCGCGCTCGGGAATCCGCGCGCCCGGCGGGATTTCGCCGTCGAGCAGGATGGCGCGGATGCGGCCGACGACTTCTTCATGAAGCATGGGTCTGAACTCAATTTGCATTCAAAAATGAACTCATGTGCGGATATTTGCAAGTTCCTGCTTGAAAATTCCAAATTTTGCATTCAAAAATGTAAAAAACAGAAAGGCATGAGGAAATGGACCTGCAAGTGGAGGCAGAAGACCTCGTCTTCGAACGCCAGGACGGCATTGGGCGGATCACCTTCAACCGTCCGCAGGCCCGCAACGCCTTCACCTTCGCGATGTACGAGCGGCTCGCCGCGATCTGCGAGGAGGTGAACCGCGACCATGCGATCAAGGTGCTGGTGCTGCGCGGGGCCGGCGACAAGGCGTTCGCCTCGGGGACCGACATCAACCAGTTCCGGGAATTCAAGACGCCGCAGGACGCGATCGACTACGAGAACCGCATTGATCGGGTGCTGACCACGCTGGAGCAGTGCCGGGTGCCGACGATCGCGGCGATCAACGGGTTCTGTACCGGAGGCGGGGCGGGCATCGCCGCGGCCTGCGACCTCCGCATCGGCACCAAGAGCGCCAAAATTGGTTTCCCCATTGCTCGCACGCTCGGCAATTGCCTGTCGATGTCCAATGTCAGCCGTCTCACCGCGCTCATCGGCGCCGCGCGCGTCAAGGATCTGATCTTCACTGCACGTCTTGTCGACGCCACCGAGGCCGCAAGTGTCGGACTGCTCGGCGAAGTCGTCGAAGATACTGCCGCGCTCGAGCGGCGCACTGAGGAGGTCGCCCGGCTCGTCGCCAGTCACGCGCCGCTGACGCTGAATGCGACCAAACAGGCTGTGGCGCGCCTGCAACGACGGCTGACGCGGGACGAGGGCGAAGATCTCATCCTGATGTGCTACACGAGCCAGGATTTTCGCGAAGGGCTCGATGCTTTCCTCAACAAGCGCGCGCCTCAATGGCGCGGCCAATAGGACGGGCCCGATGCAAAGTTCGCAATCCACCTCTCGTCGTTCGGGACCGCTCGCCGGTCTCAAGGTCATCGATCTCACCCATGTCATGGCAGGGCCGACCTGCACCCTGATGCTGGCCGACATGGGCGCCGACGTCATCAAGATCGAGAAATGGCCGAACGGCGACGATACCCGCCATTCGGTGCCGCCGAAGATCGGCGACGAGGCGGCCTCCTTCCTGATGATGAACCGCAACAAGCGCGGCATCGTGCTGGATCTGAAAACCGACGGCGGCAAAGAGGTGCTGCGGCGATTGATCGCGAGCGCCGACGTGCTGGTCGAGAATTTTGCGCCCGGCGCGATGGAGCGTCTCGGTTTCGGCTACGAGGCACTGCACGCCGAATTCCCGGCGCTGATCTACTGCTCGCTGTCCGGCTTCGGCCGCACCGGACCCTACAAGCACCGCCGTGGCTTCGATCTGGTCGCGCAGGCCATGAGCGGCATCATGAGCTTCACCGGTGAACGTCCCGACGGTCCGCCCGTCAAATGCGGCCCGCCGCTGTCCGACATCACCGCCGGCCTGCTCGCGAGCATGGGCATCCTCGCCGCGTATACGCATCGCCTCAAGACCGGCGAAGGGCAGTGGGTCGAGACCTCGCTCTATGAGGCCGCCCTGGTGCAGACCTACTGGCAATCGACCATCGCACTGGCCGCGGGCACCGCGCCGCGCGCCATGGGCTCGGCCCATCCGCTCAACGCGCCGTACCAGGCCTTTGAAGCATCGGACGGCTGGATCGTCGTCGGCGGCGCCAACAAGAAGCATTGGCTGTTGATGCTGGAGGCGCTCGGCGCCAGCGAGCTCGCCGCTGATCCGCGCTTCGTTAACGGGGCCGACCGCATGGCCAATCTGAAAGAGCTGGAAGCGGTCCTGAGCGAACGCTTCCGCACCCAATCACGGGCGCACTGGCTCGCGGCGCTGGACGAAAAGGGCGTGCCCTGCGGTCCCGTGCACGACATGCTGGAAGCGCTCAGCGATCCGCAGACGCTGGCGCGCGAGATGGTCGTCGAGGTCGAGCACTCCACGCTCGGCCCCGTCAAGACGATCGGGCTTCCCATCAAGTTTTCGGAGACCCCAGGCAAAGTGCGATCAGGTGCGCCGGTCTATGGTCAGCACACGAGCGAGGTGCTGGCCGAGCACGGGTTCGACCAGTCGCGAATCGAAGCGCTCGAAAAAGAAGGCGCGATCGTGCTGGCCGCAGGAAGACGCGAGGAACGCGTCGCCTGAACGGGCGTCGATACGACAACAACAAAAGACAAGATCAGCTGGAGGAAATCATGGGTCGGACGTCAACATTTCTGCTCTCCGCGGCCGCGACCGTGCTCGCCGGCACGATGCCGGCGCTTGCCGCCTGGCAACCGCAAAAGCCGATCGAGTTCGTGGCCACTGCCGGGCCGGGCGGCGGCACCGACAACCTTGCCCGCGCGGTGCAGAACATCATCGCCAAGCACAAGCTGACGGAGCAGCCGATCGTCGTCGTCAACAAGGGCGGCGGCAGCGGCGCCGAAGGCTATGTCTACGGCAAGGCCTCCGCGGGCGACCCCTACAAGGTGATCTTCGGCACCTCGAACGCCTGGCAGCAGCCGCTCGTCTCCAAGGTCGCCTTCAACTACACCGATCTGACCCCGATCGCGGCGATGGCGCAGGACGAGTTCCTGCTCTGGGTCAAGCAGGACGCGCCGTACAAGACGGCGGGCGACTATCTGAAGGCGGCCGCATCGGGCGAATTCAAGATGGGCGGCGCGCAGTCAAAGGACACCGACGAGGTGCTGACGCGCATGATCGAGAAGGCCGGCAAGGTCAAGCTGACCTACATCCCCTTCAAGAGCGGCGCCGAGACCGCGGTGCAGCTCGCCGGCGGACATCTCGACTCCCACGTCAACAACCCCAGCGAAAGCCTCGGGCAATGGCGCGGCGGCACGCAGCGCCCGCTCTGTGTTTTCAGCCCGAAGCGGCTGCCGCAGGGCGCGAAGGTCACCGCGACCGAAGGCTGGAGCGACGTTCCGACCTGCATCGAGCAGGGCCTCGACATCAAGCAATATGAGCAGCCGCGCACGGTGTGGCTGCCCGGCAAGGTCACGCCGGACCAGGCGGCGTTCTATGTCGACCTCATGAAAAAGGTGCAGGCGACGCCGGAATGGAAGGACTACATCGAGAAGACCTCGCAGGTCGACACCTTCATGACCGGCGCCGAGCTCGACAAATTCATCAAGGAGGACCTCGAGCACGTCAAGCAGGTCGCGGGCGAGCAGGGCTGGCTCGTCAAGTGAGGCGGGGCTGTTGCATCGGCGGTGCCACAAATTCCGGCGTCGTCCCGGCGAAGGCCGGGACCCATAACCACAGGGACGAGTTTGATGAAGACTCGGATCCACATCGGTACGACGACCAACGCCTCTCGAGAGATCACGCGGTATGGGTCCCGGCCTTCGCCGGGACGACGCGGTGGATGGAGAAAACGCGTGCGTCATGCACGGCCGGACGTTGTCCGCCGCTCGAACGGAGCCCCCAATGATCTCCCGCCGCGCGCTTGAACTTGCGACCGCCGTACTCACCGGCAGCTTTGGTGTGGCCGTCGTCGTCTCCAGCCTCGACAACGGCATCGGCTGGTCGAGCGCGGGCGTGGACGCCGGGACGTTTCCGTTCCTGACCGGGATCATCATCGTGCTTGGGAGTCTCTACAATCTGGTGCGCGGCGTATTACCGGTTGCCTCGCTGGCGAATGTCCCCATCGCCATCACGCCGATCGAGCTGCGCCGGCTCGCCGGCCTGTTCGTGCCGGCCGCGATCTTCGTGGCCGCGATTCCGCTGGCCGGGATGTATGTCGCCTCGGCGCTGTATGTCTTCGCAGTGCTGGCGATCCCCCGGCACCAATCGGTGCCGCGTGCGCTCGCCATGGCGGGGGCGACGGCACTCGCACTCTACGTCGTGTTCGAGCGCATGTTCCAGGTCAGTCTGCCGCACGGCGCGCTCGCCGCCGCGCTCGGGTTCTGACGGAGAGGCCGATGGATAATCTCGCAGAACTCCTGCACGGCTTCACTATCGCGGTCACCGTGCCGCATCTGGCGCTGATGGCGATCGGCGTGCTGCTCGGCATTCTCGTCGGCGTGCTGCCGGGGCTGGGCGCGCCGAACGGGGTGTCACTGCTCCTGCCGCTGACCTTCGGCATGCAGCCAGTCTCGGCAATCATCCTGCTCTCCAGCATGTATTGGGGCGCGCTGTTCGGCGGCTCGGTGACCTCGATCCTCTTCAACATTCCCGGCGAGCCGTCGTCGGTCGCGACCACCTTCGACGGCTACCCGATGGCGCGCGACGGCCGGCCGACGACGGCGCTCGCGACAGCCTTCGGTTCGGCGGCGTTCGGCGCACTGATCGGCGTCATCCTGATCACCTTCCTCGCATCCTGGGTGGCGCAAGTTGCGCTCGCGTTCGGGCCGGCCGAGTATTTTGCGGTCTATTTCCTCGCTTTCGCGAGCTTCGTCGGCATGGGCGGCGCGGCGCCGATCAAGACCGTCGTGGCGCTGGCGATCGGCTTTGCGATCGCCGCCATCGGCATCGACACCGTCTCCGGCAGCGTCCGCCTCACCATGGGCGTCGAAGAGCTCGTCAAGGGCGTGAGCTTCGTCGTCGCCGTGATGGGCCTGTTCGGCATCGGCGAGCTGCTGGTTGCCGTCGAAGAGGAGTTTCATGCCCGCGCGGTGTCCTCCAAGATCGACTGGAGCGAAGTGTTCCGCGCGGTCGGCCGCCTGCCGCAGCATGGCGTGGCGCTTCTGCGCAGCGCGGCGATCGGATGCTGGATGGGGATCACGCCGGGCGGCCCGACCGCGGCATCCTTCATGAGCTACGGCATCGCCCGGCGTTTCTCGCGCCGCGGCCGATATTTCGGCACGGGCGAGGTCGAAGGCATCATCTCGCCGGAGACGGCCGATCATGCCGCCGGCACCAGTGCGTTACTGCCGATGCTCTCGCTCGGCATTCCCGGCTCGGCGACCGCGGCGGTCATGATGGGCGGGCTGATGATCTGGGGTCTCAATCCCGGGCCGATGCTGTTCGTCGACAGCAAGGATTTCGTCTGGGGGCTGATCGCCTCGATGTATGTCGGCAACATCGTTGCGGTCGCGCTGGTGCTGCTCACCGTTCCGGTCTTCGCCGCCTTGATGCGGATTCCCTTCGTGGTGATCGCGCCCCTGATCGTGATCATCTGCGTCGTCGGCGCCTATTCGGTGTCGAACTCCTATCTCGACGTCGTCATGATGCTCGGCTTCGGGATCGTCGGCTATCTCTTCAAGAAGCTGTTCTATCCGCTGGCGCCGCTCGTGCTCGCGATCGTCATCGGCGACAAGGCCGAGGATGCGTTCCGGCAGTCGATGCTGATCTCCAAGGGATCACTCGGGATCTTTTTTGCAAACAAGCTGGTGACGTGCCTGATCGTGGCCGGGATCGCGCTGTTGCTGCTTCCGCTGGTGCTGCAGCTCGCGCGGCTCTGGCGCAAACCCGCACCGTCTACCGATCGGACGACAGCTGAGGAAAAGGTGATCATATGACCGCAAAGCCGCTGATTGCATTGGCCATGGGAGACCCCGCCGGCATCAGCCCGGAACTGACGGCGAAGCTCGCCGTGCAGGACGACATTCGCGCGAGCTGCCGGCTCGTCGTCATCGGTGACCGGCGTATCTTCGACGAAGGTGCGCGCGTCGCCGGCGTCAAGCCGAAGCTGGTGATGGTGGAGCAGGGGGCCGACCTTCGCGCGGCGGAGGGCGAGACGCTGTTCGTCGATCTCGGCCATCTCGATCCCAAGGAGGTCGAGCCGAAGACCGCGACCCTTGCCGGCGGAAAATTCGCACTGGCCAATTACCGGCACGCGCTCGAGCTCGGCCGCGACGGACGCGTCGATGCGGTCTGCTTCACCCCTTTCAACAAGCAGGCGATGCGCCTTGCCCGCGCCGAGTACGATGACGAGATCGCGTTCTCCGCCGAGGTGGCCGGTCTCAAGACCGCGGCAAGCGAATTCAACGTGCTGGACCGGCTCTGGAACGCGCGGGTCACCTCCCACATCCCGCTCAAGGACGTCGCTGCAAAGCTATCCAGCGAGCGCATCCATCGCGCGCTCAAGCTGACCGATGCCTGCATGCGCAATGCCGGCTTTGCCCGACCGCGCATCGCGGTCGCGGGTCTCAATCCGCATGCCGGCGACGGCGGCAATTTCGGCAGCGAGGAGATCGAGGTCATCGCGCCAGCAGTCGCAACCGCTCAGCGCGAGGTCATCGCCGCGGAGGGACCGTTTCCCGCCGATACCGTGTTCCTGCGCGCCAAGGCCGGCGCCTTCGACGCGGTGCTGACGATGTATCACGACCAGGGGCAGATCGCGATGAAGCTGATGGGATTTGATCGCGGCGTGACCCTGCTCGGGGGCTTTCCATTCCCGATCTGCACGCCCGCGCACGGCACCGCCTACGACATTGCTGGGCAAGGCATCGCATCGATAGGCGCCAGCCGCGCCGCGCTGCTGCTCGCAGCGGAAATGGCGGCGCGGCGCGCCGCCTGATCGAGCTGACGGCAAATCAGGTGTGCGAGCCAGGCAGTTCGTCTGCAAACCGTTTCCGCGATCATCGGTTGCGGCACTGAAGGCGCTCTCACCGTTGGTGGGCCAGCCGCGAACCACCGATACGGTGATACTCGGAAAGAAAATGATCGTTCGGCAGATTTCCGTCTTCGTTGCGCGAATATTCCCTCTTAAGGCCGTTGAGAAAGAACATTTCATGTGCGCGCGCATGCTTGGCCTCGACAGGGCCGCGCGATTCCAAGTCGAATAGCCCGTGGACGTGCCCGGCCACGGTTTCCGAGACGTTGATCCGGCCAGCGACTCCGAACGCCTCCATGAACCACGCGGTGTTGACTGCATCACCCCAGATGTCGAAGGTCATTCTGCGGTTGCCAACGACACCGGAGATGACCGGTCCGGTATGGATTCCGATGCGCAATTGCAGGGCATGTTCGCCGATCGCTTCGCATTCCGCTCTCAGGTGGTCGAGCTGCGCCCGCATCTCCAACGCCGCGAGGCAGACATCGATCGAGTGCCGCCGGTCGGGCGAAATAACGCCCGCAACCGCCATGTAGGCATCGCCCATGGTCTTGACCTTCTCCAGACCGTGTCGGGCACCGATTTCGTCCAGGGCCGAGAAATATTCGTCGAGGAGATGGATGAGCCTGGCTGGCTCGGTCCGTTCGGCGAGCAGGGTAAAGCCCTGAATATCCGCGAACAGAATGGTGGCCGACCGGGTGTATTTCGGCTGAACTCTGCCGCGTCGCGTCAGCTCGTCGGCGATCGGCGCCGGCAAGACGTTGTGCAACAATTCCTCGGCGCGTGCTCGCTCAGCGGCGGCCTCGAGGCGTGCTTGCTCCAGTTGCTTGATGGTCTGGCGATCCTCGATCAGCTTGCGACGGAGTTCCAGTTGCGCCAGCACCTGATGCGACAGCATTCGAAGAGCTTCCGTCTGCTCGAAAGACAGCTGCCTCGGCTCGAAGTCCATCACGCAAAGCGTTCCGAGCGCATAACCTTCGTTAGTGATGAGCGGCATGCCGCAATAGAATCGGCAGGATGGCTTCAGTGAGACCATCGGGCTGTTTTCGAAACGCGGATCCCGTTTCAGGTCGGGAACGACGAGCAGTTCGGTGCCGCAAATCGTCGTTGTGCAGACAGCGTTCTCGCGCGGAGCGTCAGTGACTTCGGCCGGCAGACCATATCGTGCCTTGAGCCAGCGCCGCTCGTCGTCGATGAAGCTGATGTAGGAGACCGGGCAGCCGCAGAGCTGCGCCGCGAGCTCGGCGATTTCGTCATAAGCAACTTCCGGCGCGCTATCGACGATGTCGAGCGCGCGCAGGGCGGCCAACCTCTCAGCTTCGTTTGTGGGCGCCGGTGACGGCATGCTGGTCTCCGCGGCGGAGAACCTCGGTGGGTCCCGCCTTCCGGAAATCGAGCGGACGACCACCCCGTTCATTTGGGGCGTGCTGGCGCGCGACAAGTGGCACTGACCGGCTCGTCGGCCGGTTCCGTCGCGCAAATGCATGGGCGCGCTTCTTTGCACACGGAACTCTGCGGAGGGTTTCAGTCGAATGGGCAAAGAGTGCCGTACACGATAACCCCGTCGATTGGCACGACGATTGTGGGCCTCACTTGCAGATCCGGCGCTATTTCGCGATCGGCGTCGTCAACTCCTTGTCGGCCGTATCCACCACGAAAACGGCAAGCAGTTTCGCCGGCTCGGTATCGCTGGCGTTGGCGCTGACGGCGTGACGGTCGCCGGGCCGCTCGGAAAAGTTCTCTCCCTTGTGAAAGACCTTGGCGGGACCATCATTGACCTGACTGCGGATCGCGCCTTCCAGGACCGTGGCATAAATGAAGGCAGAGGGAGCATGAATGTGCGCGGGTGAGGAGCCTCCGGGGCCATATTCGACCAGCACGCCTTTCATGCTCTTGCCGGGGACGTTGGGCAGAGTCTGGTCGAACACGACCGTTACCTTTGCCAATGGCGCTGCCGGCTCGGCTGCATGAGCCGTCAGCAACGAGGCAGCATAAACCGCTGTAGCAATCAGCAATCTGCGCATGGGATGTCCTTCACTGCGGTGATGGTCGTGATTACAAGTCTCAGAGGCCGGCGAGCCATGTTGCGAGCGGCGTTTTCCCGAGCCGCGCCTCGCCGAGCGGGTTCAGCGATGTGTCGTCGATGGGGGCGCCGTAATACATCGCCTTCGGGTCTCCGACCACGGGACGTGTGTCGCCGGCCGCCTTCAGGCGGCGCGCGATGAATTCATTGAAGGGGGCCTTCTCAGGTCCTGCGATATCGATCGTACCGTTGAGCGGCCGGCCCGTTGCGACCTCCGCGAGGCGAGCAACGACGTCATCGGCCGCGATCGGCTGAAACTGGGCCGTGGGAACGACAATTTTCCCCTCGATCACGCTTGTTTCGGCAATGGCGGCGAGGAATTCGAAGAACTGAGTGGCGCGCACGATCGAGTAGGGGACCGAAGAGGACTTGATGATGGTCTCCTGGGCGAGCTTGGCACGGAAATAGGTGTTGTCGGGCGACCGTTCGGTGCCGACAATTGAAAGGGCCACGTGATGCTTCACGGCCGCAGCAGCCTCTGCCGCGGCGAGATTTTGGCTCGAACGCTGGAAGAAATCGAGCACGGCGGCCGGCTCCCAGGACGGTGCATTGGCGACGTCAACGACGACATCGGCGCCGGCCAGCGCGGCAGCGAGGCCTTCGCCGGTCACGGCGTTCACGCCTGATTTCGGTGAGGCGGCCACCGCCTCATGGCCCTGCTGTTTGAGCTTCGCCACGAGCTTGGATCCGATCAATCCGGTCCCGCCGATCACGACGATCTTCATGGCATGTCTCCTCGGTATTTTACGAGCGCGAGATGACCAATGCGAACTCGCGCTCTCACGTCGATGAACGTGATGCGAAGCGACTCTACGCGACCATTGGCGCGGGGCTCTTGCCTGTAACGAGCGTGGCTTGCCTGAAAATGCTTCAGAAGCCGGGGTGCGATCTCACAAAACCGCTAAGGGATCATCCCTCGTGCTATGAACACGACCTGCGATGATCGCAGATTGCCAGTGTTTTGCCCGACGTGTCAAAGCGTTGTGACGGTCCCCTAAGAACAGCAAGGAAGCCTCGTCGGAAAACACCAATGAAAGCAACCCCTTGCTACTGTGCATGGGGTTGTTTTCGCGTGTTTTGATAGGGGCGGGCTACCCGTCCGATTTTGCGGGGCGCCTCACGCCCCGCAGACGATCACGCCGTACCAGCCGAGCCCACGATAGGTCTCATAGCCCGGGGTGGCATGGAATGCGACCAGCGCACCGGTGCGGTCGTGATAGAAGCCGGAGCGCTGGCCGTTCAGCGAGATCGAGAGGCGCTCGCTGAGGATGCCCTGGCCGTCGGAGGCGGCAATCACGCGAAGATTCGAGTCGACCAGCAGCACGCGCGCCTTGTCGCTGTCGCCAACTCGCACGCCCTGGACGATGGCGCGGGCCTGCGGCTCCCAGTCGAAATGGATGGCGAGCACGCCGATCGGCGCGCCGTGGGCCTGGCCGCCGGCGCGGACGCTGGCGCAATAGGTCGCGACCTGCGCGTTGCCGAGCAGCGATTGGTTCTCGACGTCGCCGGCGACGTAGTCGTCGCCGGAGCGCAAGGATCGCGCCTCGCGAAACCATTTGGTGTGAGCGACGTTCTGGCCGACGACGCGGAACCGGTCGGCGCGGCCATTGGCGATGACGTTGCCGTCGAGATCGCAGAGCCAGAGGTCGAGATAGACGGTGTAGGCCCCCAGGATCACGCCGAGGCGCTGCGAGACGTGGTTTACAGCCGCCGCGCTCGGCGAAGCCGCGCAATCGACTACGGCGGAGTCGGTCGCCCACCAGCGCACGTCGCAGGTGCGCTCATAGAGATTGCGGTCGATCAGCTCGATGGCATTGAGTGACAGATCGACCATGCGCTCGCCGCGCGAGCGCTGGCTCATGCGGTCGATCGAGGCGACGAGGTCGCCGGTCCGTTTTGTCAGCTGTGTCTCGAGCTCGCGGGCGATGGTCTCGACCTGCTGGCCGACGCCGCGCACCTCCTGCGCCACCACCGCAAAGCCCGCGCCTTGCGCGCCGGCGCGCGAGCTCTCGATCAGCGCGTTCAGGGCCAGCATCTTCATCTGGTTGGTGATCTGCTGGATCGCCTTGGTCTTGTCGACCGCGATCTGGTTGACCTCCGCAGTCAGGCGGTTGATCAGCGCGGAGATGTCGGAATCATCATCAGCGGGTTCGGTGGTGATTGGCTTGGCTTTCAGACCCAGCGCAGCGGACATCGGGGAGCTTCCCTTGGCAATGAGGTCTGATCTGCAATGAACCCAGGACAACAAATTACAGATCGAATACGATTCCTTTTCGAGGATTCCGCCTAACGCCCGCTTAATTTGCTGTTTTGCGGGTTGCCTAAATGATAGTCACCGCGTGCCGCCAGGATCGCTCATCCACCGCTTTGTGCCTGGCGGCCGTTGCAAAATCCGGCGGCTTGCCGGCCAATCCGCCAGTGACCCGGACGCCTTGCGTGTTCGTCCGGCCCCCGAGTTCCCAAGATCGCTCTCGAATCATGACGCCATCCGCCACTGCCTTGCCCGTCGAAGCGCCCCAAGCGTTCCTGGGGGTGACGCGCTCGCTCACCGACAAGCTCTGGCGTGACCGGCTCGACGGGCGCGGGGCGGCGAAGGCGCTTGCGATCGTGCAGCGGCACCAATTGCCGGAGCTGCTGGCGCGGGTGCTGGCCGGCCGTGGCGTCGACATCGACACCGTGCCGGACTTCCTTGACCCAACGATTCGAAAACTGCTGCCGGACCCGTTCACGGTGACGGAGATGGAAGCCGCTGCCCAGCGGATCGCTGATGCCGCGACGAAAGGCGAGAAGGTCGCGATCTTCGGCGATTACGACGTCGACGGCGCGACATCGGCGGCACTGCTCGCCTGGCATCTGCGCCATTGCGGCCTCGATCCGCTGATCCACATTCCCGACCGCATCTTCGAAGGCTACGGCCCGAACACCGAAGCAGTGCGCACGCTCGCTGCGAAGGGCGCAACGCTGCTTGTCACCGTCGATTGCGGCACCACCAGTATCGAGCCGCTGGCCGAGGCGAAGCGCCTCGGCATGTCCGTCGTCGTGATCGACCACCACCAATGCGGCCTCGATCTGCCCGAGGTCGATGCGCTGGTCAATCCGAACCGCTCTGACGATCTCTCGGGCCTTGGCCATCTCGCCGCCGTTGGCCTCGTGCTGGTCACGCTGGTCGCCGTCAATCGCGAGCTGCGCCAGCGCGGTTTCTGGCGCGCCGAGATGCCCGAGCCCGATCTGCTCGGCGTGCTTCATCACGTCGCACTCGGCACCGTCGCCGACGTCGCCCCGCTGATCGGTCTCAACCGCGCCTTCGTCGCAAAAGGGTTGATCGCGATGCGGCGACGCGACCACATCGGCCACACCGCGCTGATGGACGTGGCGCGGCTCAACGGTCCGCCGGAGGCTTGGCATCTCGGCTTCATGCTGGGGCCGCGCGTTAATGCCGGCGGCCGCATCGGCCGTGCCGATCTCGGCGTGCGGCTCTTGCTCGAAGGCGACAGCGTCGAGGCCGCGCGCATCGCCGCCGAGCTCGACCGCCTCAACAACGAGCGCCGCATCATCGAACAGGCGGCGGAAGCGCAGGCCGAAGCTGAGGCGCTCGCCTCGATCGGGCTGGAGGACAAGCTCGGCGTGATCGTCACGGCCTCCGAAGGCTGGCATCCCGGCGTGGTCGGCCTCGTCGCCTCCCGGTTGAAGGAGAAATTTTCGCGGCCTGCTTTTGCCATCGCGCTCGAGCCCGGCGGCATCGGCACCGGCTCGGGCCGCTCGATCGCCGGAGTCGATCTCGGCAAGGCCGTGCGGCAGGCGGTCACTGATGGCATTCTGCTCAAGGGCGGCGGCCACGCGATGGCTGCGGGCGTGACGCTGCGCAAGGAGAAGCTCGCCGAATTCCGCGCCTATCTGGAGAACGCGCTGGCGCGCGACGTCGCGGAGGCGCGGCACGTCAACGAGCTCTATGTCGACGGCGCGGTCTCCGCGCGCGCCGTGACGCCGGAGCTTGCGACCACCCTCAACCGTGCCGGCCCGTTCGGCAGCGGCAATCCGGAGCCGGTGCTGGCCTTGCCGGCGCACCAGCTCGTCTATGCCGACGAGGTCGGGCAGGCGCACTTGAGGCTGCGCTTCAAATCCGGCGACGGCGCCATCGTCAACGGCATCGCGTTCCGTTCGGTCGGCCAGAAGCTCGGCAATGCGCTGCTCGCCAACCGCGGTCAGCAAATGCATGTCGCGGGATCATTGTCGGTCGATCGCTACCAGGGCGTCGAGCGTGTGCAATTCCGCGTCGTCGACGTCGCGCTACCGGACCAGGGGCCATCCGTGATTAGATAGCGGCCGCAAACAACAAAAAAGAAAGGGAGTGAACATGGCAGGGCAGGTTGAGGGCAAGATCGCGCTGGTGACGGGCGGCGCCTCCGGCATCGGTGAGGCCATCGTCGAGCTGTTCGCGCGCGAGGGCGCCACCGTCGTTGCAACCGACATCGACGAGCTGCGCGGCCCCGAGCTCGCCAAGCGCATCACCAAGGCCGGCGGCAAGGCGATTTTCCTGGAGCAGGATGTCACCAGCGAGGAACGCTGGATCAAGGTCGTCGCCGAGGTCGCAAAGCGCTACGGCCGGCTCGACGTCATGGTCTCCAATGCCGGCATCGGCATTTCTGTCCCTTCAATCGTCGACATGACGCTGGCCGATTGGCGCAAGCAGAATGCGATCAACCTCGACGGCGTGTTCCTCTCGGTCAAGCACTGCCTGCCCTTGATGCGCAAGACCGGGGGCGGCTCGATCGTGATGATGTCGTCACTGGCGGGCCTGCGCGGTGCACCCGGGCTGTCGGCCTATTCGGCCACCAAGGGCGGCGTGCGGCTGTTCGCCAAATCGATTGCGATGGAGTGCGCGGCGGCCGGCGACGGCATCCGCGTCAACTCGGTGCATCCCGGCATCATCGACACGCCGATCTGGGGCAAAATCCCGACCGGCGCGACCGGTGCCGGCCAGAACGCGCCGATTGATCCGGAGGAGCGCGCCAAGGTCGTGACGCCGCTGGGCCGTGCCGGCCAGGCGGTGGAGATCGCCTCTGGCGTGCTGTATCTGGCCTCCGATGCCTCGCGTTATGTCACCGGCAGCGAACTCGTGATCGATGGCGGCATGAATGCCGGCGGCGTGCCGCGGCGCGCTTGAGCTGCGCAGGGCAGGGTGGCACTCGCAGGGGCTGACGCGCAGGCGCAGCCCCTGTACAACGCGACCAGCTCCGACCGACAGAGGTGCCCTTCGCCATGGCGCATAGCCTTCACGCTTCCTCATCCGCGCCCCATCGTTCGAACCGGCCGGACCTCGCCACCGATGCGATCCGCGCCGCGCGCGAGGATCTTGCCGCCTGCTTCCGCATGGCCGCGCGCAACGGTTTTGAGGAAGGCATCTGCAATCACTTCTCGGCCGTGGTGCCGGGACATGACGATCTCTTCCTGGTCAACCCTTATGGCTACGCCTTCCGCGAGCTGACCGCGTCGAAGCTGCTGATCTGCGACTTCCACGGCAACGTGCTCGACGGCGAGGGCGTACCCGAGGCGACCGCCTTCTACATCCATGCCGAGATGCACAAGCGCCTGCCGCGCGCCAAGGTCGCCTTCCACACCCACATGCCCTATGCGACGGCGCTGTCGATGACCGAGGGCGAGCCGCTGATCTGGGCCGGCCAGACCGCGCTGAAATTCTACGGCCGCACCGCGGTCGACCGCGACTATAACGGCCTCGCGCTCGACAACCGCGAAGGCGCACGCATCGCGTCTGCCGTCGGCGATGCCGATATCGTCTTCATGAAGCATCACGGCGTGATGGTGCTGGCCCCGACCATCGCTGAAGCCTGGGACGATCTTTATTACCTCGAACGCGCAGCCGAGGTGCAGGTGCTGGCGATGTCGACCGGACGAAAGGTGCTGCCGGTCGATCCCGCGGTTGCGGCCGAAACCTACAGGCAGATGCGCGAAGGCGATACCGAATCCGCGCGACTGCATCTCGCCGCCATCCGCCGCCAGCTCGACGCGGAAGAGCCGCAGTACCGGCACTGAGGTGGCCTACGACCCCTGCCGCAGCTTCGCCAGAACCTTCAGCCCGCCGTATCCGTCCGCCGGCGTGATGCCCGCGCGCTGCTGAAAATCCTTGACCGCTTTCATCGTGTCGTTGCCGACGCGGCCGTCGGTGCCCCCGGTGTCGAAGCCGGCCTTGGTCAGGCGCGTCTGCATCTCCTGCACCTCGGCGAGCGTCAGCGCGCGCTCGGAGCCTGGGAAGGGCTGGATGAAGGGAGGCGCGCCAAGGCAGCGGTCGCCGAGATGGCAGATCGCCAGCGCATAGTTCATCGAGGGATTGTAGCTCTTCACCGAGTAGAAATTCGGTCCGAGCAGGAAGCTCGGCCCGCCCGCAACAGGCGTCCACAGCTGCGCGGTTGCGTTCGGCTGCGGGAATGGCTGGCCGTCGGCACGGGTGACACCGGCCGACGCCCAAGCGGCGTAGGTGCGGCTACCGCTCATGTTGCCGGGCGCGCGCACCTCATAGCCCCAATGCTCGCCGCGATGCCACTTGCCACGATTGACGAGATACTTCGCGGTCGAGCCCAGCGCATCATCGGGCTTGCCGAAGGGCGAGACCTTGCCGTCGCCATCATAGTCGATGCCGACATTGAGCCAGACTTCCGGCATCCATTGCGAATGGCCCATTGCACCGGCCCAGGATCCCTGCATCTGCTCCGGCGTGCTCCAGCCCTTGTCGACGATGCGCAGCGCGTTGATCAGCTCGGTCTCCCAATAGGCCTTGCGCCGCGGTTCGTTCCAGGCGAGCGCGGCGAGCGAGGGAAACACCGGCGTCATATGGTTCTGCTGCACCAGCGGATCGCCATAGGCGGACTCGACGCCCCACAAAGCCAGCAGCGTGCCGCGCTCGACGCCGAAATCGCGCTCGATGCGCGCAAACAGCGCTTCGTTGTTCTTCAGCGCGATCTTGCCGTTGATGATGCGCCAGTCGGAGACGCGGCGGTTGATGTATTGCCAGACCTGCTCGTGGAATTCGGGCTGGTTGCGCATTTGCTTGAACACGCTCATGTCCGGCTCGACCCGCGCCATCGCGCGCTGCCAAGTCGCGGCCGAAATGCCCTTGGCCATCGCCCGTGCGCGAAAGGCTTCGCGCCATTCGTCGAAGCCTGCAGGCGCGGCGAGGGCGCGTTTTGGGACTGCAAGCAGCGCCGCTGCAGTGAACGTCGAGTGGAGCAGGGCGCGGCGCGTTGGATGGGATGAGGAATCAGCGTGCGTCATGTGCACATTCTAGCCCGAAACATGGCGCGTGTGAGTCGGTTCCTGACCCCTGATCTCCGCGCGGCCGGATCAGCCGTTCCGTCGGAACAAACTGTCGCAGTCCTGCATTCCCCCACGACGATGAGGAGGAGAAGATGAGGAAATATCCGGCCGCCATAGCAATCGGGGTGGAATGAAGATTCACGCACATGCGGAAAGCCATGTCGTCGAGCTCGACGACGGATCGCAATGGCAGATCTTTCCCGGCGATCTCGCGACCACGCTGAGCTGGAAGCCCGAAACCGATCTGCACCTGGAGCCTAGCCGCGACCGGGTGAGTTCGCACGTGCTGGTCAATGCCGCGGACCGAACGCGCGTGCGGGTGATTGCCGCAGGCGAGGCCTGGCCCGACGGCGAGGTCAAGAATGCGTTGAAGGGCGGCTAGTCCTCCTGCAACTCGGCCGCGATGCCGGCGAGCCAGCGCCGGATCGTGGTTTCCGCCTTGCCATCCAAACCCAGAGCAAGGCGCTTCTCGAGCGCGATCACCCGCTCGCGGCACGCCTTCAGCAGCGTCGCGCCGCGCGGCGTCAGCGTCCATTGCTGAATGCGGCCGTGGACCGGATGCGGCGTCATCGCGATTGCGCCGTCGCGTTCGAGGTTGCGAATGATGACGCCGACGGTCTGGGGGGTCAGGAAGGTGAGGCGGGCGACGTCGGCGCCGGACAGGCCGGGATAGGCGTTGAGCATGGTCAGCACCGCGAATTGCGGCGAGGTCACGCCGAGATCGGCGAGGGTGCGCTCCATTTTCAGCCGGACCGCGGCGTGAGCCTGGCGCAGCAGATAGCCGAGATAGCCTTGCTCGCCGCGTTTGCCTTCGCCGGGCGCAGGAATACGCACGGCGCCGTCGTCGGCGGGCGCCGTGCGCGCGGTTTTCGATCTTGTGATGGCAGCGGTCTTGCGTGGCATATCAGAGCTCTTATACGATATAAGTACACTTACAATGGTACGAGGTGAACCGCAATGTCACACGCCCGCAGCGAATACGAGGATTTCAAGCGCCTGGCGCCCGACGTCTATGATGTGGTGCTGGCGCTCGGTCAGCTTGCCGCCAAGGCCGGCCTCGACAAGCAACTCATCGAGCTCGTCAAGCTGCGCGCCTCGCAGATCAACGGCTGTGCCTTCTGCTTGCAGCATCACGTCCTGCTGTCGGAACGGATCGGCGTTCCCGTCGACAAGCTCCATCTGGTTGCGGTCTGGCGCGAGGCGCCGATCTTTTCCGCGCGCGAGCGCGCGGCGCTGGCCTGGGCGGAGGCGTTGACGCTGCTACCCGGTGGCGTCAGCGAGGAGATCTATTCGGAGGCAACGCGCGAGTTCTCCGAAACCGAGCTGACCTACCTGACCTCGGCGGTCGCCTCGATCAACGTCTGGAACCGGTTTGGTGCGGCCTATCGCTGGACGCCGGCAAAGCGGCCGGCGGCGGCGAATGCTGCAGCGTCCTGATCAAGCTGAGGGGAGGTCACGATGACAGCGATGAGTTTTTCCGCCGTGCAGCGTCCGACGCCCTCACGTTCGACGGCGCTCGCGATCATGGCGGGGCTTGCCTGCGCGCTTGCGATCGGCAAGGCGCTGCCGGTGACGATCGACAGTGTATCAGGCGCGCTGGCGCCGCTCTGCGCCACCGCTGCGGAGAGTTCGCCGCTCGACAAGGTCGAGCCGATCGGCTCCTACGCGCTACCGAACGTCCCTGGCAAGCGCGTCACCATCGTGCGCGTATCCTACGGTCCGGGCGGTTTCTCGCGGCCACATCGTCACGCAGGCTCGGTGACGGCCTACATCACCAAGGGCGAGATCCGTTCGCAGCTCGGCGGCGGCCCGGTCGAGACGTTTGGTGTCGGCCAGTCCTTCTTCGAGCCGCCCGGTTCGACGCATCTGGTGTCGGCCAATGCCAGTGCGATGGAGCCGGCGGAGTTGATCGCCGTGTTCGTGGCGGATGAGGGTGCGCAGCTGACAACGTATTTGGAGTAGTGCCTCAACGTCGTCCCGGCCCCCCGCACGTAATTGCGCGCTAGGCCGGGACGACACCGAATGTGTGATGAGAGCAATCCGTTTGCACGAGCAGCTCAATTCTCCTCGCCGCTCGATCCCTCGCGCAGGTCCGGCTTGATCACGTCCTCCGGCAGCGCGTGTGCAACGGGCTGCGGAGCGCCCGCGATCTCCGGACCGACCTCGCGGCCGCGGGCGTGGATCAGGCGCTCATAGGCCAAGACCAGCGTGATGTAGGGGCTGACCCAGATCCAGCCGTCGCGGGTGAACACCTGCACATCGAAGTGCAGATGCATCGAGGTGCCAGCGGGATGGTCGAGATAGTTCGAGACCACGCCGATCTTCTCGCCTTCGCTGACGATGCGGCCGTTGACGAGGCCATCGGCGTTCATCGCCTGCGGATTCATGTGCATGTAGCGGAAGCGGATGTGTTCGGTCCGGCTGTTGACTTGCAGCGTCGCGGCCTGGTCCTTGGCGGCGCGGATCACGATCGCGTCGCGCACGGCGACGACACCGCGCTGCTTCGGATCGCAGGGCTCGCGGCCTTCTCCGGGCGGCGGGCAATCGGCGGCGCGAATGTCCTCGCCCTGGTGGCCGTATCCGCCGGCGCACTGCCAGACCTCGAAGCTGCGGGACTCGCAGAAATTGTCGCGCCAGGGATAGACGGTCGGGTCGTCGCTCTTGTCACGCTTGCGGTAGGATTGCGAGCGCACGAAGGCCGGCGTCTTTTCGAGCGGAAAACGGATCTGCGCATATGCCATCACGTCGGGATGGCCGCCTTGCTTGCGATAACCCGTATTCGGGATGATGTCGCCGCTCGGCCGGTAGCTGAAATCCGGCGAACGCGCGGCAGGACGATCCAGGATGTTGGAGGCAACGTCCATCAGAGGCCGCATCCGTTGCCCGCCGGCGACCCGCAGCGCCTTCAGGAAGCGTTCTGCGACCGGATAGGCTTCCTTGCAGGCGAGCCGCCGCGGTCTTGCGACGCTGTCGAGGCACTGGACCGACACCACATAGGCGACACCGAAGCGCGTGAAGGCGTAGCGCACATAGCCTTCCCGTATGAACCTGCGCAGGTCCGGGTAGAGCGCGGCCAGAGGTTTGATCTGCTCGCCCTTGCCCCCTGAGGGATCGGCGATGTCATAGACGAGCGCCGATCCCGTGATCCGCACCTCGACCGGCCTTGCAAACACCCGGCTCGGCATGCCGTCGCCGGCGCCAGGTTCGAACGAGAAGGTCGCGCTGTAGCCGGCGGGACCGGCGTCGAACATGTCGACGGGATTGAAATCAGCCTGGTAGCGCGACAGCGCTGTTGTAGCCGGCGCACCGTTGCGCTGCGCCTCGAGGTACGCGGCGGCGTCGAACGGCAGCAGTACGGGCACGGGGCTGCGGGTGATGCCGGTGAAGAATTGCGAGGAGACAGCGTTGAGCTGCACCAGCGCCGGCATCGCGCGCGGATCGTAGCGCGGCACCGAACGGCGGGGTGCGAAAATGAAATCGTCCGCGATCCGGGGATGAGTGGTGATCTCCGAGCGGAGCTGGTCCAGCGCTGCGCGCCAATCGACGCGCAGGGCCGTGAGCGAGGGGCTGCGAAATTCATCCGCAGCCAGCGGGGTGGAAATGAGGAGCGAAAGCGACGCCAGAAGTTGCGAGACAAAGCGGAAACCGTTCCCAACCACTGTCTCGCCCCCCGGCAGCACCTGTTGCGATCGCTCTGTTCCCCGTTAGTCCTTGGCGCGCTCGGCGTAGGAGCCGTCTTCGGTCATCACCACGACGCGGGTGCCGACCGTGATGTGCGGCGGCACGGTGGTGCGCACGCCGTTGGAGAGGACCGCAGGCTTGTAGGAGGAGGAGGCGGTCTGGCCCTTGGTCACGGGCTCGGTGTCGACCACTTCCAGCGTCACGCGCTGCGGCAGCGCGATCGACACCGGGTTGGTGTCGTGCATGGACAGCTTGACCGTCATGCTCTCCTGAAGATACGCAGCGGCGTCGCCGACGACGTCCTTGGAGACCTGGACCTGGTCGTAGGTCTCCGGGTTCATGAAGTGGTAGCCGTCACCGTCCTCATAGAGGTAGGTGTAGTTGCGCTCTTCGATCGTGGCCTTTTCGACCTGGTCGGTGGTCTTGTAGCGCTCGGAGATCTTTACCCCGTCCGAGATTCGGCGCATTTCGATCTGGCTGACCGGGGTTCCCTTGCCGGGATGGATGTTCTCGGCGCTCACGACGACATAAAGCTTGCCGTCTTGCTCGATCACGTTGCCCTTGCGAATAGAACTGGCGATGACTCTCAAAGCTGTATTTCCTGCTTGCTTGGCCCGGCACCGGCCAGGACGTGGTCAAATCGATGGGGGACTTGGGGCCTCAAATCAGACCTCGGCGCCCGTTTCGGGCCGCAACATACTGATTTTGCCGTTGGATGCCAGCATTTTGCTGTTCCGAGGGGCGATCCGTTAATGGCTGGGGACAAGCCGATCTCGCCGTTCTGGTCGCCCGAGCGGCACCTCGACCGGCGGCCGTTCCTCCAGGCCAGGGGGGCCATTACCGGGGCTCTGCGGGGATTTTTCACCGAGCAGGGCTTCGTCGAGGTCGAAACCTCCGTCCTCCAGGTCTCTCCCGGCAATGAAACTCATCTGCACGCCCCCAGGACCGAGATCATGCGGCCGGACGGCAGCCGTGCGAGCCGCTACTTGCGAACCTCGCCGGAGTTTGCCTGCAAAAAGCTGCTGGCGGCGGGCGAGACGCGGATTTTCGAGTTTGCCCGGGTGTTCCGGGACCGAGAGCGTGGCGACCTGCATCTACCCGAATTCACCATGCTGGAATGGTATCGGGCAGGCGCCCCCTATGACGCGATCATGGCGGATACCGTCGTCATCATCGCCCGCGCGGCGCAGGCGACCGGAATCGGAACCTTCTCGTTCCGGGGCCGGACCGCCGATCCCTTCGTCGAGCCGGAGCTTGTGACGGTCGCCGGCGCCTTTGAGCGCTTCGCCGGCATTGACCTGCTGTCGACAATCTCGGGCGGCGAGGGTAACCGTGCCGCGCTTGCCGTAGCCGCCGGCGGGAAGGTCCGTGTGGCCGAGGATGACACTTGGTCCGACATCTTCAGCAAGGTTCTGGTCGAGCATATCGAGCCGCATCTGGGGCAGGGCCGTTTGACCATTCTGTTCGAATACCCATCTCCAGAGGCGGCCCTGGCACGGGTGAAGGCGGACGATCCCAGGGTCGCCGAGCGGTTCGAGGTGTATGCCTGCGGCGTCGAGCTCGCCAACGGTTTTGGCGAACTCACCGACGCCGAGGAGCAGCGCAAGCGCTTCACGGAATCGATGGCGGAGAAGCAGCGCCGCTACGGCGAGGCCTATCCTCTGGACGAGGACTTTCTAGCCGCAGTCGCCGCAATGCCGGAGGCGAGCGGCGTCGCGCTCGGTTTCGACCGGCTGGTCATGCTGGCGAGCGGCGCATCGCGAATTGACCAGGTGGTCTGGACACCGCCCGCAAATGAAACGCTAAGTGAGACATGAGGACGACAAATCTTGCACGCACCTTGCGCGAGCCGGCCGAGCTCGTCGCCGAAGGCCTGGCGCCCGCAGCGACGCTGCCCGTGCTCGAACGCGTTGCTGCGCGCTATGCGGTGGCCATCACGCCGGCGCTGGTCGAGTTGATCGACACCGCCGATCCCGAAGATCCCATCGCACGGCAGTTCGTTCCGACCGCGGCCGAGCTGGACGCGCAGCCGGGCGAAAACGCCGACCCGATCGGCGATCACCCGCACTCGCCGGTTCCCGGAATCGTGCATCGCTATCCCGATCGCGTGCTGTTCAAGCTCGTTCACGTCTGTGCGGTCTATTGCCGCTTCTGCTTCCGCCGCGAGATGGTCGGGCCCGGCAAGGAGAACGCACTCTCGGACAGCGCCTATCGTGCGGCGATCGACTACATTCGCGCGCATAGCGAAATCTGGGAGGTGATCCTGACCGGTGGCGATCCCCTGATGCTGTCGCCGCGCCGCATGAGCGAGATCATGGCCGATCTGGCCGCGATCGATCACGTCAAGATCATCCGTCTTCACACCCGCGTGCCCGTGGCCGATCCCGCGCGCATCAGCGACGAGATGGTCGCCGCGCTCAAGGTCGACGGAGCGACCACCTGGGTCGCGTTGCACGCCAACCATGCGCGGGAACTGACCGGAACGGCGCGTGCCGCCTGCGCGCGGCTCGTCGACGCCGGCATTCCCATGGTGAGCCAGTCGGTGCTTTTGCGCGGTGTCAACGACAACATCACCGCTCTGTCGGATTTGATGCGAGCTTTCGTCGAATGCCGGATCAAGCCCTATTACCTGCATCACGGCGATCTCGCACCGGGCACTGCGCATCTGCGAACGACGCTGGCGCACGGACAGGAGTTGATGCGGCAGTTGCGCGGGCGGGTGTCAGGGCTGTGTCAGCCCGACTATGTCATCGATATTCCCGGCGGCGCCGGCAAGTCGCCGGTCGGACCGAATTATGTGTCGGTGGCACAAAATACCGCAGGTGATGCGCGTGAAGCGGGAGCCGAAACGCGCTATCGTATCGTGGACTATTGCGGCGACGTTCATCTCTATCCGCCCGAAACCTGAGCGGTGTTGGAGCGTGCGCCGGTTGAGAATGGAGAAGCGGACATGAAAAAGATCATGGTGGCAGCATCGCTTGTGGTCTTGCTCGGGGGCACGGCGGTTGCACAGACCGGCGGCTCCAAGGGATCGACATCGAGCGGCGCGACCTCTGGAACGGTATTGCCGGCACCCGTCGGTCATCGCCAGCCGCGCGCGGCCGACGTGCCGAGCGAGAAGAATCTGAGCAATCCGAACACTCCCGCGAACAAGGAAGACGCTGAGCTCGATCGCAAGATCAAGAGCATCTGCCGCGGCTGCTGATCTCTTTCACCTCTCCCCGCTGGGGAGAGGTGAGGAACTGAGCAAGCGACTGACACTTCGCCTCGTCACGCCTCAGGCCGATCGTTCGTGCAGCCCTGCGCGCTGGGTGTTGCGGCGGATCTCGACCGCATCGGCGAGCTGCTCGAGCACGGCCGCCGTCGTCGCCCAGTCGATACAGCCGTCGGTGATGCTCTGGCCGTAGGTGAGCGGTTTGCCCGGCACCACGTCCTGACGGCCGGCGACGAGATTGCTCTCGATCATCACGCCCATGATGCGGTTCTCGCCGCCTGAGATCTGGCCGGCAATATCGGTCATCACCAGCGGCTGGTTCTCCGGCTTCTTGCTCGAATTGGCGTGGCTCGCATCGACCATCACGAGCGGCACGACGCCCGATTTGGTCAGCTCGTTGCAGGCGGCGGCGACGCTTGCCGCGTCATAGTTCGGCTTGCTGCCGCCGCGCAGGATGATGTGGCAGTCCTCGTTGCCTGCGGTCGAGGCGATCGCCGAACGGCCGAGCTTGGTCACCGCCATGAAATGATGCGGATGCGAGGCCGACTTCACCGCGTCCGCTGCGATCCGCACGTTGCCGTCGGTGCCGTTCTTGAAGCCCACCGGGCAGGACAGTCCCGACGCCAGCTCGCGATGGATCTGGCTCTCGGTCGTACGCGCGCCGATCGCTGCCCATGAGACGAGGTCTGCGATGTATTGCGGCGTCGTCATGTCCAGGAATTCGGTGCCGGCGGGCAGGCCGAGATTGTTCACCGCCGACAGCACGTTGCGCGCCAGCCGCAGGCCCTTGTTGATGTCGAAGCTGCCGTCGAGGTCGGGATCGTTGATCAGGCCCTTCCAGCCGACCGTGGTGCGCGGCTTCTCGAAATAGACCCGCATCACGATCTCGAGCTGGTCGGCGAGGTCCTCGCGCAAATGTGCGAGGCGCTCGGCGTAGTCGAGCGCAGCCTTGGGATCATGCACCGAGCACGGGCCCACCACGACCAGCAGGCGGTCGTCCTGGCCGTTGAGGATCGCATGGATGGCGTTACGCGCCGCCATCACCACACGCGTCGCGGTGAGTGTGCGCGGGACTTCCCGCATCACCTCTTCCGGCGTGTTCAGCTCTTTCAGTTCGCGGATACGAAGATCGTCGGTCGTGCTCAGCACGGCGGGCTCCTGTCTGTGTTTAGAACCTGCCGGCCAATAAAAAAGCCGCCAGGTCTGGCGGCTTGTTCGGACGTTTGCTGCAATGTGTCAGATTGAGCGCGATCCTCCCGCCGCCAGCGAGCTGTCGTAGCTAAAGTACCAAAAATAGCTGGTGGCGACGGTGATCATGGCAGGCCATATAGCGCGCCGCTGGCGGGTTGTCACCCCCCAAAACAGAACACGGGCGCGACGAGCGTCTCAGGTGTTGCTTTTGCGCGCCGCCAGGGCCATGCCGATCAGGGTGGCGCCGCCGAACAGCAGGTTGATACCGACGAGGACGCCGATCGCCCATTCTGCCGAGCTCGGGAGGCCGGCGATCACCATAAAGGAGATCGCGATGTCGACGAAGCCCGCGATCAGGAGCCACGACCAGCGGCTGCTCAGCTCGCGGCGGTGCTCCAGCGCATACATGATGGTGGCGACGCCTTCGGCGAGAAAGTAGGCACCGAGCACGATGGTCAGCGTCAGCACCGCTTGGATCGGCCGGGCCAGCAGAACTCCGCCGGCGAGCACCGCCAACGCGGCGGAGATCAGCGACCACCAGAAGCCCGGCGTGCTGCGCGCCCAGTAAGTCACGACCAATCCGCCGATGCCGCTGATCAGGAACATCCAGCCGAGGAAGATCGCGGTCGCAAGGCTCGCGAGCGGCGGCAGGATCAGCGCGGCAATGCCGAGAACGGCGAGCAGCATTCCTTCGAACAGAAAGGCCTTCCAATGCGCCTTGACTGCCTGGCTCATCGCGGACTGCATCCGTGAAAACTCCTCGGGCGATGTCATCGGCAGGCTCCAGAACGAGAGGGCTGGGCTCAATCTAGTATGCGCGCGGCGCGCTCGCCATCCCGCGAGCTCACCCGCCGCCGGGCGCCGACGAAAAACCTTCGGCGCTGGTGCGGATGCGGTTGCGGCCGAGAATGTAGATTGCGGTCGTGACAACCAGAAGTGCAAGACCGAGCAGGATCGAGACGAAGCCGATCGGAATCAGGGCCAGCGTCAGATTGCGCTCGGGATTAATCAGCCAGTGATGGATCGAGGTCAGCACGAAGGCAAGTCCGAGAAAGCCGATGCCGCCGCCGGCAAGCAGCAGCGCCCACATCCGGCGCAGCTGGCTGAGCCGCTCGCGGGCAATGTCTGTCCGGGGCGCATGGTGGCGCGCGACCCGCCGGACCAGACGGATGGCGAAGGCAATCGAGCTGAAGCCGATCAACAGGCTCGCTGCGCCGAGCCACATCCGAAGTGTCGGGTCCAGATCCGGCATGCGCTGGAGGGTCAGCAGCGGGAAATCGAACGCCGAATGCAACGCGAGCGGGCCCGCGAAGATCAGCAGGCGGCTGGACAGGCGGGCCCAGTCGCGATTGTGGCGGTTGGCGCCCAGCGCCGTGCCGGCCCGGGCGATGGTGAGGTACGCGCCCGCGATGATGCCGAGCGCGCCATGGAAGGGCACCGTCAGCACGCTGCGCAGGGCGGCCAGCGAGCGCCACATCTCGGCATGCTGCACGAGGTAGGCGAGGTTCTCATAAGCGGCAAAGCCGAGGCCGACCGCGGCGCCATAGACCACTGTGTCCATCGGATTGGCGAAAGTCCGCCGCTTGGTCGAGGAGACCACCACGATGGCGATCACCTTGACGGCTTCCTCGGGCAGCGCGACGCCGAAGACCGAATGCATGGCGAGCGCGGCCCAGGGGTCGGCGGGCGCTGCGATCATCCTGGAGAAGGGGGCGCGGACAAGGCCCAGTAGCGAAATACTGGCAGCGCCGAGCAGGAAGGCGGTCCAGACCTGGGCGGGCGGCCCTGGGCGCTCCTCGGCAGCAATAACGAGCCACAGCATCAGCAGCGCCGGGGCAATGGCGGCAGTTCCGATGACGGTGGGTAATGATTCAATCAGGTACATCGGCGCCGAAAATAGGTTCCCTTGATCCGCTAATCTACGTCCACCGATGCGACCATGTGTCATGCGCCTGCTGTCGCTTCGCTTAACAAGCGCGACAGCCAGCGTTCATCGGGGCGGCTGGCGAACGTTAAAGACGAGGGCAATCAATTGCATGACAGAATCTGTTCGTCACCAATGGCAACGGTCGGGCGCCGTCCTCTGGACTGATTGATAAGCCAGATCAAGGGAATGCGGAGGTTTCTTCGATTCACATGCACGTGTGGCCGCGAAGGCGACCATCGCCCCCGGCAACGGCCTTTCCCGCGTTCAGTGGGTGCTGAACGGCAGCGCGCTGGGGGCGATATCGAAGGCTCCGAGATGGAATTCGCCGCCGATGGGGGCGTCCGGCTCCGCCGGTTGCTCCAGCAGCGTGAACGCGGCCTGCGGATATTGCTTCCAGATCTCGAGATCGCCGGCGGTGATGGTGAGCCAGCCGAAGGTATACATGTAGCGTCCGGGCTCGGTGACCCGGCCGACCCTGTCCCAAGTGATCTTATCAACTGTGATCTTGTCGACTGCCATTCGGTCCCCCGATCGCAAGTCTGCAAAAGTGACATCAGGCGCGAGGCGCAGACCCGTAAAGCTGATCCCGCATTGGGGCCGCGATAGGGCAGCGATTTTTCTCAGGCCGACTGCAGCAACGGCGTGCGGACAATCAGCCGGACGAGGTCGTCCCGGGACTGCTTGTCGGCGAATTTGACCGCAAAGCCGTGGCCGAACTTACGGATCACGCGACCGACGCAGGCACCGACCGCAAGCGGGGTTCCGAGCGGCGGGTCGTATTCGCATGAGATCGCGACGCCGGCCGTGGAGACGTCGATGATGAAGCACGGATGGGTGCTGCCGTCGGCGAGCGTCAGGAACGTGTGTGAGACCTGCGGAACGAAACGCGCATCGCGCCGCAGCTCCTGGACGCTGGCGTCCTTCTGCTTCTTCTCGAGCCAGGTCAGCTTTTCAGACATCCAGGCGCGCCGTGCCCGCGTCATGTCGAGCTCCATCAGGAAGCCCGACTTCAGCGTCGCGCTGATCGTGCACTGGAATTCGCCGAAATCCTCGAAGTAGGAGGTGACGCGCTCGCCGACTTTGCCGACGACAGGCACGTCCACGATCATGCGGAAGGGCGAAACGCGCTTGGTCCGGCAGGCGAAGCTGCGGAGCTTGCCCTCGCAATCATACCAGCGCGGCAGCGAGTAGCTGCCGCTCACGGTGACATCCACTGCACGCTGCCTGAGGAACTCTGCGACGGACATGAAGTGCCAATGATGTTGGGGGGATTGCTTCCGTAGTTCCACGGTAGCAGTCAAATTCTAAGCAAATGATACCGGCACTCAGGAGCAGGGGTAAATTTCCGGTAAACGCGCGGATCGCGCCGATACGATAAGTCGCTGCGCAAATTCACAACGAAAAAGGGCGAGGTCGCGCACGCAGTGCGGAGCGCTATTTGACCTAGGGCTGGAACCTAGTCCCGACATTAAACGTTCGTTTCCGCGAATGAGCAGCGCCGTCGCCCCGGCGCAGCAAGCGCCGAGGCCGAGGTGTTGAGCTTGTGCGGGGAGGAACGCTCATGAGACTTACTCTTTCAGTCATCAAGGCTGACATTGGCTCCGTCGGCGGACATACGAAGCCGTCGACACGCATGATGGCGGCCGTCGAGGGCGAGGTCGCCAAGGCGATCTGCAATGGTCTGTTGATCGATGGTTTTGTCTGTCACACCGGCGACGACATTGCGATCATCATGACGCACACACGGGGCGAGGGGAGCGCCGAGATCCATCAATTCGCCTGGAAGGCGTTTCTCGCGGCCACTTCGGTTGCGAAGACTTCCGGTCTCTATGGCGCCGGCCAGGATCTTCTGGCAGATGCACCTTCAGGAAACATTCGCGGTGCCGGGCCGGGCGTCGCCGAGCTCAGCTTCGACCACAGCCTCTCGAGTCCGAGACCCGCAGAATCCTTCATGGTGTTCGCCGCCGACAAGTGCGGCCCCGGCGCCTACAACCTGCCGCTCTACCTCGCCTTCGCCGATCCCATGTATTGCGCTGGCCTGATGCTGCCGCCGATGATCAGGGGCTTCCGCTTCCATGTCATCGACATGGATCACACCGCTGGCGACAGCGTGATCGAACTCGACGCGCCCGCGGACAATTACCACATTGCCGCGCTGCTTCGCGACAACGAGCGCTTTGGCATTGATCGCATCGTTTCTCAAACCTATGGCGAGGTTGCTGCCGCCGTATCGGCGCAGCGTCTTCACGCGATCGCAGGCAAGTACACCGGCAAGGATGATCCGGTCGCGATCATCAGGAACCAGGGAATTTTTCCCGCGCCCGAGGAAATCGTCTCTCCCTTCGCCAAGGCACACTTCGTGGGTGGCGATGCGCGCGGCTCGCACGTGATGCCGCTGATGCCCGTCCCGATCAATACACCGGTGACTGGCATGTACTGCCTGCCGATCGTTTCCTGCGTCGGTTTTTCGATCGACAAGGAAGGCCGCTTTTCCGAGTCCTATACCGATTTCTTCGACAATCCGGCGTGGGACGAGGTACGCCGGCGCGCGCAAAGCAAGGCAATCGAGATGCGCAGCCAAGGCTGGTCCGGCGCTGCAATGCTGCCCTATTCCGAATTGGAGTATGGCGGCTTCCGCGACACCGTATCCGCACTCCTGAAGCGTTTTCGCCTGCGCGAGGAGCGCAAGCCGGAAGCGGCCGCGTAGCGAACGTGTGACGCAGGCGCTATTGCGACATGCCATACTGGGAGGTGGGGCGTGACAAGGAAACGAATCGGCATTCTCACCGGCGGCGGCGACGTCCCCGGTCTCAACGCAATCATCAAGACGGTGACCTATCGCGGGACCGAGGACGATATCGAAGTCATCGGTCTCCGCCGCGGTTGGGAGGCCCTCACGCACCTGAACCTCGACGACCCCGCCAGCAAATCCCACTACCTCATCCCACTCAACCGCGAAAACACGCGCATCATCGATCGACGCGGCGGCACCGTGCTGCACTCGAGCCGCACCAATCCCTCCAGAATGAAAAAGCTGCCCGATCATCTGGCTGGCCAAGATCTTCCAATGTCGGAGAGTACCAAGGGCGGCGTCGCAACCAAGAGCTGGGACGTCACCAGCCGGGTACTGGCGAACCTATCGGGGCTCGGCATCGAACACCTCATCGCCATCGGCGGTGACGACACGCTAAGTTATGCGGACAAGCTCAGCGGGCTCGGCGTGAAGATCATCGCCATCCCGAAGACGATGGACAACGACGTCCGCAACACCGAATATTGCATCGGATTCTCGACCGCGATCACCCGCGCCAGCGATGCCGTCCAGCGCCAGCGCACCACTATCGGCTCACACGAGCGAATTGGCATTTTCCGCATCTTTGGCCGCGATGCCGGATTTACGGCACTCTACACCGCGTACGCGACCTCGATCCGATGCGTGATCCCGGAGTACAAAGTCAATCTCGACAAGCTGATCCGTTTGCTGCTCGAGGAGAAACGCGCCAACCCAAGCAACTACGCGCTGATCGTGTTGAGCGAAGGCGCCCAGTGGGAGGGCTACAAGATGCAGGAATACGGCGAAGCTGACGCCTACGGTCACCGCAAAAGGACGAACGTGGCCGAAGCCCTTGCCGACGAGATCAAGGGGCGCGCCGGCGAGGAGACCATCGTCTCTGATCTCACTTACGATCTGCGATCGGGCGATCCTGACTTCATCGACAAGCTCGTCGCCCTGACTTTCGGCAACATGGCCTATGATGCCATTCTGGAAGGCAAGTCCGGCCTGATGTCAGCGCTGGTCGAGGGCCGCTACGACCTTGTGCCTATCCCTGACGCCAAGCTCGGGCCGCGCAAACTGGACGTCGCCAGTACATACAACACGGAGCGGTACCGTCCTCTCTATTCCAACAAGCGGGGGCTGCCGATCTTCCTCAACCGCGCGTCTTGAGCGGGGGTACTGTTTTGCCAATCGCGCGAAAAAGCGAAACCAAATCAAAGATATCTTGGAAATTTGGCGCTCCCTAGCGGAATCGAACCGCTCTCTCCACCGTGAAAGGGTGGCGTCCTAACCGATAGACGAAGGGAGCAAACGCAGGGCCCCGCCGCTTTCCGCAGCACGGCCGCTGGCCGGCCGAACAGTGCCCGGCGGCTTGCAGCGGGCGAACGTATAGTGGCCTTTGCGCTCCCGGGCAAGCCGTTCGGGAACGGTCTTTTGCCCCGGTGGACAAGCGTCGGCCCCGGAATCATCCGGGGGCGAATTCAACGGTTTCTTAGGGTTCCCTGGGTAGCGCTGGAGCAGGAGATTTTCCGATGCCACCGCCCAAGAAACGCGCAGAGCGCAAGCTGCTGTCGCGGCACGCCTGGATCACGCTCGACGGCGGATTCGCGGCGCGGCATTGCCTGGTCCAGGACATCTCGGCGACGGGCGCGAAGATCACGATGGACGAGGATGCGAGCCAGCTTCCTGGCGTGATCCGGATGGCCTTCGCCCGCGATGCGCGCACCGGGCGGAGCTGCCAGGTGGTCTGGCGCCGCGGCAAATCGGCCGGCATCAAGTTCCTCTGACATCGCGGTGCCCGACCCGGATGGCGCGCGCGGCCGGTCCGGGCTACAAGGCGGCCATGCGCACGCCGCTCCTCATCCTGATCTCGTTGCTGGCCACCTCCGCCACCGCGGCCGAGAGCCTGCGCCTGCCGCCCGCCGAGCGGCCGCAGGCGGGCAAGGAGACCGGCAAGGCGCTGCCGCTGAAGGGCACTGCCGGCGCGGCGAAGGCAGGTTCCTGCGCCTCCTATGGCCCGCGCTTCGTCATGGTCGAGGGCACCGGGACCTGTGTGAAGATCGGCGGCGCGGTCAGCATCGACACCAGCATCCGGCGCTGAGGGCCCATGGCGCCGGACCTGTTGCGGCTCGACATCCTCATCCCCGTACTGATGTATGGCGCGCTGCTGTTGTGGGTCGGGCGTGGCCTGAGCTGGACCGCGCGGCTCGCCACCGCCGCGGTGACGCTGGTGCTGATCATCTGCGTGCTGCTGGTCGAGCGCGGCTGGCTCTAGAGCATTATCGGTTCTGATTGAATCAGAACCGAAGCTCTAGATTCTTGTTTTGACGCGTTTTCTTCACGCGAACCGGTATCCACTTCGCTCGAAAACACTCTAGCGCCACAACAAAATATGCGAAAACAACCCCATGCACAGTAGCCGTCAAGCGCTGCAGTGACGCCGGACGGTTGCGCCACAACGGCGATTCCTCCCGCGATCATCGCAGCTTACGCCGCGCCAGCGGTCACGACATCGGCGGTGCGACGAATTGTGCAAATCCAGGTCGTTTGCCGAGCTCGGCGAGCCAGCGGGTGAGGTGTGGCTGCGCCGGCCGGCTGATGCCTTCGACGCCGAGCCAGCGCCGCGCATAGGACCCGACGGCGATGTCGGCGAGCGTGAACGCATCGCCCTCGATGAAGCGGCGCGACGAGAGCAGGCGGTCGGCGATGGCCCAGACCTCGGCGGCGTCGTCGGCATCGCGCTGCACCTGGATCATGTCGCGCTCGGCGGGCGTGGTGCGCACGATGCCCCAGAACACCGGGCGGTCGACCGGCTGCACCGTCGACAGTGTCCAGTCGAGCCAGCGGTCGACACTGGCGCGCAGCTTCGGCGCCTCGGGGTAGATCGGCGTGTCGCGCCCATGCGCGAGGCAGAGATAGCGCATGATCGAATTGGATTCCCACAGCACGAACTCGCCCTCGACCAGCGTCGGGATCCGCGCGTTGGGATTCATCGCCAGATACTCGGCCTCGCGGGTCTTGCCGTATTGCATGCCAGCATCGATGCGATCGTAGGCCAGGCCGAGCTCGGTGAGGCACCACAGCACCTTCTGCACGTTGACCGAGTTGGCGCGGCCCCAGATCGTCAGCTTGGTGTCAGGCATCAGGCGTCTCCCGCGGCGTTGTCGCTTGCGCGGGTGATAGCGGAATTCGCCTCATCGAGCGATGCGCGATTGCGCCGAGCCCCTCATGCAAAAAGCTCCGCCCGGGGCGGAGCCTTCATTGCAAATTCAACGCGGCACTCAGCGGCCGAAGAACAACCACAACAGAATGATCACCGGGATCGGCACGCCAAGCACCCACAGCAACAGCCCTCTCGCCATCGCATTCTCCTCCAATCGGCTTCGTTGCGAAGAGAACGACGGGCGAGGGGCCTTGTTCCTGCCAAGCGCCTTACCAGTGGCCAGTATTCGGCATCGACGACCAGGGCTCCTGCGGCGGCTTCGGCTCGCCCTTCTGCAACAGCTCGATCGAGTGCAGGTCGGGCGAGCGGACGAAGGCCATGTTGCCGTCGCGCGGCGGCCGGTTGATGGTGACGCCGGCCTTCATCAGCTTCTCGCACGTGGCGTAGATGTCGTCGACCTCATATGCGAGATGGCCGAAGAAGCGATCTTCGCCGTACTTCTCCTCGTCCCAATTATAGGTGAGCTCGACCAGCGGCGCGCCGCGGCTCGATGGCTGCTTCTTCAGCGCTTCGAGATCATCGGCCGAGCAGAGGAATACCAGCGTGAAGCGCCCCTTGTCATTCTCGATCCGCCGCACCTCCTTCAAGCCCAGCGCATCCTGGTAAAACTTCAGCGCGACATCGAGATTGCGCACGCGCAGCATGGTGTGGAGGTATCGCATGTTTCTTGCTCCCTGGAACGGACGGAGGGTTTTTGGGTCGGCGGAGCCGGCGGGAGGGAGAGATAGCAGGAATTGGGGACGAGGGGCAGGGGGCGCGGTACGGTGACAGTCCACTCAATTGACAGGCGCCGCTAGCGTCGATCGAAGGCGCGGGGAGCAGGACATCTGGCGAATGAATTTATGCAATGGCGCCGCAATACCAGATGATCTCATACACGACACAACGACAATTTCCTCGATCGCCTCATCGCTGTAGCGGCTCACTGCGGTACGGTCATGAGTTCTAGCACGTGGCCGTCAGGGTCGCGAAAATAGATGCCGCGGCCGCCATTCCAGTCGTTGAGCTTACCGTCGTCGAGGCTCCACGGTGCGCTGCCATAGGCGAGGTTCGCCTCGCGAATGCGGCCGAAGATGGCATCGAACTCGGCATCGCTGACGTGGAAGGCGTAGTGGTGGCTCTCGAACGCCTCGTCGTCGTCGAAGAGCAGCGTGAGCGTGTCGTTGATACGCACCGGCGCGAAATGGCCGTCTTTCGGATCGGCATGGAGGCCAAAAATGCGCGCAAAAAATTGCGCCGCTGCCCTCTTGTCGCGGGCCGGAACGATGGTGTGGTTGAGGGTGATAGTCATCGAAAGACCTCTCGCTATCTGCTGACCCCTACGCGCTCGGTCGGCCTGAGACGCCTTATTCCTCGGGGGGTTGCAGACCCGACGACGTCAGCCATTCATCTATATGAGAAGCGGTTTCGAGCTGGCGCAGTTTGCTTTCTAGAAGATCACGCTGTGGTCCTGGCTGCGTATGTTCCAGTTCCGCTATGATGCGGGCACGTTCCGCGTTCAGGTTGTCGTCAATGTGGGATTGTGGGTGTCTTCCCATGGCACTCTCCTTTCCCTGCGTGAATTGGGAGGGAGCGCAAACCGGCGTTCTCATCACCGATCAAAGCACAGCGCCGTGCGGTGATAGAACCAGTGTGCACCCGGAACCGGCGCGACGCCAGAACAAAAGTCGACCCAGCGAACGTGGAGACGTCGCGGCCATATTCGTCCTTGGCCCGTTGCGGCGTGCCTCTCTGGCCTGAGATCCGAAGACTCGACCTCTTTTGGCGCCACGCCACGAAGGTAAAACAGGGCAAAGCCGAACGGTGGGTGCTGGCGGGAATCTGTCGGGCTCTAAGCCTCACCACGGGCCTGTTTGCGGCTCAGCTCCTTGGCCTCATCGGAAATGAGTTTGCGATCCGGTAGGGTGCAAATGTACTTCCGGACAAAGCTTAGAGCGCGATCGTCGAGACCCCACACGTATTGTCGAGCTTGGGAGACGACTTGCTGGTTAATCTGCCAAGCCATCGTCGTATGTTCTCCCAGCGCCAGCGCTCGCAATGCGTCATCGTTTTCAGCGGCCGTAAACGCGATGCGTGGCGCGATTGGGAGAACAATCGCGACCGAAGCAATTGGGAAGCGCATGGGTAAGCACAGCGGTCTATCGGAAGTCAGGAGTGTATGACGTGACCTCCATAGATTGAGGCGCCCCCACCGCATTCTTGCGATTCGGTTAGCAATGCCTTCGCTGTTCATTATCTGTTGAAGGAAGTTCGATGCGGCAATATCGCCTGAATTTGGATTTGTCCGTGCGTCGAATTCCTCGAGCGTAAGTGGAAAATCAGAAGGCCGCAGTTCGTCGTAACTATTTCGAAGCCTTTCAAAGCTTTCCCGGTAAAGAGTGAGGACCTGCTCTGTTAGCTCTGCGACTGCCTCGGGATTACGGAAGAGCAGCGAGAGCAAGAACCTTATCCAGGCGTCCCGCTCTTTCACTGGCACATCCATATTTCCGCCGATGAAGTTGCGCATCGCCTCAGCGGCCTCGGTGTCGACCATGTGCATAAACGTGCGCTCGAAATGCTGCGCAAGCTCCGGGGCTACGCCATCGATTTTGTACAAGTCCTTCTGCCAACCAGTGCCGTCCGGAGCTTTGGAGTGAACGACAATTTTTCCCCGGATCTTCCGCATCTCGCAGAGGAAACCGTCAGTCGTCCACTGACGCAGATAGAAGGCCGGAATGTAATGGTGCTTGCTGGGATCGCTCATGGCCGCGCGGAAAGCCCCGCTCGACGGGACTTCGTTCTTTCAGATGGGAAACAATTCAGAGGGGCGACGCGCCTACCTTTTTCGCTTGTGCATGAGGTCCAACACCTTCAAAAATGGTTCGCCCCTGCCAAGATTTAAAAGATAAACGCAGGCCCGATATCGGAAAGCGAGCACTATCGCAAAGGTTCAACCCAAACAAAAGCCCTCCAAAGAGGGCCGTTCTGGCGTCGAGGGCGGTGAGGAGGCGCCGAACCTCTGAAGGCTAGCAAACGTTGGGCGGGTGTACGTAGGATTGACCCTGGTCGAGCGCGCAAGCGGTCGTCGCCGCGTGGCTGGCCGGTGCTGTCTGCCCCGCGCAGACTGGCGAACTGGTCGGCCTTCGGCTCTTGCCCCAATCTGGCGTTCTAGTTGCCCGCAGAGCCCCCCAATCGCAGGCAGAATTTCGGAACGCTGTGATCGCTCTGGCGTTCGCGACTCGTGAGTAGGGCAGGTTTGCCCGCCCGCCGTCAGCGCCCATCGCCAACCGCGGGCTCTCGTGAGTTGCGTCAGTGGCGAAGCGTACCAAGGCACCTCCGGCCAAAGGACCGGAAGCCGCGCCCATGCCGGGCTTCATCAGCCCGCAGCTGGCGATCCCGAAGATGAAGCCGCCTTCGGGGGCTCAGTGGATTCACGAGATCAAATACGACGGCTACCGCATTCAGCTCCGCATTGACGGCGACGACCGGAAAGCCTTGACGCGCAACGGCCTGGACTGGACGAACAAGTTTTCCACCATTGCGGGCGCCTTCGACATCCAGGGACAGGCGATCGTGGATGGCGAGGTGGTGGTCATCCATGAGGGTCGTCCCAGCTTCGCCGAGCTGCAGGCCGATCTCGCAAGGGGCGATCAGGATCGCCTGCTGTACTTCGCCTTCGATCTCCTGTGGCTCGATGGGCGAGACCTTCGGACCTTGTCGCAGATTGCCCGCAAAGAGCTGCTGAAGCAGCTGATCGAGAGCCACAAGCTGGAGAAGCCGATCGTCTACAGCGAGCACCATGTCGGGGACGGGCAGGCGTTGTTCGAGGCCGCAAGCAAGCTCAACTACGAAGGCATCATCTCGAAGCGGGTTGACGCGCCGTACCGGTCGGACCGGGTCGAAGCCTGGCAGAAGATCAAGACGGTCCAGCGCGGGAAGTTTCCCGTGGTAGGGTTCATCAAAGACCCCTCCGGCGTCGCGGCGCTATACCTCGGCAAGCAGGAGGGAAAGGAGCTGCGCTACATGGGCAAGGTCGGGACCGGCTGGTCTCGAACGAAGTCCGCGGAGATCCGCAAGGCACTGGAGACCGTCGTCAGCCCCAAAACCAAGCTCACCAAGCCCATCAGGAAGCCGAAGGCCACCTGGGTCGAGCCGACGTTCTACGCTGACGTGGAGTACCGCGACATCACCTCCGAAGGGTTGTTGCGCGCCAGCTCATTCAAGGGGCTGAGCAAAGGAACGCGCCGTTCCTAGCTGCGTTTTAGCTTCCACAGTGTGCGTGGAGTACCGGCCGTGAAACCGGATCGCGTGAGGGCAGCCGTCAAACAGGCCCAGGCCATTCTGGCGAGCTATGTCGAGCCGGGGTCTCGCGACGGCAACAAGACAATCAATGATCTGCTGGATGTTCTCGATGACGAAGAGCTGATCGAGGCCATGGAGAGGGAAGATGCGCAAGGCACTGGCAGAACTGAGTGAGGACGAACGTGACGTGTTGCTTTATCTGGCCGACCTCGGCACTGCAGCATGTCTCTCGGGCCTGATCGTCAGCATCCTCAAGCTCATAGGCGATCTGTTCTGACAAAGCCCGACTGCCCGATCTGGCTTGGCATCGGCTTTGTGTGCGAGAGCCATCCCGGTCGCGCTCGGAGTCCTTTTCGGAGGCCTCTAATAGTGGTCCCTGGCCAACAAGCGGGAGCCGGCCGGGATTGCACCGTGCTCGTCGACCTCATGGGTTCGAGCAACATGAGTTCGAGCAAGTCGGCGTGGGGCTACCACGGGAAAGTCCGCTAGCGAACAACACCTGCCGCATCGTCGTCCTCGTTCGGCAAGAGCCAATCGATCGCAAGCAGGCCGGCCTCGAGTAGAACGAAGGCGACAATGCCGCCGAGCAGTCCGAAGAACACAATCGAGAAGGTTGCAAGCATAATCGCGCAGAAGACGTCGGCAAGCACCTTGTAAGTGCGCTGCGCCTGATCCTGCTTGGATGTGAAGTACGGCATCCGGGCTCCTCCGGCATTTGGGTCAGCCTAGTCAAAACGAGCGGCGATCGTCTGTTCCCTATGGAAGGTACGGCTACCCGCGCACTCGCACGCGTGCATCCGTTCTGGGCGGGCCGGGCTTCCCCGCATTGGGGTCACTCGTCCAGCCCGGCCTTCTCCCGCATCTTGTCGATCAACTCCGACGCCTCGGCCTTGGTCAGCTTTTGTTCGGGCAGGTTCTGATGCGCCTGCTCGGCGAGGGTCTTAAGGTAGGATTCCTGGGCCCCCGTCATCGGGTCGTCTCCGGATACCCAGTCTTTCGGGTCCTTCTCGGTATTGTCTGCCATCACAATTCTCCTTCTCCGTCCAACGTCGGACTCGACTCGTCGTTCCGTTTTTGTTCTCATGGACCATATTCAAAATCGCGGGGCTGAACATGCCGGACCTGGACGTTGTCAGGCGGGAGATCGAACGGATGCGCATCCGGATGGGAAGGCAGAGGAAGGAGATCCTCCAATTGCAGCGGGCGGGTGTCGGGACGGCCTCGGCCGAAGCGCTGCTGTCGCGGATGGAGGCGAAGATTGAAGGTCTTTGCGCGCAGCGGGACGCGCTGAAGAGCACGCAGCCGCGCCAGACCAAGGGCAGGGTGCTCGGCGGGAGGACATGGTGAGCAGGCGTTGGTTCGACGATGAGAGAGAGCTATCGCCCTTCCTGACCGCGCTCGAGGACGTTCGCCGAAGAGCGACGCGGGAAGGGTGGTGCTATGCCCACGTCCAGGCCATCATCGTGGCCATCGACCAGTACGCGGAAGCTGCGACCGGTAATCGCGAGTATTTCCTCAACAAGCCGGTTTCAATTGGTGAGAGCCGGAAGGCCGGGGACGTTCGGTGAGGGGCGGTTCTAGCGCGGGACAGGCCGAGCGGTTACTGCGGTTGAACCCCGCTGACGACCGACACGACCTATTGCCATGCTTCAAGGCCTGCTCAGCGCGATCGTGGATCTGCTCCTGTCTGCCGCATGGAGCCCCATCGTGAGATTCTTCGGTCTGGAAAACGTCGTCGAAATCGCGACGGCTGTCCTCGGGCTTGGCTGCATCGCGATTGGCTTCACGGTGTTCTTGCTGGGCGGCCAGTGAGTGTGGGAAGGCTCGCTCGCGTCGTCGCAACACCCGCTGAAATATGTGCTGGTTGCAGCCATCGCGATCCTCATGGTGCTGGGATCACGGCTCCCGCTCCGGATCTTCAACCGACTCCGCGGATAACTTCCCGAAGTACCTTCCGGCTCGTGATGAAGCTGGCTTCGCTCGTTCGTTCGAGAGTCACCTCTCCCCAGCGGGGAGAGGTCGGATTGCGCTTGGCGATGCGAAGCATCGTCCGGTGCAATCCGGGTGAGGGGCCGCAGCGATCACTGGGGCTGTAACCCCTCACCCGGATCGCATCTTGCGATGCGATCCGACCTCTCCCTATGGGAGAGGTGCTCACGGCCCGCACCGATTCAATCAAAACGCATCCGCTTCAGGCTGCGATCCGTTGCTCGACCGGCGCCGTCAGGTATTTGAGCACTTCTGCGTGCTCGAGGTCGGGGACCGCGATGGCCGTGTGGCTGTACATCGCATGGCTCCGCGAGTTTGCGATCTTGTCCAGGATCCCTTTGCCTTTGACGACGTGGAGGCCCATGCCGTCACCAGAGGGGAAGATCGCGAGCACGACGTCATAAGCTGCGATGACGGCTCGCAGCGCTTCGGCCTTGTCCTCGGCGATATCGACAAAAACGCGCACATCAGCTGCGAGTTCACGCAGCTCGTTAAAATCCAACACTGTGAGGATACTCCAACGCAACGATACTGATGCGAGATTGGAGACGTTAGGTTACCGAAGTCTCAACAAGGCGTGCCCAGTCACAAGTTTCACGATGAGGTGACTCATCATGCTCCCTAGCGCCTGGCTTCGTCTTTGCGAACCCTGGCCTCCGCGGCTTCGTCCACGAGGTTCAAGGCGAGGCCGTCATAGCTCAGCTTGAGCTCACGGCCGACGATCCATGTCCATCCCGCGCGGTCCTTGATCGGCTGAGCGTTGAACTGGTCGGAGATCGATTTGACGGCGGCGTCCTGCGGCCCCGGATTGTTCAACTCCGCATGGACGCGCCAGATCGGATCCTTGGCGTCAGCGTCGTCATTATGGACCGTGACCTTGGCGCCATTGATCTCGCATTCGAGGACGTACGAGCCCAGGATTTGGTGGCAGAGGTAGCGACGTTGACTGACGAGCTTGCTGGTCTCGTCGAACGTCATCCCGGGCGAGAAACCGAAGATGTCGGATTTTTTCACGAGGGCTAGGGACGCAGGCTTCAAGAAGCTTGGCTGGATGGCGACGAAGGCGGCGATTGCAACAACGATCAAGCCGGCGATGACGATAGCGACCTTCATGAGTCCCCCACGAGAAACCTTTCGACCATATAGCAGCCGCGGCGCTCTACCAGGCCCGGCAAAAGCGAAAACCCCGCCTGGGGGAAGCGGGGCTTTCTGGTGGGGTGAAGCTTAGGGACTTCAAGAGTATGACGCGCCGGGCGGCAAATGGTTCAAAAAGAATCGGCAAATGCTGCAACATCTTTCACAGGAAGTCGGGAACCCTAGAGAACCCCTGCTTGCGTTTTGGGCCTCGATAGGCTCTAAGCCCGGTCACTTCATGACCTCAGGCATGAATTAGAAGCGCGCCTCCGCGGTCCGGCCGCGTCCACAGCAGAGTTTACGCACGCGCATCCCTTCAAAGGAATTCAGAACATGGCGAAGATGACGAAGACCCAATTGATCGATGCAATTGCGGAAGGCACGCAGCTGTCGAAGAACGACGTGAAGTCGGTGATCGAATACATGGCGACGGTCGGCTACAAGGAGCTCAACGAGTCCGGCGAGTTCGTCATTCCCGGCTTCGTCAAGATGTCGGTGGTGAACAAGCCCGCGACCGAAGCCCGGATGGGCATCAATCCCTTCACCAAGGAGCCGATGCAGTTTGCGGCCAAGCCGGCGACCAAGTCGGTCAAGGCCTCGCCGCTGAAGGTGGCCAAGGACGCCGTCTAAGGCGCCGGCGATGCCGGGGCCGCTTCGCGAAGCATCGCAACGGATTAGCGGCTGAAGACGAGGTGGTGCTCGGCGACGACAATGCCGAACATCACTACGACGATCAGGAGAAACCACAGGCCCGCCGGTCGCGGCCTGCGGCGCAGCCGCGGCTGACAAGAAAAACCCCGCGCTTTCGCACGGGGCTCTCTTGGCTGACGGCGTTGGGATTTCAGCGCCTGGCCGCCAACCATGCTTGTAACGTAAGGTTGAAAATCCAAAAAGCAACAGCGCCGCGATGACGGATATGTTCGTCAGGCGGCGCTGCCGTATGACTGGGCCCTGAAATCCCCAGCCTCCATGGGTCCGCGCAGCGCGGAAAAGGTTCAAGCCGCTACGCCCTGTGGAATTTCGGGGGAGGGGCTGGACACGTCGTTCTCATTTTGTTCTAGTCAGTCATCTTCTCTTGGAGGTGATTCATGACCGTCGAGAAACAGCGCGAAGTGATCAGGCTCTGGAACGAGCTCAGGAAGCTCGAGGGCCCGGCTGCAGAGGAGCTGCGCATCCAGATCCTGGAATGCTTTTCGGAGAAGGGCAAAGCGAAGCGGGCGGCGTGAGTGGGTCGGCGAGCGTCGACGCTGATGCCTTTGAAACGAACGTGTGACGGAACGAAGGTGTGACGGAACGCGTTCGCGCAGCATGACGTTGCCCGCAATGCGCCAAGCCGATGACGGCAAACTCAGCCAACAGCTTTCGGTGCGAGCCGTGCCGCGAGATCGTCATCGTGTTCACAGTCGCCTCGAAATCCGTGTCGCCGAAAATTTTGCCGCCGAAAATTTTGCGGTGCGCCGAAGACGTTACGGCGCCCGCTTTCATCGATCGTTAGGATTCGCATTCGTCTGATTTTTCCGACTCCGATTCGTTCTTTGCGAACGAAATGGAGTCGGATGTAGAACAAGCTGTGCCTTCTGTATCGATGCGGGACATGTCGGTCACGGCTGGCTTTCGCAGGCAGTCGTTTGTTGCGACCGCGACTCGCGGCTGCGCCAAGACAAACTGTCGGTGCCGCAGCGATCGACCTCACGTGATCGGGCGCTCGCCGCGCGCGCTCACACCACTTGTTAAGAGTTGCTCCGCGCCGATTTCTTCGATTCCGATTCGTTCCTCGCGAACGAAAGGGAGTCGAAGCTGGAACAAAGGCGGTCGTCGCGCGGCGAGCCGGGGGCGACGCAACGCCTAACGAAACCTTCCGCGAAAGCCGATAACCCTATTCGGTTAGGTTAAAAGCCCAATCGCGTTGCGCTTGCCGCTACTTGGGATAGGTGTCTGGCAACAACAATCAAGAAGCGATTTTGCAAGAAACGATTTTGCCAAGAAGCAATCTTGTCATGACGCCATTTTCAGAGCCGTCCTTTCATCAAGGCGATCGCCACACCTACCGGCGCGTCGCCATCGTCGGCACGCTCTTCTGTCTCGCTTTCGTGGTGATCAGCTTTTCGCTGCGGCCGCAGGCCGAGGACACGCGTGTCGCGGTCAAGGCCGATCGGCTGGTGCGCACGGCAGGGCAAGCCCTGCACGCAAACTAGCGCTTCTCGCCGTAGATCCGATCGTCCGCGGACCTATCCCGGAACGTGCCGCCGCGCGTCGCGAGCGCCACGAAACCGGCATAGCCGGACAGGTTGAGCAGGACTTCGAGCCACGCGGGCATGTCGGGCCTCTTCTGCCTGAAGACGACTTCAACGTGTGCGCGAAAATCTCGTTCCACGCTCACAAAAAGAAACGTCATTCGGTGCCGCGACGAAGGATCGAACTGCCGGCCGAACGCCGCAACACTGGCCGCCGCTATGGTCTGCTGCATCTCTCCCGCGAAACTAAAAAACCCCGCCAGCACCGCGGAGGATGCTGACGAGGTCTTCGTGCTGTCGCCTCAACCCGGATGGCGGAGGCTTCCGCACTTGCAATGTCAATCCGCGCGGCGAGCGTTCGTTCCCGCCGGTTCATTGTTTTTTGACCGTTTTCGGTTCCGCGCTGCGCGCAACCATCGCAGGCCCTCGCCGTTGTCCCGCGAGACGCGCGAAGGAGGATAATCATGAAGAAGATACTGGCAGTTCTGGCCACCGTCGCAGCCGTCGGCGTAACCGCGGTCGCGGCGCCTGCGCCAGCCGAGGCGCGCGGCCGCGGCATCGGTCCGGGCCTCGCATTCGGCCTTGCCGCCGGCGCAATTACGGCGGGCGCAGTCGCAGCATCGCATCCCTATGGCTATTACGGGCCGGGCTACGGCTATTATGACGGCCCGGGCTACTATTACGGACCGGGTCCCTACGCCTATTACGGCGGCGGACCGTACTACCGGCACCACTACTGGCGGCACTGGTAGCGAGTTAGAAGCGAAAAGCCCGGAGCGAGGCTCCGGGCTTTTTTTTCGTTCGTATGCGCGTGACGTCACGCCCTACGGCCAGAGCGAGGGACGTTCGACCTTGCGGGCATTCTCGAGCGTCGACACGAAATATTCCTCGCGCTCCCGCTTGAACTTCTCCTGGGTGGCGCGGAAGGCGGCAACACGGGTGGCGATCTCCTCGCGTTCGCGAGCTTTGCGTTCTTCATCTTCGGTCATATCCATCCCCTCTGTTCGCACCTGTTTCCACTGACCTCGAGCACTGCCGCCGCATCGCGCTGCGAGTCGGATTCGATACATCCATTGGGGCTCCCGAATGGGGCGTCAATGGGGAGGAGGCATTGCAGGATTGTGATATGCGATGGGCGGCAGGAATTGCCGAGTCTGTTTCTCTTCGCTCTTTTCATCACGGTGGATAAGAGCGTCAATAATCTTGCCGCTTGTGCGTCTTGCAGCGAGGGCAACACACATCGGGAGCAGCGCGTGATAGCATCGGATCTTCGCAGCGGCGTTGAACGACTCGGCGACATGATCGCCGAAGCGAAGCGAATCGTGCCGTTCACCGGTGCCGGCATCTCGACCGAATGCGGCATCCCTGACTTCCGCTCGCCGGGCGGAATCTGGACGCGCAACCGTCCAATCCCGTTCGAAGAGTTCGTGGCGAGCCAGGAGGCGCGCGACGAATCCTGGCGCCGGCGCTTTGCGATGGAGGAGGTGTTCGCGGCGGCAAAGCCGGGCCGCGGTCACCGCGCTTTGGCCTCACTCTACCGCGCCGGCAAGGTTCCCGCCGTCATCACCCAGAACATCGACAATCTGCACCAGGCCTCGGGGCTGGCCGCCGAGCACGTGATTGAACTTCACGGAAATACTACCTATGCGCGATGTATCGGATGCGGGCAGGCCTATCAGCTCGACTGGGTGAAGCGCCGTTTCGACGAGGAGGGCGCCGCGCCCAATTGCACCATGTGCGACGAGCCGGTGAAGACCGCCACGATTTCGTTCGGCCAGATGATGCCCGAGGACGAAATGCAGCGCGCAGCTGCGCTGTCGCAGACCTGCGACCTCTTCATCGCGATCGGTTCCTCGCTGGTGGTGTGGCCGGCGGCGGGCTTTCCGATGATGGCCAAGAACGCCGGCGCACGTCTGGTGATCATCAATCGCGAACCGACCGAGCAGGACGACATTGCCGATCTCGTGATCCATCACGACATCGGCGAAGCGCTCGGGCCCTTTGCCGGCAATTGAGGCATCAATTTGATTCGCGGCTGTGCAAGCTGTTCATAGGTTCCGGCGAATCTCTTTTTTGTCTATGCGTCGCAACCGGGAGTGTTATCTTTTGAGTCGAAAGATTCGCGTCGCGTCGAATTGAGAACATTCTCTTAAGACGTGTGATTCGAGCGCCGCCAACGTGGCGGGTTGCATGGCAGTGTGGGGTCCGGGGTTATGGGGTCGTCGGACGGATTTGAGTCCAAGAAGGTCGGAGTTCCCGTGGGCGAGCACGGCAGCGGTCGCGACAGCGCGCTCAGCCCCTTCACCGGACTGGGTGAGGGCAGCGCCAACCTCGTCGAGGTTCACGGCGTCATCAAATGGTTCGACGCCTCAAAGGGCTACGGCTTCATCGTGCCCGACAATGGCTGGCCCGACGTGCTGCTGCACGTCACCGTACTCAGGCGCGACGGCTTCCAGACTGCTTACGAGGGAGCCCGCATCGTCGTTGAGTGCGTCCAGCGCGCCAAGGGCTATCAGGCATTCCGCGTGGTCTCGATGGACGAATCCACCGCGATCCATCCGGCGCAGATGCTGCCGCCGCGCACCCACGTCACGGTCACGCCGACCAGCGGCCTGGAGCGGGCCCAAGTCAAATGGTTCAACCGGCTGCGCGGCTTCGGCTTCCTGACCTGCGGCGAGGGCACGCCCGACATCTTCGTGCACATGGAGACACTGCGCCGCTTCGGCATGACTGAGCTGCGCCCCGGCCAATATGTGCTGGTCCGGTTCGGGCCCGGCTCCAAGGGCATGATGGCGGCTGAGATCCATCCCGAGACCGGGTCGCCGGGCTTGCAGTCGCACTAGAGCATTATCGGTTCTGATTGAATCAGAACCGAAGCTCTAGATTCTTGTTTTGACGCGTTTTCTTCACGCGAACCGGTATCCACTTCGCTCGAAAACGCTCTAAAGCCATCAATTCCCGCAATCGTGAGCAGAGGCGCGCCGGTCAGCCAGCGCGCCTCTGGCTTTTCCGGCGACCGCCACGTAAGGACTGTTCCAGTCCCACGCCTCGAGTGCTCCCATGAATTCTGATCGAAAGGCCGTCTGGTCCGTTGCGAAGGGCTGGCTTGCCGCCGTCCTCGTCCTTGTCGGCATGGCGGCCGCAATCGGATCTGTCCGCGCCGCGAGCTTCCAGCCGCTCGAGATCGTCACCAGAAACGGCGTGCAGGTGTTCTCGGTCGAGATGGCGACGACCGAGCAGGAGAAGCAGACCGGCCTGATGTACCGCAAGGAGCTGGCCGACGGCAAAGGCATGCTGTTCGACTTCAATCCCGAGCAGGAAGTGTCGATGTGGATGAAGAACACCTACGTCTCGCTCGACATGATCTTCATCCGCGCCGACGGCCGCATCCTGCGGATCGCCGAAAACACCGAGCCGATGTCGACCAAGATCATCTCGTCCCAGGGCCCGGCCCGGGCGGTGCTGGAGGTGGTGGCGGGAACGGCGCAGAAATACGGCATCCGTCCTGGCGACCGGGTCGCCCACCCGCTGTTCGGCAGCAAATAGGCGCCCCGGAACGGCTTCACTGGCGCCTTGCTGGCGCGCCGGGAAGCGTGTATCGACGTGGCTCGCCGGACATTCGGGGTATAGCGCAGCCTGGTAGCGCGGCAGTTTTGGGTACTGCAGGTCGTTGGTTCGAATCCAGCTGCCCCGACCAGTTCCGACGTGTCCCCGAAGAATGCCCCAGGCCGATGCCCAAATCTCTTGCCTAGGGATTCGGGGGGCGCCTTAGAACAACAGCCGGTTGACGAGGCGCCAGGCGAACCAGGCGAGGGCGCAAATCCAGCCCAGCATCGCGATTGCCGCGAGGCCGAGCCCGCAGAGCGCGAGCAGCGAGCTTCCGGCCTCCGGCGTCTCGACGAGTTCCTCGGGCGTATCGACCTGGCTCACGGCGCCCGTCGGCCTTGCCTCCTGCCGTTCATTGATCTCTGCTCGTTCGTGGAAATTCAACGGCCGCGCTCCAGCTCACAGGGACGTGAGACGCCGTCCGTGCAGGCGCACGCTGATCGCGGACACTCTCGGATGCCCCGGACAGGCGGGAAATGCTGCAACGCGTGGCGTAGTGATTGGTTGCCGTCGTCTGGCCGAAAGGCGCTGCGAAAGCCTTGGCACTCATTCTCCTTGCCGTGAGACTTCGGCGCGATGTTTCAAGCCATTGCGGCCCTCCGAGGGCGCAGAATTGCCGGACGCTCATCGAACCTTCTGCGCGGAGCCATAGACATATGCGTGTTGGGGATTTCAGCGCCCAATGCCTAAACGGACGCCGCCAAGCGATGATACTCCGCTTGCGCGGCGTTGCGCTTTTCAGGCGTCGCTTTTTCAGATCTGGCCCATCAGCTCGAGGCGTGCCAGCCGGCCGGAAACGGCACGAACGGCCAGACTGTCTCGTTGTCGTTGGCGGCCTTCGGCGGCTGCTGGGACGGTGTCTTTGCGATCGGAACAGGCGTTGTCGATCGCAGCGCCAAGCGCAGACATGCACATTGCAAATTCATTGTGGTCGTCCTGGCCAGTCAATTCTTTTGAAAATACGTGTCGGCTCAAAAACACCGCGCGTCCTCAAAACGGCGCGCTCTCAAATCACGCACGCATTCTAGAAAAGTCGACGGCGGCTTTCAACCAATCTCGCCGTTTGCGCACGAGAAGTAAGGTTGATCGGTTAGGTTAAGGGCGAGCGGTTGTTGCGGGCGCCCTAGTCGCTGTTATCAGATCGAGCACGGCTCGCGATGGGCTGCCTGAAATCCGTGCTCACACAAGATCACAGTTCGTGGCAGCGCGCGTATCAGCCGAGTTCTGCGCCAGTGAGTTCTGCCATGTCTTCCGATCGCAACTCCAAGACCGCCGGTCCGCAGTCGAGCTGGACCGAGATCTGGCATCTCTGGACCGTGATCGTGCCGCGCCGCTCGATCAATGGACAGCTCGTCTACGGCAAGGTCTGGCGCCGCCACGACGGCCGCGATTGGATCTACAAGAAGTTCACCGAGTTCGACGGCGAAGAGGCGGCCTGACGCGGCATCGGCGGCCGCGTCACCATCAGGCGGCCTTCGCCGCAGCCGGCTTTGACGGCGGCGGCTTCAACGGCTTGTCCTGCTTCTTCGACCACGAGATGTAATAGGCCACCGTCGTCATGATCGCCACGCCGGCGATGCTGACGAAGAGCTGCGCGAACAGCGAGCCCGAGCTCATCGACAGCTCGAAATGGCCGACGAAGGACAGGAACACGCCGACGCAGAACACCGCGAGCGACTGCTGACCGCAGACGATCAGCGGATCGAACACCTTCCACTCCAGGCCCGGCCATTCCTTCGGCACGAAGCGGATCACCAGGATCACGATCACGACGAAGTGGATGAAGCGGTAGGGCGCGAGGTTGGTCTTGTCGTTCGGGTTGAAGGCCGAGAACAGCCATTGCGGGAACATGCCGCCCAAGGTCGGGAAGCGGCCGGCCATGGTCATGATCAGCGCGAAGGCGAGATAGGCGAGGCAGAGGTAGAGCGTGATCGGCGCGTTGATCAGCGTCATCGAGCGCCGCGCGCCGCCCATGGCGCACCAGGCGCCGAACACGAACAGCACCTGCCAGCAATACGGGTTGAAATACCACTGGCCGGCCGGATAGGCCGTCAGATTCCAGCCGAAATGGCGCGCGGCCAGCCACAGCACGATGGACAGCGCCATCGTCACGTCGGGCTTGCGCAGCATGAACCACAGCACCGGCGGAAACAGTCCCATCAGCACGATGTAGAGCGGCAGCACGTCGAGATTGAGCGGCTTGAAGCGCAGGAACAGGCCCTGGCGCAGCGTCTCCGTGGCGTTGTCGACGAGGCCGGCGACGTTGAACTCATTGATCATCTCGGAATCGCCGAAGCGCAGCGCGAGATAGCTGATCGAGGCGATGTAGATCACGAACAGGATGATGTGGGCGACATAGAGCTGCCAGACCCGCTTGGTCAGCCTTGTGGCGCCGACGACGAAGCCGCGCTCCAGCATCATCCGCGCATAGACGAAGGACGCGGTGTAGCCGGAGATGAAGACGAACAGGTCGGCGGCGTCGGAAAAGCCGTAATTGCGCGTCGTGACCCAGTTCACGACGTTGTCGGGGATGTGGTCGAGGAAGATCGCCCAGTTCGCAACACCGCGAAACAGGTCGAGTCGGAGGTCGCGCCCCTTTTCGGGAAGCGTTGCGCTGATGTTCAGGAAGGCCATGCGACGGGAGCTTTCGGAAGGAACAAATACGCTGATGTCGGGGAGCCAGTGCCGCCAGGAGGGGTCCCGGCGCGGAAGGCGGGTACGCAATTGTCACGGTGCAGCATAATGACTATACCCGTAGGTAGGGCACCCGGGGAGCCGGAATCACCGAACACTTCCCGAACGGTGTCTCTATACTATCCCTGAGATTTCCACCAACTGCCACCGTGACGCATCCAGTTCGAACGAAAAGACGAAGAGGCCCGGACCACCCATGACCGCACGCATTTTCAAGCCCGCCAAGAACGCGATGCAATCCGGCCGGTCCAAGACGAAGGAATGGCAGCTCGATTACGAGCCGGAGCAGCCGCGTTCGGTCGAGCCGCTGATGGGCTGGACCTCGTCCGGCGACATGAAGCAGCAGATCACGCTGCGCTTCCACAGCAAGGAAGAGGCGGTCGCCTATTGCGAGCGCAAGGGCATCGCCTACCAGGTGATCGAGCCGCAGGAGTCGGTACGCCGGCCGGCCGCCTATGCCGACAATTTCTCGTTCCGCCGCGGCGAGCCCTGGACGCATTGAGGGGCCAACCCGGCGCCAAAGACTTCCGTCATGGCCGGGACAAGGCCTGGCCATGACGGCGGGAAGATATTCCGCCCACACATTATAAACCTCGCATCCGACCATCCCACGCCGCGGATCAGCTACCACGCCGGCTCTGGCCCTTGGCAGCTATTCCGCCGCATGCTTCGCTGCCGCACATGACAAGCTCATGGGCGAGGTGGGTATGGCGGGGCGTGACCAGCTCGACGGCGTCGATCTGAAGATATTGTCCGAACTGCAGCAGGACGGGCGGGTTCGCAACAATGAGCTGGCGCTGCGGGTCGGGGTGTCCGCACCCAACTGCCTGCGGCGGCTGAAATCACTGTTCAGCCGCGGCGTGATCCGGGCGGTGCGCGCGGTCATCGACGAGCGGCGGCTCGGCTATGAGGTGGTGTCGTTCGTCTCGATCCAGCTCGGCAGCCAGGCCCAGCCCGTGCTGGAGGCGTTCGAGAGCTCGATCGCCGCGATCCCGCGCATCCAGCAGTGCTGGCGCATTTCGGGCGACACCGACTATCTCCTCAAATGTGTGGCGCCGAGCGTCGAGAGCATGCGCCAGCAGCTCCTGCATTTCGCCGCGATGCCGAACGTGAAGAACGTCCGCAGCTTTCCAGTGCTGGGTGTCGCGAAGGACGTGCCTCTGCCGTTGCAGGAGGTCGCGACGGTATTTGTGGGATAGGGACGCTGCGTTCCAGGCGCCGTCACCGCCAGGCTCGCGAAAATCCGAAGGAGTGGTGCGTCGCCACTATGATGCTGAGTAAATCACCTAACAGTGACATGTGATTTCGGAAGTCCTGCGATGCGCTAAACCGTGATTGTCGGTTCGGGGCCGCCGCCTAGATCCAAGGTGTGAACCTCGGCCTGCGTCGCGTGCCGAGGACTCTTTTGTGGGACCCTGAGCCAGGAAAAGACACCATGACCTCGACCTCGAAGACGTTTGTCGCATCCGCTGCGACGCTGTTTGCATCCGCGTTTCTCATGATGACCGCACCCGCCGCGCGTGCAGACGATTTCTGCATTACCAACGGTGCCCAGGCCGCTCACGGTTGCGGTTATCCGACCATGGAAGCCTGCCGGGCCGCTGCCGGCGGCATCGGCGGCACCTGCTCGCAGAGCGGCGGTGCGAAGACCTCGAATGACGCGCTGGCCTACCAGCCGAAACAGACGCGGTCGCGTAGCAAGCTTCGCCCGGGCGCGCAGACCAACTCGAACTAACGCCTGAATTCGAACCGGTTTCGAAAACATTCGGCCTCCGGGAGTCATCTCGGGGGCCTTCAATTTATGACAGTGAGGCGACAGCGGGGATGCTTCAGCGATACCGCCCGCGAAACTCGCGCGGGGAGGCGCCGGTCCAGGTCCGGAAGGCACGCGAAAAACTCTTCTCGCTACGGAATCCGGCGATCTCCGCGATCCGCTTGATCGGGGTCCGGCCGCGCATCAGCTCCTGCTTGGCGAGCTCGAACTTTGCCTCTTCCTTGAGATCGCGCAGCGAGGTGGCCTCTTCGCGCAGGCGCCGATGCATGGTGCGGGTGGACAGCGCCAGCTCGCGCGCGACATCCTCGGCGCCGAGACTGCGTCCGCGCGCATTGCGGAGCACCCGGCGCACGCGCTCGACAAGAAGCCGGTCGCGCCGATAGGGCAGCACCGTCAGCCGCAAGGCGCCTTTGAGCATGTTATCGAGGTCGGCGGCGCTGCGCGCGAGCGGCAGCGAGAGATAGTGCTTGTCGAAGATGATCGCGGCGCGGTCCGCGTCGAAGCGGATATTACGGCAGAAGATGGTCGGGTAGACCGAGACGTGGCTGGGCTGGGGATACGGGAATTCCGCCGCGCGCAAGGCGATCGCGGAATCGACCGCCCAGCAGGAGAAGCCGAGCACGTAGCGGAGCAGGGTCACCAGGCAGAATTCGCGTAAGCCGCCGAGATCGCGCAGCTCCCGGATGGAGACGACCGCGGTCTCCTCACTGAGCTCGAGATCGAGCAGCACGTCCTCTGTGAGCAGGCGGTGATGCCGGCACCAGCGCTTGAGCGCGACCTCCAGCGTCGGCGCCGTGATGGAGGCGCGGCATAGCATGCCATAGGTGCCCCATGGCAGCCGGCGCGAGAACCAGCCGAGCGCTTCGTCGTCGAGCTCGCGCATGGCATGGCCTGCCAGGGCCTCGAACTGGGCGGCCGTGATCCGCCCATCCGGAGAATTGACAAGGTCCGGCGCTACCTGACCCCGGCTCAGCGCCTCCGCCGGATCGCGGCCATATCGCTGATACGCGGCGACCACGCCGCGGACGAAGGCGGCAGGGGTCATGGCACGGCGCGGGATCGCGGTGGCGGCTTGAAAAGGCATCGGAATTCCCTCGGAAAATCCTCGCCAAGTTTGGCGGAAAATGCAACCTTTTCGACCGCAAGAGCGCCGGGGCCCCGCTAGGTTCGGATGCCAAAATACGGAGGAATCGCCTTGAACATCCCGAGCATCGACTTCGATTTGGGCGAAGACATCGGCATGCTGCGCGACACGCTTCGCGCCTTCGTGGAGGCGGAGATCACGCCGCGCGCTGCCGACATCGAAAAGGCCAATCTATTTCCGGCGGACCTCTGGAAGCGCTTCGGCGACCTCGGCCTGCTCGGCATGACCGCGCCGGAGCAATATGGCGGCTCCAACATGGGCTATCTCGCCCATATCGTCGCCATGGAGGAGATTTCGCGCGGTTCGGCTGCCGTGGGGCTCTCCTACGGCGCCCATTCCAACCTCTGCGTCAACCAGATCCGCCGCAACGGCAACGACGCGCAGCGCCAGCGCTATCTGCCGAAGCTGATCTCCGGAGAGTATGTCGGCGCGCTCGCGATGTCCGAGCCCGGCGCCGGTTCCGACGTGGTCTCGATGAAGCTGCGCGCCGACAAGCGCGGCGATCGCTACGTGCTCAACGGCTCGAAGATGTGGATCACCAATGGCGGCGATGCCGACGTGCTCGTCGTCTACGCCAAGACCGATCCGGACGCCGGTCCGCGCGGCATGACCGCCTTCCTCATCGAGAAAGGCTTCAAGGGGTTTACCCACGGCCAGCACCTCGACAAGCTAGGCATGCGGGGCTCCAACACCTATCCCTTGTTCTTCGACGAATGCGAGGTGCCGGAGGAGAACGTGCTCGGCAAGGTCGGCGAGGGCGTCAAGGTGCTGATGTCCGGCCTCGACTATGAGCGCGCGGTGCTCTCGGGCGGCCCGCTCGGCATCATGGCGGCGTGCATGGACGCGGTGGTGCCTTACATGCACGAACGCAAGCAGTTCGGCCAGCCGATCGGCGATTTCCAGCTGATGCAGGGCAAGCTCGCCGACATGTATTCGACCTGGCAGGCCACGCGCGCCTATGTCTACGCGGTCGGGCGCGCCTGCGACCGCGCCGACCACGCGCGCAGCTTGCGCAAGGATGCGGCTGCCGCGATCCTCTATTCCGCGGAGAAGGCGACGTGGATGGCGGGCGAGGCGATCCAGGCGCTCGGCGGGGTCGGCTACACCAGCGAATTCCCGGTCGGACGTCTGTGGCGCGACGCCAAACTCTACGAGATCGGCGCCGGCACCTCGGAGGTTCGCCGCATGCTGATCGGCCGCGAGCTGATGGCCGAGACGGCTTAAAGCGTTCACCTCATTGGAATCACCATGCCGCTTCATTCCAGCATCGATCCGTCCTCATCAGACTTTGCGCGCAATTCCGAGGCCATGCGCAGCCTCGTCGCGGACTTGCGTGAAAAGCTCAGCCAGGTCGCCGGCGGCGGCGGTGAGGCCTCGCGCAACCGCCACACCGCACGCGGCAAGATGCTGGCGCGCGAGCGCGTCGACCTGCTGGTCGATCCCGGGACGTCATTCCTGGAGTTATCGCCGCTCGCGGCCTATGGCCTCTATGGCGGCGACGTGCATTCGGCGAGCGTCGTCACGGGAGTGGGGCGCATCTCGGGCCGCGAATGCGTGATTGTCGCCAACGACGCCACCATCAAGGGCGGCACCTATTATCCAATGACCGTGAAGAAGCATCTGCGCGCGCAGGACATCGCGCGGCAGAACAACCTTCCCTGCGTCTACATGGTCGATTCCGGCGGCGCCTTCCTGCCGCTCCAGGACGAGATCTTTCCGGACGAGCGGCATTTCGGCCGCATCTTCTACAACCAGGCCCAGATGTCCTCACAGGGGATTCCGCAGATCGCGATCGTGATGGGCTCCTGCACCGCCGGCGGCGCCTATGTCCCGGCGATGTCGGACGAGAGCATCATCGTCCGCAACCAGGGCACCATCTTCCTCGGCGGCCCGCCGCTGGTAAAGGCCGCAACCGGCGAAGTCGTCAGCGCGGAGGAACTCGGCGGCGCAGACGTGCATTCGCGCCAGTCGGGCGTGACCGATCACTGCGCCCAGAACGATGCGCACGCGATCGGCATCGCCCGGCGCATCGTCGGCACCTTGAAGCCACCGACGCGACCGAACCTCAATATGCATCCGCCGCGCGAGCCGCTGTTTGCGGCGGAAGAAATCTATGGCGTGGTACCCGTCGACGGCCGCAAGCCGTTCGACGTGCGCGACATCATCGCCCGCATCGTCGACGGCTCCGAGTTCGACGAGTTCAAGAAGCTCTACGGCACGACGTTGGTGTGCGGCTTCGCGCACATCTGGGGCTTTCCGGTCGGCATCATCGCCAACAACGGCATTCTCTTCAGCGAGAGCTCGCTCAAGGGCGCGCATTTCATCGAGCTGTGCTGCCAGCGCGGCATTCCGCTGGTGTTCCTGCAGAACATCACGGGCTTCATGGTCGGCAAGAAGTACGAGGCTGGCGGCATCGCGCGCGACGGCGCCAAGCTGGTGACGGCGGTCGCGACCGCCTCGGTGCCGAAATTCACCGTCGTGATCGGTGGCTCCTACGGGGCCGGCAATTACGGCATGTGCGGCCGCGCCTACGCGCCGCGCTTCCTCTGGATGTGGCCGAATGCGCGCATCTCGGTGATGGGCGGCGAACAGGCTTCGATGGTGCTGAGCCAGGTCCGGCGTGACAATATCGAGGCCAAGGGCGATAGCTGGTCGAAGGAAGAGGAAGAGAAATTCCGCAGCCCCATTCGTGCGCAATATGAGAGCCAGGGGCATCCCTATTACGCGACCGCGCGGCTCTGGGATGACGGCGTGATCGATCCGGCCGACACGCGGCTGGTGCTCGGGCTCGGCCTCTCGGCGGCGTCGAATGCGCCGATCGAACCGACGAAATTCGGCCTGTTCAGGATGTGATGCGATGGACCGCTCAAAGCTCTACCGGCGATTTCGCACGCTCCTGATCGCCAACCGCGGCGAGATCGCCTGCCGCGTCATCCGCACTGCGCGGGCCATGGGGCTGCGCACGGTCGCGGTCTATTCCGAGGCCGACCGCGACGCGATGCATGTCGCGCTCGCCGACGAGGCCGTGCTGCTCGGGCCGGCGCGGGCCCGCGACAGTTATCTCAGTGTCGAGCGGCTGATCGAGGCCACGCGCAAGACCGGAGCGGAAGCTGTGCACCCCGGCTACGGTTTCCTGTCGGAGAATGCCGAATTCGCGCGGGCCTGCTTCGATGCGGGTCTCGTCTTCGTCGGTCCGACCGCTGGGATGATGACGGCGATGGGTTCGAAGTCCGGCTCGAAGGAGTTGATGGAAAAGGCCGGCGTGCCGCTGGTGCCCGGCTATCACGGCGAAGCCCAGGACGAGGCGACGCTTTCGAAGGCCGCCGAGAGGATTGGCTTCCCCATTTTGGTGAAGGCGTCGGCCGGCGGCGGCGGCCGCGGCATGCGCATCGTGCGTTCGGCTGCCGAACTTGAGCCCGCGATCGTCAGCGCCAAGCGCGAAGCCAAGGCTGCGTTCGGTGACGATCGCATGCTGATCGAGAAATACGTCGACAATCCCAGGCATATCGAGGTGCAGGTGATCGGCGACAGCCACGGCAATCTGCTCTCGCTGTTCGAGCGCGAATGCACGCTCCAGCGCCGGCATCAGAAGGTGATCGAGGAGGCGCCGTCGCCGACGCTGAACGCCGCGCAGCGCGAGACCGTCTGCGCCGCCGCGCGAAAAGCGGCGGGCGCGGTGAACTATGTCGGCGCCGGCACCATCGAGTTCGTCTCCGACGGCAAGGATGTGTTCTTCATCGAGATGAACACGCGCCTCCAGGTCGAGCATCCCGTGACCGAGCTGATCACCGGCATCGACCTCGTCGAATGGCAGCTGCGCGTCGCCTTCGGCGAGGCGCTGCCTGTGAAGCAGGACGAGATCCGGCTCAACGGCCATGCGGTCGAGGCGCGCGTCTACGCCGAGAACCCGACCAAGAACTTCATGCCATCGGTCGGAAAGATCTCGACATGGCGCCTGCCGGCAGAGACCGGGGGATTGCGCATCGATGCCGGCTATCGCGAGGGTGACAGCGTATCGCCTTATTACGATGCGATGCTCGCAAAAATGATCGCGTGGGCGCCGACGCGGGACGTCGCGATCGAGCGGCTGAACCGGGGACTGGAGGAGTCCGACGTCCGCGGCATCGTCACCAATATTCCATTCCTTTCGGCGCTGATGACGCATCCAAGAGTGCGCACCAATGCGGTCGACACCGGCTTCATCGAGCGCGAGCTGGCGGTCCTGACGCAGGCCGCACCGGCGCCCGGCGAACTCGAGCTGTGCGCCGCCGTGGCCGCTGTTATCAACGAGGAGCAACAGGCCTCACGTGCGCAGGCGAATTCGCCCTGGCAGACCTTCGGCTGGCAGCCGGTCGGCCGCCGCCAGCGCAGTTTTGCCTTCCGCGTCGGCCACGGGGCGGAGCAGAAGATTACGCTGAACTACGGCAGTGGCCCCTCGACGCTGCTGATCGGCGAACGCGAGCTGGCGTTCACGATTGCGCCGCACGACGGCGGATTCGATCTGACGCTTGATGGCTTGAAATCTTCCGTTGCGGCCGTGATCGACGGCCATGAGCTGTATTTGCGCACGCGCAACGGCCGCTTCGACCTGCACTGGGTCGATCCGTTCGGCGGCGAGAGCGAGGAGCATGCCGGCGAGGACAAGATCGCGGCGCCGTTGCCGGGCACCGTCGTCGCCGTGCTGGCCGAGGAGGGCGCCAAGCTCGACAAGGGCGCGCCGATCCTCACGCTCGAAGTGATGAAGATGGAGCAGACGCTGCGGGCGCCCTATGCCGGCGTGCTGAAGTCCATCAAATGCAAGGTCGGCGATATCGTGCAGGAGGGCGTCGAGCTCGCTGTGGTCGAGCCTTCGGGAGAGTGAGATGAGCGATCAAGTCCGCATCATCGAAATGGGACCGCGCGACGGGCTCCAGAACGAGAAGACGCCCGTGAGTGTCGAGGCGCGCATCGCCTTCATCGAGGCGCTGGTAGAGGCCGGCCTCCATACAGTCGAGGTCGGTGCCTTCGTCTCGCCCAAGGCGATCCCGCAAATGGCAAGCTCGGACGCCGTGCTACGCGGCGTCAGCCACCTGACGGATGCCGAATTCCATGTGCTGGTGCCGAACGAGAAGGGCTACGACGCCGCCCGCGCCGCGGGCGCGCAGGTCGTCTCGGTGTTTGCGGCAGCCTCGGAAGGCTTTTCGCGCGCCAACATCAATTGCACGGTCGCGGAGTCCATCGAGCGGTTCAAGCCCGTGCTCGCGCGCGCCAAGGCCGACGGCGTTAGGGTGCGCGGCTATATCTCCTGCGTGCTCGGCTGCCCCTTCGACGGCGAGATCAAGCCGAAGGCAGTCGCCGATCTCGCCACTACGCTTTGGGAGCTCGGCTGCTACGAGATCTCGCTCGGCGACACCATCGGCGTCGGCACGCCTGATAAGGCGAAGCAGATGCTGCGCGCGGTAGCCGCCAATATTCCTCCCGCCAATCTCGCGATGCATTTCCACGACACCTACGGCCAGGCGCTCGCCAACCTCTATGCGGGGATGGAAGAGGGCGTCCGTGTGATCGACGCCGCCGCCGGCGGCCTCGGCGGCTGCCCCTACGCGCCGGGCGCGACCGGCAATGTCGCGACCGAGGACGTCGTCTACATGCTCGAAGGCATGGGCATCAGGACCGGCGTCGATATGGATAAGCTGCTGGCGGCGACCAACGAGATGAGCGGCGTGCTGGCCAAGCCGCCGGTGAGCCGCGTGGCATCCGCGCTGAACGCCAAGCGGAAGCGAGCTGTTTCCTAGTCCTCGTCATTGCGAGCGTAGCGAAGCAATCCAGTGTCCCTCCGCGGAAAAATTCTGGATTGCTTCGTCGCAAGAGCTCCTCGCAATGACGACGGAGAGAGCTTTCGTCAGGCCGCCTTCAAGCCCACATCCGGCAGGCGCGGCCGGTTCTTCAGCGCCTTGGCCATCATGGCCTCGATCTCGGCCTTCTCCTGCGGCAGCAGCGCCAGGCGAGGCGGGCGCGTCAGTGCCGTGCCGCGGCCCATGATGTGCTCGCACAGCTTGATGCACTGGACGAGGTCCGGACGTGCGTCCAGATGCAAGAGCGGCATGAACCATTCGTAGAGCGGCATCGCCTCCGCGAAGCGCCCCGCCTTGGCGAGACGGAACAGCGTCTCGCCCTCACGCGGGAAGGCATTCGACATGCCGGAGACCCAGCCCACGGCGCCCATGGCGACGCTCTCGACGATGACGTCGTCGAGGCCCGCGAACAACACGAAGCGGTCGCCGACCATGTTGCGGGTGTCGATGAAGCGCCGCGTGTCGCCGGAGGAATCCTTGAAGCAGACGACGGTTTCGACGTCGGCGAGCGAGACCAGGATGTCCGGGGTGACGTCGTTCTTGTAGATCGGCGGATTGTTGTAGAGCATCACGGGCAGGTCGGTCGCGGAGGCGACGGCGCGGAAATGCGCGGCGGTCTCGTGCGGCTTGGAGGAATAGACCAGGGCCGGCATCACCATCACGCCGTCGATGCCGACGCGCGCGGCTTCCTTGGCGGTCTCGACCGCAAAGGCCGTGGTGAACTCGGCGATGCCGCACAACACGGGCACGCGGCCGGCCGCGACCGACTTCGCGGCCTCCATGATCGCGACCTTCTCCTTGCGCTCCAGCGAAGTGTTCTCGCCAACCGAGCCGCAGACAATCAGGCCGGAGACGCCGTCGCGGATCAGGCCATCCATGACTTTGGCGGTCGCATCGATATTGAGCGACAGGTCGTCATTGAATTGCGTGGTAACGGCCGGGAAGACGCCTTCCCAGGAAACGCGGCGGCTCATGATTTCACTCCAGGTAAATTTGCAAGGTAGATTGCGCCGGCGGGGGGCTGGATCCGCCGGGTGTTGTGAAGAGGATGGCGGCTAAGATCAGAGCGTCACGCCGACCTTGCGCAGCTCAGCGAGGACGGGGGCTTTGGGCAGCCAGATCTTGTCGAACTCGGCAATGACGGCCTCGGTGTCCTTGGCATCGACTTGGCGGATCGGGATCGGCGCGTTCTTGAAGTTTTCGATCAGCGCTGGCTCATTGCCGGCGAGCTCGTCGATCTGCACGTCCAGCGTCGACCTGATCGTCTTGGTGATCAGCTCGCGGTCGGCTGCGGGGAGCGACTGCCAGACCCGACCCGAGACGACCGCCGCCATCGGCATGAAGACGGCATTCATCTGAAGGATCACCTTCGACACCTTGTCGAAGCGCTGATTCCAGGAGAATTCGAGATCGGCCTCGAGGCCGTCGACCTGGCCGTTGGCCATGGCGTCGAACACCTGGGGCGTCGGAATCGGCGTCGGCGCTGCGCCCAGCGAGGAATAGAAATCGCGATAGACCGGCGTCGGATTGATGCGCAGCTTCATGCCGCGAATGTCGGCCAGCGTGTTCAGGTCCTTGGACGAGAACACCGCGCGCATGCCGGTGATGCCCCAACCGAGCCCGATCGTGCCGGTCTCCTGCGGGAGCACCTCGAACAGCTTCACCGCCGCCGGATGCCGCACGAATTTTGCCACCGCAGGCGTCGAGCGGACGATGTAGGGCGCGTTGATCGCGGCGATGTGCGGCACGCGCGAGCCGAGCTCGGCGGCCTGGATGAAGCCCATGTCGAGCGCGCCGGACTGCAATTGCTGCATCATCGCCGGCTCGTTGCCGAGCTGGCCGGAGTGGAACACGCTCACGGTCAGACGGCCGCTGGTGGCCGCCTTGAGATCGTCGCCGAATTTGAGCGCGGCCTTGTTCCAGGAATGGCCGTTGGGCGTGATCAGGCCGAGGCGGAATTCCTTGGCCTGGGCGAGTGCCAGCGAGGGCGCGAACACCGATGCGGCGGCACTGGCGGCGAGAAAGCGGCGGCGTGAAAGCGGCATGGTCGGGCTCCTTTTGGATGGGCCTATTTGACGAGGATCAGCGAGAGCGACGGGTAGAGCGAGAGCAGCACGAGGAGGACGCAGGCGATGACGAAGAAGGGCAGCGTCACCATGAACATCTTGCCGGGCTTGGCGCCGGTGACGGCGGCTGCGACGAAGAAGCAAAGGCCGACCGGCGGCGACAGCAGGCCGAGCACGAGGTTGATCACCACCACGACGCCGAAATGCCGGGGGTCGATGTGATAAACGTCGGTCGCCACCGGCAGCAGGATCGGCACCGTCATGATCAGGCCGGGAATGCCGTCGATCACCGTGCCGATCACCAGCAGGATGACGTTGCAGATCAGCATGAAGCTGACGGGATCCTTGGCGGCGGTCTGGATCCAGGCGGCGGTTTCCTGCGGCACCTTGCCGAAGATCAGGACCCAGGAGAACACCGCCGCGGCCGCCACCAGGAACAGCACGATCGCCGAATAGATGGCGCTGCGCAGCATCATCTGCGGCAGCTGGGAGAACTCGAACTCCTTGGTCCAGAATTTTCCGACCAGTGCTGCTGCGACGGCCCCAACGGCGGCGGATTCGGTGGCGTTGGCGAGACCGCCGAGAATGGTGCCGACGATGACGATGGGAATCAGCAGTGTCGGAGACGTCCGCAGGATCGTCATGATGCGCTGACGCGGCGTCTGATAATCCGCGCGGGGATAGTTGTAGACGTAGCCCATCAGCGCGATGACGAGGCAGAACATCACCGTGAGGATGACGCCCGGCACGATACCGGCGATCAGCATGTCGCTAACCGAGACCTGCGCCAGCACGCTGTAGACCACGAACATCACCGACGGCGGGATGATCGGCCCGAGCATGCCGCCATAAGCGGTCAGTCCCGCCGCGAAGGTCTTGTCGTAGCCCTTCTTCTCCATCTCCGGCACCATGATCTGGGCCATGATCGCGACCTGCGCGGTCGCAGAGCCCAGGATCGAGGAGATGAACATATTGGCGAGGATGTTGACGTAGGCGAGCCCGCCCTTGAACGAGCCGACGAACGCCATCGCCATGTCGACGATGCGCCTTGTGATGCCGCCGCCATTCATGATCTCGCCGATCAGGATGAAGAGCGGAATGGCGATCAGGCCGTAACTGTCGACGCCGCCGAACAGCTGGAGCGGGTAAGACTGGAACAGCACCGGGTTGCCGGATGCGGCGATGTAGACGAGGCCGGCGAGGCACAGGCAGAGGCCGATCGGCACGCCGACCAGCATGAACGCCATGAAGGCTGCTGACGTGATCATCAGTTGACCCCGTCAAGCTCGGAGAGCTGAAAGCCCTTAGGTGTGACGCGCGGGACCAGCCCGAGATCTTCCAGCAAATTGGCGAGGCCGTGAATGGTCATCGACACCGCGAAGATCGGCAGCGTCAGATAGAGTATCCAGGTCGGCCAGTTCAGCGTCTGGGTGTGCTCGGTGTAGAGGAAGTTGAAGGTTTCGGCCGCGAGCTTGCGGCCGTCGAAGCCGGCGTGGGCGAGACCTACCGGGTCCATCCAGAGCACGCAGGTGACGATCAAGGCGGCGCCAAACACGACGACGAGGCCGGTCGAGATCACCTTGGCGAGCTTCTGGTGCTGCGGCGAAAGCCGCTCCGTCAGCATGGTCACCGCGAAATCGAGCCGCAGCCGCGTCATCGCGGAGGCGCCGATGAAGGTCAGCCAGACCACGCAATAGACCGCGGATTCGTCGATCCAATAGATCGGGAAATGCGAGTAGCGGGTGACGACGTTCACCAGGATCAATCCGGTGAGCAGGTACATCAGGCCCATCAGCGCGAGGCGCTCGACCGCGAGCAGGGCGCCGGACGCGCGGAGGATGATCCGTCGAACGCTGAATGCGCGTGTGGCCGGCATCGTCTGCTCGATCATGGAGGCCCCAACCCCGAGATTTGTCGTGCTATCGCCAAATGTATAATTTATACATTTGGCGTGTCAAACGGAGATTGCGGTCATTTCGGCGGCGGTCCGCGCTCTTGCTGGGCACCGGCTTTTGCTGGGCCCTTCAACATGCAAGAGAGGGACCGCTTCGGCCGGATGAGTCGCGAAGGAAGACAGAAGGTCAGATGAAACAGCCTCTGAAGCATCGCACGCTCTCGGCTGCGATCGTCGACCAGCTCAGGCAGGCGATCCTCGACGGCACATATCCGGCGGGATCGCAGCTGCGGCAGGATGCGCTTGGCGATGCCTATGGCGTCAGCCGTATCCCCGTTCGCGAGGCGCTATTCCAGCTCGAAGCCGAGGGGCTGGTGCGCATCGTGCCGCAAAAGGGCGCCATCGTCTCCGAGCTGTCGCTGGACGAGATCAACGACGTGTTCGACCTGCGACGGATCCTGGAGCCGCGCCTTCTGGCGCAGTCCGCGCCGCGTTTCACCGCCGATGATTTCGACGGGCTCGCCGACATCCACAGGAGATTTGAGAAGGCGATCAAGGCGAGGAACGTCAGTGAATGGGGCCAGCTCAACGCCGACTTCCACATGGCGCTCTACGTTCACGCCCCGCAGCCGCGCACCCGCGCGATCGTGCTGTCACTGCTCCAGACCAGTGATCGCTACACGCGCCTCCAGCTCTCCAACACCAAGGCGATGGGGATCGCCGAGAAGGAGCACGCCGAACTGATCGCGCTGTGCCGTGCCCAGAAGGTCGAGGAGGCCTGCCGCTTCCTGGAGCGGCACATCGAAGCGGTGCGCAAGGATCTGTTGCAGGTGGTGGCGACCGCGCCGAAGCAACGCCGGAAGGAGAATTCGTAGGGTGGGCAAAGGCGCATTTGCGCCGTGCCCACCAGACCCCTTCAACGTCTGCGATAGATGGTGGGCACGCTTCCGCCTTCGCTCTTCGAGCTACGGCGGACAAGCCGCTTTGCCCGCCCTACGGCACCTGTGATTGTCGCTACCTGCTCCCGTCCGGCCCCATCACGAGATCTGGCAGCCAGGTCGATATCGCCGGCACGAAGCAGAGCAGCAGCACCGCGGCCATCATCAAGAGCACGAAGGGGAGGGTGCCCCAGATCACCTCGCTCAGGGGAATGTCGGGTGCGACGTTGCGGATGACGAAGATGTTCAATCCGACCGGTGGATGGATCAGCCCCATCTCCATCACGATGGTCATGACCACGCCGAACCAGATGATGTCGAAATTGGCGGCGCGGAGCGGCGGCAGGATGATCGGCGCCGTCATCAGGATGATCGAGACCGGCGGCAGGAAGAAGCCGAGCACCACGACCATGACGAGGATCGCGAACAGCAGCTCCCAGCGCGGCAGGTGCATCGCGACGATGGATTCGGCGACCGATTGCGAGATGTGCAGATAGCTCATCACGTAGGAATAGAGCAGCGACATGCCGATGATCATCATCAGCATGGTCGATTCCCGGACCGTCGACCGCATGATCGGGGCGAGGTCGCTCGGCCGCCACACGCTGTAGATCGCCGCGATCAGCGCCAGCGCCAGGAGGCCGCCGAGGCCGGCGGTTTCCGACGGCGTGGCGTAGCCGCCATAGAGCGCGATCATGACGCCGGTGAGCAGCAGCACGAAGGGAATGACGCGCGGCAGCACGCTGAAGCGTTCGGCGAGCGTGTACTCGTCGCGCGTGAGGATCGCGGCCTGCGGTCCGCCGTTCTTGTAGATCGCTTCAGCCGCCTTGTATTCCCGGCGGAAGCGGATCACGGCATAGGCGCCGAACAGGGTGACCAGCAAGAGGCCGGGCCCAATGCCGGCGAGGAACAGCCGCCCCAGTGACTTTTCGGCGGCGACCGCGAACAGGATCATGGTGATCGAGGGCGGCAGCAGGATGCCAAGCGTGCCGCCGGCGGCGATGATGCCGGCAGCAAAGCCGCCGGAATAGCCGCGCTTGCGCATCTCGGGGATGCCGGCCGAGCCGATCGCCGAGCAGGTCGCGGGCGAAGAGCCCGCCATCGCCGCAAACAGCGCGCAGGCGAACACGTTGGCGACGCCGAGCCCGCCGGGCACGCGATGCAGCCAGGCATGCAACGCCGAGTAGAGATCCTGGCCGGCGCGCGACTTGCCGATCGCGGCACCCTTGAGGATGAAAAGCGGGATCGACAAGAGCGTGATCGAGGCCATTTCCTCGTAGACGTTCTGCGTCACTGTATCGAGCGAAGCGGCGGGCATGTAGATGCCCATGAACAAGACTGCGACCGCGCCGAGCGCGAACGCAATCGGCATGCCCGAAAACATCACGAGCAGCGTCGCGATACCGTAGGCGAGACCGATACCGAAAACGCTCATGGCCGCTTGGCTCCGGCGAAAGGCAGCGCAAGCTGCACGATGATCTGGACGCAGAGCAGGCTCATGCCGAGCGCCATCAGCGAATAGGGAATGGCGAGCGGCGGCGACCACATCGAGTTCGAGACCTGGCCGTCGACATAGGCTTCATGGGCCAGCGTCCAGGACTTCCAGGTGAAGAAAGCGCAGAACAGGAACGTTGCGGCGTCGACCAGCCAGAGGCGGACCCTGTTCGCGAGCGGCGAGAGCAGGCCGACGAAGGCCTCGATGCCGATGTGGCCGCGGTTCTGCTGCACATAGCCCGCCGTCATGAAGGTCGCGCCGACCAGCAGGAACACGGCCGCCTCGTCCTGCCAGTAATTGGCGGCCTTGAACAGAGCGCGGCTGAGCACGCTGTAGCTCAGGATCGTACAGGCCGCGACCAACGCGATCGCGGCGAACACGACGATGATGCTGTTGAGGACGGCGAGACCGCGATCGATCGCCGCCGCAAGGCCTGTCCCTGCGGCGGCGTTCGGCAGGTCATCACGATCCGGAAGTGGACCGTGGCTCATGCCGCGACGTCGGTGGCGAGCTTGAGCAGGTTCGCGGCGGTCGCGGTCTTGGCGCTGTAGTCCTTCCAGGCGGTGTCGCGGGCGATGTCGCGCCACTTGCCGACGGTCGCGGCGTCGAGCACCGAGACCTTGGCGCCGGCCTTCTCGTAGACCTTGGCGACCTCGATGTCGTCGTCCTGCGCGCCCTTGCGGCCGAAGGCCTCGAGCTCGGTGCCGACCGCGAGCAGGATGTCCTGATGGTTCTTCGGCAGCTTGTCGAAGATCGCCTTCGACATCATCAGCGGCTCGAGCATGAACCAGTAGGAGGTGCCTGCGCCCGAAGTCAGGGACTTCGCCACCTCTTCGAGACGGAACGAGATCAGGCTGGTCGAGGAGGTGATGCCGGCATCGCAGGCGCCGGTCTGCATCGCCGCGTAGATTTCGTTCGAAGGCACCGAGAGGACCGAGGCGCCGGCGGTCTGGAGCACCATGTCCATCTCGCGCGAGCCGCCGCGCACCTTCATGCCCTTGGCGTCTTCCGGCGCGACGATCGGCTTGGAGCGGCTGGCGACGCCGCCGGCCTGCCAGACCCAGGTGAGCAGGATGATGCCCTTGTCGGCGAGGAAGTCGGTCAGCGCCTTGCCGACCGGCTCCTTCTTCCAGCGCAGGCCCTGGTCATAAGTGGTCACGAGGCCCGGCATCAGGCCGATATTGGTTTCCGGCAGCTCGCCGCCGGCATAGGGCATCGGATAGAGGCTGATGTCGAGCGCGCCCTTGCGCATCGCGGAGAACTGCGCGTTGGTCTTGATCAGCGAGGAGTTCGGATAGATTTCGGCGGCGATGTCGCCATTGCTGCGCTTGGCAACTTCGGCGGCGAACATGCGACAGAGCCGGTCGCGGAAATCGCCCTTGTCGATGGTGCCACCCGGGAACTGGTGCGAGATCTTCAGCGTGGTGGCGGCCTGCGCCGTACCGGTACCGAAGCGAAGAATGGCGGGTGCGGCGACCGCGGTCGCGATCAGATGACGGCGCGTGAGCATGGTGTGATCCCCTTGGACGGTTTTCTTGTTCGGGTGATTTGGGTTGGGTCTTTGAGACCGTGCTTTAGGCCCATCCTAGCCGGTCTTTCACCCGTGTTCTCTCATCTGATAGTTCGAGACCGAATGCCGCGGCAAGGCCCGGCCGTGCTGCGCTGCACACTTCCGATCCGCGCGGGACGACGCCAAACGAAGGATTGCGCAGGACCGTAGAAATTTATCGGCGAGCGCGTAACAACGCTGCGTGGCAATCCGTCGAGACAGGATAGCGGCATCCGTCGCTGACAAACACCATCTCGAAGGGAAGACTGCTCATGACCATTCGCACCCGCATCGTGCTCGGCGTTTCGGCTGCCGCTCTGTCGCTTGGCCTCGCGCTGTCGCCGGCCGCCTTTGCTCAGGACAAGATGGGCAAGGACGACGGCATGATGAAGAAGGACACGATGTCCAAAGACGGCATGAAGAAGGATACCATGTCCAAGGACGACGGCATGAAGAAGGATCACATGTCGAAGGACGGAATGAAGAAAGACGACGGGATGATGAAGAAGAATTGATCTCCGTCCTCGTCGCGCAACGCTCGCCTGAGGCGAGCCGCGCGATCTCGAATTCCGGGTGCGGCCCCACGGACCGCCCCGGAGTGGCGCTTCAGTTCAATTTCAATTGAACGTTACGTCTGAGCGTTACTTGCGCTTGGCCTTGCGGGCTGCGTAGCGGGCGTCGCGCTTGGCCTTCTGCTCGGCTTCCAGAGCTGCCTGCCTTTCGGCGGCTTCCTGGGCCTCGCGTGCAATCCGCGCGGCCTCGGAAGCCTTGGCTTCTTCCTCGATGCGCTTCTGCTCAGCCTTTTCGGCTTCGCGCGCAGCCTTGGCCTCGGCGCGCTTGGCCGCGAGGGCCTCGCGCTCGGCGCGGCGTGCCGCAACGGCCGGATCATCGGGACCCGGCTGCGACTTGAACTTGTTCAAAAGATTTTTGCGGGCGTCCTGTGCCGCCTTTTGCCGGTCTGCGAAGCCGGGTTCCCTGAATCCACTCATTACGAGCCTTGTCTTCCTCGCTTTCAATCTTACATCAGTGCCTGTTGGTACGTCGGCTGGGCATAGCAGGCGCCACGCGACGCAGAAGCGTGTACATCGGCACGCGTCGCGAAGCCACCCATAATCGCAGCCGACCAGGTCAACGAAAAATCGCCAGCCCCGACGATCTCGTAGCCCGGAAAAACTGCCGAATTGTGATGTCCCTCATAGGGGAGCATGCGGAGCGGCGCCTAGCGTCTGCCCCCAACGAGACGGAGCACGGGCATGACGATCTTCCGACTGAGCCTGAAGGCGGTCGCGGCCGCCTTCGTGGTGGCGGCGCTGGCCGGCGTTGCGTTGCTGCTAGCCCGTCCGCAGCCGATCGAGAGCGCCGTTCTCGGTGCGGACTGGGAATGCACCCAAACAGCGTTCGTGCTTACAACCTGTGCACCGCGGGTCCAACAGGCAACTCCGGCCGTCGAGACCTCGCGCAAGGACGCGATCCGGCAGACCCGGGGCTGAGCGCGCGAGGCTGACCGGGATGTGACGGGCTGCCGCAGAGGTGATAAAGCCAGTCCGGTTGCGCAATCAGGTAGCCATGTCCAAGCCTGAACCGGGCCAGAAGCCCAAATCCCCTAGAAGACCCCAACCCCCTGACAGCCGCCGCGGCGCGATTGCCGGCTTGATCATCGCGCTTCTGATCCTCAGCGTCGGCTGGTGGCTTGCCCGCGACCTCACTTCGGCCAGCAAGATGCAGGACTGCCTGATGTCGGGGCGGACCAATTGCAATCTGATCGAGCCGGCGCGCTAGGAGCAAGCGGTCCGGCGCGCCCCTCTGCATGCAGCCCGTTGGGGTCGAAAAATTGCTCTGATCTTAATCATTTGTAACGGGACTTAGCCGATCAAGCAGGTCAGTTATGTCGGCCGGCATCAGCCCGGCGTGAGGCGAATCGTCTATCGCGCCAGGGACCACGACAATCGAGAGAGTAGGGGGTCAAGCACGCATGAGTGCGTCCAGCCGCATGAAGATCATCATTCCCTTGGTTTCGGCCATGTCGTTGCTCGCGCTGTCGGCCCAGGCGCAGGAGGCCAGACCGCCGAAGGAGGCCGGCCAACTGCCGGCAAGGCCGGGCGCAGGTGCGCCGCCCCAGACCAATGAGAACATGCGCAAGGGTCCTCCGCCGCAGCAGGCGGCCCGGCCCGCACCGCAGCCCCATGCCGGTCCCGGCCCGCACAATGCCGGCGGTCCGCCGCCGGGACGTTATGCGCGCGGTCCCGCTCCGGCACGCGACTGGGGCGGACACGCCTATCGCGGCAATCTCGCCTGGGACGGCGGGCGCTGGCGTCACGACGTCCGCAACGGTCGGTCCGGCTGGTGGTGGGACGTTGGCGGCGTCTGGTATTATTATCCGCAGCGGATGGCGGGCCCACCGGCCTACATTTCTGAGGACTACATCGACGACGTGCCGGTGGCCTATGCCCCACCTCCGGTCGCCTATGCGCCGCCACCTCCGCCTCCGCCGCCGGCCGATCCCGGCGCGAGCGCACTGGGCGGCGCCATCGTCGGCGGCGTGCTAGGCGGCCTGCTCTCGGGCAACGCAACGGGTGCTGCCGCAGGCGCGGTTCTCGGCGGGGCGACGGGCGCAATTGCCGGCGCTACGGCGGCATCTCAGCCCGGCTATTACTGGGCGCAGGACACTTGCTATTACCGCTATCCGAACGGCCAGTATGTGCAGGCCGATCCCCGCGCGTGCTATTGAGTTTTCCGAGCTGGATCTGAAGCAGCAGAGGCGGGCCGAGGCCCGCCTCTTTTTTGCGCGCCGGCGATTGCTTCAAATTAGCGCTGGCGCTCGTTGCCGCCTCGCGCAAGTCTCAAAAGAAAAATGTCGGGATGATTCGCGGGGATGTGGGACATGCTGGATGCCATCCAGATCAGCGTGGCGTTGTGGGCCATCATCGTTTGCGGCGGGATCAAACTCTCGCAGATGCTGCCCCATTTGTTCTAGCGCACGACCCGCGTCGCGCGCTCGCTCGCGGCAGGCTCGTCGCCTTGCGCGTCAGGACACCAGCCAGTTGAAGAACGCCATCGCGGCCCAGACCAGGCCGCCGATCCAGGCCAGCATCACGATGGTGATGGTCCCGAGATAGGCGATGCCGAGCAAATCGGACCTTTGTCGTTGCGTCGGGACGACCACTTCGGCTGCTGCTTTGTGTGTCATGACCTGAACACCACCGTGAAGCGTTGAAGCGCTGTTTAGCGGAGATACGGGGTGCAGGCTGTGACGCAGTTCACAGACCCTCAAACGAGGCTTGGACGACGAGGGAAGCGACCCCGCAATCATACGGGCGAAATTGCCATGCGCTTGTCCAGATCGGCCGGTTATAGGGTCAGCCTCATGTGCAGCAAGTACGATCCACAGCACGAGGCCGAGGCCGCGATGAGGCGGGCCGCAGCGTCCGAAGGCGCCGATCGGCAACGCCTGATCCAGCTGGCCCTGGCCTGGCACCAGCTCGCCCGCGATCGGCGTGAGGAACGGACGGACTAGCCGCATTGCGGCCGACAGCCTCATTCGCGACGAGAAAAACCCCGTGCTCGGGGGACAAGCACGGGGTCCTTCAAAGCCGACCGGGGCTGGTAGGTCGGCACCACCTTATTTCGCCACATCCAACGTGCCGGTTGTGGTCTCGTTCCACGACGCCAGAATTTTTCACAAGGATTAAGGCCGCCTCATCCTGAACAGGATCGACCGCATGATGCTGCGCGCGGAGTAGACTGCTGCTGTCAAACGCCGCGATCCATGCCTAGCGACTGCGGCCTGTGCTCGTGACGCTCGATGCATGATTGATAGGCGGCCGGACGATGCGTCTGGTCGCTTCCACGCGCCCAGGCCCGAACGGCGAAGGCCAGTTGATGGTGACCGACCGCGGCGTCCGTAAGAGAAGCTTGCACCACTTCAAGGCGCTTGGCGATGCCGCCCGGGCTCACATCCACGGCAGCATCAATCGCTAAAAACGCCATGGCGGTGGCGGCAACCCCGGATGCGATGGCCATTCTTGTCCAATCAGATGGCGGCATCACAATATCGTTCGACAGCTCTTTTGCATGCCCGGATAGGTAGGGCTCTCCGGGCCGCTGGACAGGCCTGCGCACGCTTTCTTGAAGTGCGACCAGATCGGAATGCCCCCTCGAATCGGCGAGGCTCGAAGAAGCTCCATGAACTAAGAAAAAGCCCCCGAAGGGGCTTATTGTCTTATGCCGCTTCCGTCTTCGGCACGGCGTCGGCATTCACCGACAGTTTGACGACGTCGCCCTCGACGGCGCCAACATATTTCATGTCGATATAGTGATGATGGTCCTTGTGACCCTCGGGGCTGTCCTTCCGGGTCAGCTTGATGCGGTTACCCTCGACGCGATCGACGGTGCCGACATGGGCACCGTCCTTGCCGATGATTTTCATGTGCTCTCTGATATTAGCCATGATGACCTCCTTGCAGAGTCTTTAACTGCGAAGAGGGGCCTTCGTTGCAGACCGCGCGGGCAGATGCTGGACCCAACGCAGGGCCCGGACGTTGACGTTGCAGATGGCACCTGTCCAAGATCCGCATGGAGACGCTTGCAGCCTATTTAGAACGAAAGCATCAGGAACTCAGGCTGTTGAATGATTGTCTGAGGAACCGGCTCGATTTGGCACGTCCACTATCCGTCGACGAGGTCGTCAGGTCCAAATTCCAGATCACTGCGGCGCTGAGGGCGGAGCATGAGCTGCATGAGTGGAAGGCGACGGAGACGGCCTGGTCGCATACGGCCGATCCTTCCAGCGGGCCGTTCGAGTTCAGTTACGACTACCAGCGCGCCGATCTCAGGGTACGCGGTCCTTCGTTTTATGAGCTCGAGTGCGGCTGCATGAGCACGGCGATCTACACCGCGTCAGGCATGGCCGCGCTCTCCGCCGTGCTCCTTGCCACTGCGCAGATCGTCGACAAGGCTGACATTATCGTGCTCCCAGGCTCCTACGGCGAGACGCTGGAGCTGATCCGGAGCTTTATCTCTCATCTGCAGCTCGTAGACTTGAAGCTTCCGCTGGGCGATGCCTTCGCCCGGGCAAATTCGCCGAGAATATTGTTGCTCGATTCCTGCTCATTCTCCGGCGCTTTCGAGGCCGCACTGCATAGTGATGGCTCGGGGCTCGATCTCCTGATTTTCGACACGACCTGTTTCGCCGGCAGATCGGGTCGCATCAGGCGTGTCTTGCGGTGGACCCGGCGATACGGAATTCCGCTGGTGCTGGTGCGAAGCCACAACAAGCTCGATTCGCTCGGAGCGGAATATGGCCGGCTCGGCTCTGCGGTTTTCGTGCACGGCAATGAGCACGAGCAGCGGGCGGGGCGCCTTGACTGCAAAGGGCTCGCCGCCGAAACGCGTAACGCGGTGCGGCTTCTCGGCGGCGCGGCGTTGCCGGCACACTTCCCGCCCTTTGCGGGCAGTGCGACCTACTGGGCTCTGACCAAAAGGCGCGTTGCGGCGATCTTGCGCAACGGACGAAGCACGGCCCGATATTTTGCCGCGAAGCTCCCGGCGCTGTCGGCCGAGCTCCATTTCACCCACGGCCTCTACGTGACGCTTCGGAGCAGACGCCCGCTCGACGAGGCGAGCGCGCGACAGGCCGCCGAAGACATGAGCAACGAACTGCGCGGCGAGGGCTTCCCCATCCGTCACGCCGGCAGCTTCGGTTTCGACTTCGCCGCGACCGAGTGGTTTCACGATGCGACCACGGACCAGTATAGCGTCCGGGTGGCCGTGCCGGATTTGCCGACGGAGCTGTGGAATAATCTGGCCGCGGCCATCGCCCGGTGGTGGACGATGCATCAGGCTGAGGTTGGAAGATGAACAAGGCTGGCGATCCCGGCAGGACTCGAACCTGCAACCCGCGGAGTAGAAATCCGCTACTCTATCCAGTTGAGCTACGGGACCGTTTTCAGCCGCCCCAGTCGGGGGCTGGCTGTTCATCTACCATGCCAATATGAAAAATCTGGCGTTTCGCCAAGTCTGAACCGAACCGTTTTCCTCAGAGCCGCGACAAAGCGGAACGGTGGGGTGTCAGGGTGCCGGGTTGAGCGGCAGTGTACTGGACGATGGATCACATCGCCGGGAGCGCTGGCTAGCTTCCGGGACACGGCCACCGGTCGACCCGTCTGGTATTGCTGCGCCATCAGGACGGCGTGCGCGGCGGTATCTTGATCGGTCTCCTCTGGGCTTGCCTTATCATGGCGAATGCGACGATTTGCACCTTTGGTTCCATCGCCTTGAGTCCGTCACCATTCCGCGCATTTCATTTACCGCCGCGGCGTTCGTCCGCGATTTCCGGGAGTCCATCATGATCGGTCTGATCCGCGCCGTCACACTCTGCGCCACGCTGGCGCTCGGCCTTAGCGCAGCACAGGCCGCCGACAAGGCGTTCAAGCGCGACGATCTCGCCGATTCCGCGATCAAGCTGGAGGCCCAGATCAAGAGCGAAGCGGGCCCGGTCGCAAAGACCAGCGCCACGCTGCGTACCGATGCCGACGCCGCCTTCCGGCGCAACGACTATCGCACCGGCCTCTCGGTGCTCGGGCAGATCGCGGCGACCACGCCGGAGGATGCCGGCAACTGGCTGCGGCTCGCCAAGGTCATCTTCCAGATCTCGCCGAAGACGTCGAGCGAGCAGACGTTCCTCTGGGAGCGTGCCTCGACTGCCGCCTATATCGCTTACCAGCGCGCCGGCAATCCGGGCGAGGAGGCCGACGCGCTCGCCGTGCTCGGCGAGTCGATGGCCGAACGCAAGCTGTGGCGGCCGGCGCTGGATGCGATGCGGCTGTCGCTGGACATGCGCGAGGTCGCCGACGTCCGCGGGCAGTATGAGAAGCTGCGCGACGAGCACGGTTTTCGGCTGTTCGACTATACCGTGGACTCGGATTCGGCGAGCCCGCGCGCCTGCTTCCAGTTCTCGGAAGAGCTCGCCAAGCGCACCGACTTCGCGCCGTACCTGGCGCTGGCTGGTACCGACAAGCCGGCGCTGTCGGCCGAAGGCAAGCAGCTCTGCGTCGACGGGCTGAAGCACGGCGAGCGCTACAACATCAATCTGCGCGCCGGCCTGCCGTCGGCCGTGAAGGAGGGCCTGCCGAAATCGGCCGAGTTCAACGTCTATGTGCGCGACCGAAAACCCTTCGTGCGCTTCACCAGCCGCGCCTATGTGCTGCCCAGGACCGGCCAGCGCGGCATTCCCGTGGTCAGCGTCAACACGCCCGCGGTGAGCATCAACGTGTTCCGCATCGGCGACCGCAACCTGATCAACACGGTCGTCGACAGCGACTTCCAGAAGACGCTGTCGAAATATCAGCTCTCAGATCTCGGCGACGAGCGCGGCGTCAAGGTCTGGTCCGGCGAGCTTGCGACCGCGATGACGCTGAACCAGGACGTCACCACGGCTTTCCCGGTCGACCAGGCGCTCGGCGAGCTCCAGCCCGGTGTGTACGTCATGACCGCTGCGGCCAAGGGGCCGGGCTCCAACGACGAGTACCAGCTCGCCACGCAATGGTTCATCGTCTCCGACCTCGGCGTGTCGGCCTATTCCGGCAATGACGGCATCCACGTCTTCGTCAACTCGCTGGCCTCGACCGATCCGGTCGGCAAGGCCGAGGTGCGCCTGGTTGCCCGCAACAATGAGATTTTGGCCACCCGCAAGACCGACGACAGCGGCCATGTGCTGTTCGAGGCGGGGCTCGCGCGCGGCGAGGGTGGGCTGTCGCCGGCGCTGCTGACGGTCACGGGCGAGAAGGCCGATTATGCCTTCCTCAGCCTGAAGACGAGCGCCTTCGACTTGTCCGACCGCGGCGTCTCGGGTCGCGCGGTGCCGGCCGGCGCCGATGCCTTCGTCTATGCCGAGCGTGGCGTCTACCGTTCCAGCGAGACCGTCTATCTCACCGCGCTGCTGCGTGACGGGCAGGGCAATGCCGTCACCGGGGGGCCACTGACGCTGGTGATCGAGCGTCCCGACGGCGTCGAATTCCGCCGCGCCGTGCTGTCCGACCAGGGCGCCGGTGGCCGCACGCTCGCCGTGCCGCTCAACTCGGCCGTCCCGACCGGGACCTGGCGGGTGCGCGCCTTTACCGATCCGAAGGGCACATCGGTCGGCGAGACCACTTTCATGGTCGAGGACTACGTTCCTGATCGGATCGAATTCGACTTGTCCGCCAAGGACAAACTGATCAAAGCCAATGCTCCAGTGGAGCTGAAGGCGGACGGTCATTTCCTCTATGGCGCGCCGGCCTCGGGCCTCCAGCTCGAAGGCGACATGCTGGTGGCGCCTGCGAGCCAGCGCCCGGGCTTTGCCGGCTACCGGTTCGGCGTCGACGACGAGGAGACCACCTCGAACGAGCGCACGCCGCTGGAGAACTTGCCGGAAGCTGACGCCAACGGCGTTGCGACCTTTCCGGTGACGCTGGACAAGCAGCCGGCCTCCACCCGCCCGCAGGAGGCACAGATCTTCGTCCGCATGGTCGAGACCGGCGGCCGGGCCGTCGAACGCAAGCTCGTGCTGCCAATCGCGCCGGCGACCGCCATGATCGGCGTCAAGCCGCTGTTCGGCGACAAGAACGTCGCCGAGGGCGACAAGGCCGAGTTCGACGTCGTGTTCGTCTCGCCCGAGGGTAAGACACTCGCCCGCGATGGCCTGCGCTACGAGCTCCTGAAGATGGAGTCGCGCTACCAGTGGTATCGCCAGAACAATTACTGGGAGTACGAGCCGGTCAAGTCCACCTCGCGCGTTGCGGACGGTGATGTCGTGATCGCCGCCGACAAACCGTCGCGGATTTCGCTGACCGCCCAGCCCGGCCGCTATCGGCTCGATGTGAAGTCGAACGACGCCGACGGCCCGGTGACCTCGGTGCAGTTCGACGTCGGCTGGTATTCCGATGGCAGCGCCGACACGCCGGACCTGTTGGAGACCTCGATCGACAAGCCGCAATACGCCTCCGGCGACACCATGACGGTGTCCGTGAATGTGCGCAGCGCCGGCAAGCTGACCATCAACGTGCTCGGCGATCGCCTGCTGACGACGCAGACCATCGACGTCAAGGAAGGCACGGCGCAGGTGAAGCTTCCAATCGGCAAGGACTGGGGCACCGGCGCCTATGTGGTGGCGACGCTGCGCCGTCCGCTCGATGCGGCCGCGCAGCGCATGCCGGGCCGGGCGATCGGCCTGAAATGGTTCGGCATCGACAAGCAGACCCGCACACTCCAGGTGAAGCTGACGCCACCGGCGCTGATCCGGCCGAACTCGACCCTGAAGATCCCGGTTAGGCTTGACGGTCTCAATCCGGGCGAGGACGCCAAAATCGTCATCGCCGCGGTCGATGTCGGCATTCTCAACCTCACCAACTACAAGCCGCCGGCGCCGGATGATTACTATCTCGGCCAGCGCCGCCTCAGCGCCGAGATCCGCGATCTCTACGGGCAGCTCATCGACGGCATGTCGGGCACGCGTGGCCAGATCAAGTCCGGCGGCGATGCCGGAGCGGGCGAGCTCCAGGGCTCGCCGCCCACGCAGAAGCCGCTCGCGCTCTACTCGGGCATCGTCACGGTCGCAGCTGACGGCACCGCGGAAGTGAGCTTCGACATTCCGGAGTTCGCCGGCACCGCGCGCGTGATGGCGGTGGCGTGGACCGCCACGAAACTCGGTCGCGCCAATACGGATGTCGTGATCCGCGATCCCGTGGTGCTGACGACGACCCTGCCGCGCTTCCTGCTCAATGGCGATCGCGGCACGGTCAATCTCGAGATCGACAATGTCGAGGGCCAGGTCGGCGACTACGTCATCAACGTGAAGACGGGCGGGCCGGTGAAGATGACCGGCAATCCCGCGACCACAGTCAAGCTCGCCGCCAAGCAGCGCAACGCGTTCTCGCTCGCGATCGACGCAACCGCGGCGGGGCAGGCGACGCTCGACGTCGACATCAAGGGGCCGAACGGCCTTACGCTCGCGCGTCACTATGCGCTCGACGTCAAGGCGGCGACGCAGGTGCTGGCGCGGCGCTCGATCCGTACGCTGGCGAAGGGCGAGAGCCTGACGCTGACGCCGGACATGTTCTCCGACCTTGTGCCGGGCACCGGCAGCGTCTCGGTGTCGGCGAGCCTGTCAACCGCGCTCGATGCCGCGACGATCCTGAAAGCGCTCGACCGCTATCCCTATGGTTGCTCGGAGCAGATCACGAGCCGCGCGATGCCGCTGCTCTACGTCAACGATCTCGCCGCCGGCGCGCATCTCGCCATGGACACCGAGGTTGACCAGCGCATCCGCGACGCGATCGAGCGGCTCTTGGCGCGGCAAGGCTCCAACGGCTCGTTCGGCCTGTGGTTGGCGGGCGGTGACGATGCCTGGTTGGATGCCTATGTGACGGACTTCCTGACCCGCGCCCGCGAAAAGGGCTTTGCGGTGCCGGACGTGCTGTTCAAGAACGCGCTCGACCGCATCCGCAACTCCGTCGTCAATGCCAACGAGCCGGAGAAGGACGGTGGCCGCGAGCTCGCCTATGGCCTCTACGTGCTCGCACGCAATGGCGCGGCTCCCATCGGCGACCTCCGCTATCTCGCCGATACTAAGCTCAGCAACCTCGCAACCCCAATCGCGAAGTCGCAGCTTGCGGCGGCGCTGGCGCTGGTCGGCGACCGCAATCGCGCCGAGCGGGTCTATGGTGCCGCGCTCGACAGCCTCGCGCCGAAACCGGTGCTGGAGTTTGGCCGCACCGACTATGGCTCGCAGCTTCGCGATGCCGCGGCGCTGGTTTCGCTCGCGAGTGAAGGCAACGCGCCGAAGGCAACGCTGACGCAGGCGGTATCGCGGGTCGAGACCGCGCGCGGGCTGACGCCCTACACCTCCACGCAGGAGAATGCTTGGCTGGTGCTGGCGGCGCGGGCGCTGGCCAAGGAGAACTTGTCCATGGAAGTGGACGGCCAGCCGGTCAAGACCGCGCTCTATCGCAGTTACAAGGCCGCGACGCTGGAGGGCAAGCCGCTGAAGATCACCAACACCGGTGATGCGCCAGTGCAGGCGGTGGTCTCGGTGTCGGGCTCGCCGGTCACGCCGGAGCCGGCGGCGTCGAACGGCTTCAAGATCGAGCGCAATTATTTCACGCTCGACGGCAAGCCCGCCGACATCAGCAAGGTCAAGCAGAACCAGCGCTTTGCGGTGGTGCTGAAGATTACCGAGGCGAAGCCCGAATACGGCCACATCATGGTGTCCGACTATCTGCCGGCGGGCCTCGAGATCGACAATCCGAAGCTGGTCTCGTCCGGCGACAGCGGCACGCTGGACTGGATCGAGGATGGCGAGGAGCCTGAAGACACCGAATTCCGCGACGACCGCTTCACCGCGGCGGTCGACCGGGCCTCGGATTCCAAATCGGTCTTCACCGTCGCCTATGTCGTGCGCGCGGTCTCGCCCGGCAAATACGTGCTGCCGCAGGCCTATGTCGAGGACATGTATAATCCCTCGCGCTACGGCCGCACTGGGACGGGGACCGTCGAGGTGCGGGCGGCGAAGTGAGTGAGAATGGGATGAACGAAGTCAGCAAGGGCGGCGGTAGAGCAGGGCGAGGCGGCGTCATGCGTGCCCTGTCGGCCGTCGCCTTTGCCTTCATCCTCACCATCGTCGGGTTCGTCGCCTGGGTCTATTCCCTCGGTCCTTTGCCGCTCGACGAGGCGCGGCAGGGCTCCACCACCATCGTCGACCGCAATGGCAAGCTGCTGCGCGCCTATGCCATGGCGGACGGGCGGTGGCGGCTGCCGGTCGATGCCAGGACGAACGTCGATCCGACCTATCTAAAACTGCTGCTCGCCTATGAGGACCAGCGCTTCTACGCCCATGACGGCATCGACCCGCTGGCGTTGGGCCGGGCCGCGTTGCAGCTTGCAACGCGCGGCCACATCGTGTCGGGCGGCTCGACCATCAGCATGCAGCTTGCGCGGCTGATGGAGCCGCGGCGACAGCGTTCGCTTTATGCCAAGCTGCGGCAGATGGTGCGGGCCATCGAGATCGAGCGAAGCTTGAGCAAGGAGCAGATCCTCGACCTCTATCTCGCGCTCGCCCCTTACGGCGGCAATCTCGAAGGCATCCGGGCCGCCTCGATCGCCTATCTCGGCAAGGAGCCGAAGCGGCTGTCATTGGCGGAGGCCGCGCTGCTGGTGGCTCTGCCGCAATCGCCGGAGACGCGGCGGCTTGACCGCCATCCCGAGGCAGCCCGCATCGCGCGCGACCGCGTGCTCGACCGCATGGTCTCCGAGCATCAGGTCAGCGCGGAAGATGCGAAGCAGGCCAAGGCCGTTGCCATTCAGAAGCTGCGCAAACCGATGCCGATCCTGGCGCCGCATGCCTCCGACACCGCGCTTTCGATCGTGAAGGACACGCCGGTCATCAAGCTGACGCTGGATGCGAACTTGCAAAAGGTGCTGGAGCCGCTGGCGCGTGATCGTGCCATCGCGCTCGGGCCAAATATCTCGGTCGGCATCATCGTGGTCGACAATGAGAGCGGCGACGTGCTCGCCCGCGTCGGCTCGGCCGATTATTTCGACGAGAGCCGGGCAGGGCAGGTCGACATGACCCGCGCCATCCGCTCGCCGGGCTCGACGCTGAAACCCTTCATCTACGGGCTCGCCTTCGAGGATGGCTTCGTCCATCCGGAGAGCCTGATCGACGACCGGCCGGTCCGCTTCGGCTCCTACGCGCCGGAAAATTTCGACATGACGTTCCAGGGTACGGTGCCGGTGAGGAAGGCGCTGCAATTGTCGCTGAACGTGCCTGCCATCGTGCTCCTCGATCGCGTCGGCTCCAGCCGGCTGGCCTCGCGGTTGCGGCAGGCCGGCGGCAATCTCGTGTTGCCCAAGGACGAGGCGCCCGGGCTCGCCATGGGTCTCGGCGGCGTCGGCGTCACGCTCCAGGACCTCGTCCAGCTCTATACGGGTTTCGCACGTCTCGGCACCACCAAGCCGCTGCGTGAGATCATAGCTGATAGGGATGACCGCGAGCCGTTGCGGCTGCTGGACCAGGTTGCGGCCTGGCAGGTCGGCAATGTGCTCTTGGGCACGCCGCCCCCGGAGAACGCCGCTCATAACCGGATCGCCTTCAAGACCGGCACCTCGTACGGCTATCGCGATGCCTGGTCGGTGGGCTTCGATGGCCGCATGACCGTCGGCGTCTGGGTCGGCCGGCCCGACGGAGCCCCGGTTCCCGGCCTGATCGGGCGCGTCGCTGCCGCGCCGATCCCGTTCGACGCCTTCGCCCGGACCGGCAAGACGCTGGCTCCATTGCCGAAGCCCCCGAGGGGAACCCTGGTGGCCAGCAACAGCAAGTTGCCGCTGCCGCTGAAGAGGTTCCGTCCGGTCGGGGAACTGGTGCGCACCGGCGGCGAGCAGGCGCTGCACATTCAGTTTCCGCTCAACGGCTCGCGGATCGAAGTCGATCGATCGAGTGGTCGGGAGAGCGCAGCCATGCCGGTCAAAGTCGCCGGCGGCGTTCTGCCCATGACCGTCATGGTTAATGGAACCGCGCTCGGCGAGATCGACGGACGTCGCCAGCGGCTGATCGATCCGCCCGGCCCGGGCTTTGCGCGGCTCACCGTGATCGATGCCACGGGCGCGGCGGACACAGTTGTCATTCGAATTCAATGAGCCCGGCTTAAGCGGTTGTGGCGATGGCGGTTTCAGCGTAAGCGGAACCAATGGCCGAGACCTACCCAACTCCCCGTTTTGGAGCCCCCCGCGAGCCGAAATCGCCCGTCAATCCAGGCAGCGGGCTCGTGCGAATGCTCGATATCGTCACGGCCAGCCACGCCCATGCGGTTGGCTTCCTGGTGCTGTGCGCGCTGCTGCTATTCCTGCCGGGCTTCTTCACCATCCCGCCGATCGACCGCGACGAAGCGCGCTTTGCCCAGGCCACCAAGCAGATGGTCGAGAGCGGCGACTATGTCGACATCCGCTTCCAGGAGGACGTCCGCTACAAGAAGCCGGTCGGCATCTACTGGCTGCAATCGGCCGCGGTCGAAACCGCCGCGGCGCTCAAGCTGCCGAAGGCCGAATTGCGCATCTGGGTCTACCGGCTGCCGTCGCTGTTAGGAGCCATCGGCGCCGTGCTCATGACCTATTGGGCCGCGCTTGGCTTCGTCACGCGGCGCGCCGCGGTGCTGGCGGCGCTGATGATGTGCGCCTCGGTGCTGCTCGGTGTCGAGGCGCGTCTCGCCAAGACCGATGCGATGCTGCTGTTCTGCGTGGTCGCCGCGATGGGCGCGATGGCGCGGGCCTATCTGTCCTGGCAGCGAGCGGAAGATGAGACCCATCCGCCCTGGAGCTGGCCGGCGATCTTCTGGAGCGCGCTCGCCATCGGTATCCTGATCAAAGGTCCGCTGATCCTGATGTTTGCGGGCCTGACCATCGTCGCGCTCGCGATCCAGGACCGCGATGCCTCCTGGCTATGGCGGCTGCGTCCGGTCTGGGGCCTGATGTGGATGCTGGTGCTGGTGCTGCCCTGGTTCGTCGCGATCTTCTGGCGCGCGGGCGATGCCTTCTTCGCCGATTCCGTCGGCGGCGACATGCTGAGCAAGATCGGCGCCCAGGAATCCCACGGCGCGCCGCCCGGGCTTTATCTCGCGCTGTTCTGGATCACCTTCTGGCCGGGCGCGCCGCTCGCGGCGATGGCGGCGCCCGCAGTCTGGCGAGCGCGGCGCGAGCCCGGCGCGCAGTTCCTGCTGGCCTGGCTGGTCCCGTCGTGGATCGTGTTCGAGGCCGTGCTGACCAAGCTGCCGCACTATGTGCTGCCGCTGTATCCCGCGATCGCGATCCTCACCGCGGGGGCGGTGGAGCGGCGTGTGCTGTCGCGGTCCTGGCTGATGCGCGGCTCGGCCTGGTGGTTCGCGATCCCCGCGGCCGCCTCGATCATCGCCGTGGTCGGCGCGGTGATGCTGACGCGCCAGCCGGCCTTCGTGGCCTGGCCGTTCATCGCGGCATCGCTGATCTTCGGCCTGTTCGCCTGGTGGCTCTACGACAACAATCGCGCCGAGCGCTCGCTGCTCAACGCGCTGGTCGCCGCGCTGATGCTGGCGGTGACGGTCTACGGCATCGTGCTGCCGTCGCTGATCCCGCTGTTTCCGAGCATCGAGATTGCGCGCGCACTTCGCAACGTCACCTGCGTCGGACCGAAGGCGGCTGCTGCCGGCTATCACGAACCGAGCCTCGTCTTCCTGACGGGCACGCAGACGCTGCTCACCGACGGCTCGGGCGCGGCCGACTTCCTGCGGCAGGGCAGCTGTCGCTTCGCGCTGATCGAGCAACGCTCGGAGCGTAGCTTCGTGCAGCGCGCCGAGGCGATCGGGCTGCGCTACAAGGTCGGTACGCGCATCGAGGGCTATAATTTCTCGCAAGGGCGCGCGATCGCGATCTCGATCTTCCGCTCGGAAGGCACCGAATAGGATGCGGGCCCCGAACGACATTGGGCCGCGCGCAGGCTATCCCGCGCAATTGCTCGCCGTGTCCTGGCATGCGCTGGCGCAACTCGTGCGCACGCCCTCGCATTCGCGCCGCGCCGAGGCCGCACGGAGGCTGGCGCGGCATTCGCTCTGGATCAGTGCAGCGGGCGCAGCCCTGGTCATCGTGCTGATGGTCGCGTTCGATCTGACCGAGATCCAGCTGATGCCGGCGCGGGGCACGCCAAGCCTGTGGCCAATCCGCATCCTCACCGATTTCGGCAAGGACGAGTATGTGCTGTCGGTGCTGGGGGCTGCGCTTGTGGCTGTGGCGTTCGTTGCGGCAGGGCTGCACGGGACTCGCCGTGCGCTGCTGCTTGGCCTCGGCACGCGGCTGCAATTCATGTTTCTGTCGGTTGCCGTATCAGCGTTGGTCGCCGAGATCCTGAAATATCTCATCGGACGCGGACGTCCATTCGTCGGCGGACAAGCCAACCCGTTCAACTTCATCCCGTTCGAGGGGACGGGGGCTTATGCCAGCCTGCCGTCGGGCCATGCAGTGGCAGCGTTCGCCTTGGCGTTTGCGGTGTCAGCATTGTGGCCGCGCCTGCGCGTGTTCATGTTCACATACGCAATCGTGATCCTCTTGACGCGCTTGGTGCTGCTCGCGCATCACCCCAGCGACGTCGTGGCCGGCGCCATGGTCGGTACGGTCGGCGCCTTGGCCGTCCGCTATTGGTTCGCAGCTCGAAGGCTGGGCTTTGCCATCCGCGCGGACGGCACGATCGTACCCCTTCCAAGGGCGGTATCGAGCCGTCTCAAAAGGGTTGCCCACGGGGCATCCGCCCCATAAAAGCGGCTGCCTGCCGGGGCGCCGGTTCCTTGGAGGCAGGCCAATTCCAACCACGAGCCTTGATTTGTCGACGTCCCAGCCATCGGTTTCCATCGTCGTTCCCGTGCGCAACGAAGCCGACAACATCGCGCCCTTGATCGAGGAGATCACGGCGGCGCTCGATGGCCGCTGGGCCTATGAGATCATTTACGTCAACGACGGCTCGACGGATGCGACCGGCGAACGGCTTGCCGGCATCATGAAGCAGCGGGGCAATCTGCGTCAGCTCCGCCATGCGAGATCGGGCGGCCAATCGGCAGCCGTGCGCAGTGGTGTGCGTGCGGCGCGCGGGGTGATCGTTGCCACGCTCGACGGCGACGGACAGAACAATCCGGCATTCCTGCCGGACCTGATCGCGGCGGTCGAGAAGGGGGCGGGGCGCGTCGGGCTCGCCGCCGGCCAGCGGATCGGCCGCAAGGACACCGGCTTCAAGAAGTTACAGTCGCGCGTGGCGAACGGCGTTCGCAACGCGATCCTGAAGGATGGCACGCGCGACACCGGCTGCGGTCTGAAGGCGTTCCGGCGCGACGTGTTCCTGATGCTGCCCTATTTCGACGGGCTGCATCGCTTCCTGCCGGCGCTGGTCCGCCGCGAAGGCTACGACATTGCCTATGTCGACGTGATCGACCGGCCGCGCCGTTCCGGCGTGTCGAATTATGGCTTCTTCGACCGGCTGTGGATCGGCATCATGGATCTCGCCGGCGTGTGGTGGCTGATCCGCCGCAAGAAGACGACGCCAGATGTGACCGAGGTGAACGCATGATCATCCAATACGGTCAGGCGCTGAGCAACTATCTCTACGACGTCTTCGTCGCCAAGTTCGATTTCTGGCTCGCGTTCGGCCTCGTCGCGCAATTGTTCTTCACTGCGCGCTTCCTGGTGCAGTGGATCGCGAGCGAACGGGCCGGCAACAGCGTGGTGCCGATGGCGTTCTGGTTCTGCTCGATGGGCGGTGGGCTGATGACGCTGGTCTACGGCGTCGTGAAGCGCGAGCCGGTCATCATCCTCGGACAGGCGCTCGCGACCATCATCTATATCCGCAACATCATGCTGATCGTGAAGAACCGCGGCAGCGCCTCGAAGACGCTGGACCGCTGAGCGGGGGGGGCAGCGCCCCGGGCCCTCCAACTCCCCGATCGGCATGCGCAAATTGTCGACTGTTCTGTTCGTGTCAGTCGTTGCTGCCGGCCTGCTGCTGCTCTCGCTCGGCGTTCTCGAACTCGGCAGCACGATCGCATTCCTCGCGCGGGCCGAGCAGACGGACGCGCGTTTTGTGGGGGCGGTCGCGCGACGCGGCGGAAATCACGGAGGAACGTTCCTCTATCCGACGTTTCGATTCCAGACAGCCGACGGCCGCTCGATGACGTTCACCTCCTCGTCAGGATCGACCGATCAGCCCTATTCCGATGGCGAGCGGGTCAATATCGCCTACGATCCCCGGCGGCCGGAACATGCGCGGCTCGTATCGTTCCTGACGCTATGGATCAGTCCGACCCTGCTGTGCGCCGCCGGCCTGCTGCTTTCGGGAGGCGCGATTCTCGTTCGCGCTGGATTAGCGCGGCAACGCCGACGCCGCGCCTGACGCGGGCACGGCGGCTTGATCGGCCTCGTGCCGGCGATAGGGTTCGCCGGCCGCGTCCAGCACGGGGTAGGCGACCGAGCAGATATGCGAGTGGATGCGGCGCAGATCACGCAGCACGTCCAGATGCAGCGACGTGGTCTCGATGGTCTCGGGGCGGCCCTCGCGCAGCCGATCCAGATGGCGCTCGACGGCGGCAAGCTCGGTATTGCGCAGCGCCGTCTTCTCCACCAGCAGCTTGCGCGCCTCATTTGCGTCACCCGACATGAAGACGCCGAAGGCGATCCGCAGCGAATCCATCGTGCGCTTGTGGAAGGCGGCGAGCTCCTCGGCCCCCTCGGCCGAGAACTGGAAGCGCCGTTTGATCTTCTTGGTGGCGAGCTCGCTCAGGCTCTTGTCGATGATGTCGCCGATATGCTCGAGGTTGATGGCGAAGGAGATGATCTCCATCGCGCGCCGTCCTTCGCTCTCGTCGAGGCTGCCCCGCATGAGTTTCGTCACGTAGAGCTTGATGGCCTCGTCGAGACCGTCGACGAGATTGTCCGTCTTCGAGACCTGGTCGACCAGCGCGCGGTCGCCGGTCATCATCGCGGCCATCACCTTGCGCAGCATGACCTCGACGAGGTCGCCCATGCGCAAGGTCTCGCGGGCGGCGTCGGCGAGCGCCAGTGACGGCGTCTCCAGCGCGGTCTCGTCGAGATAGCGCGGGCGGGCCGGATCGGCCTCCTTGACGCGATCGGGCAGCAGCCGGGTCAACAGGCGCGACATGATATCGAGCAGGCCGATAAAGAGGACGGCGGTGCCGACGTTAAAGGCGATGTGGAAGGCGGCTGTCATCCGGGCGAGGTCGGGCTGCCAGGCCTGCATGTGCTCGGCGATCACGCCCAGGAAAGGCAGGACCAGGGCAATCCCGATCACGCGGTTGACGAGATTGCCGACCGGCAGGCGGTAGCTCGCGGGATCGTCGCGCCTGGCGCCCTCGAACACGGGATTGATGGCGCTGCCGAGATTGGCTCCGAGCACCAGTGCGAGGGCCGCATAAGGCGTCACGAACTGCGAATAGGCCAGCGACATGATCAGCAGGACGCTGGCGACGCTCGAATGCACCGCCCAGGTGATGAGAGCCGCGATGACGATGCACAGAATGGGATCGCCTGTTATGGCCGACATCACGACGCGGACGCCGGGCGCGTTCTCCGCCGGCGCCAGCGTGTCGAGCAGAATGTGCAGCGAGAGCAGCATCAGGCCGAGGCCGATGCAGACACGGCCGATGTCCTTGATCCGCGATCGCGGGCCTGAGCGGAAGGCGACGAGGCCGAGCACGAACAGCACCGGCGCAACGGCTGCGATGTTGAACGACAGCACCTGCACGATCAGCGTCGTGCCGACGTTGGCCCCGAGCATGATGGCGAGCGCGGCGGCGAGGCTGACGAGGCCCTCGGCGGCGAACGAGCTGGTGATCAGGGCGGTCGCCGTGCTGCTCTGGAGCAGGGCGGTGAGCCCGAGGCCGGCGGCGAAGGCGCTGACGCGGTTGCTCAGCGCCTTGCTGAGCAGGCGCCGCAGGTCGGGACCGAAGGCGCGCAAGATCCCGCTGTGGACCATGTGCAGGCCCCACAACAACAGCGCAACGCCGCCCATGAGATCAAGCAGAACCAACGTTCCCATGCTCCGTGTCCGGATTGGAGTCGATTGGTGAGGCTAGCGCCAAACGTCGGCGGATCAAATCATTTGTTGGCGCGTCGCCGTTAACGTTTACGGCGCGTGCACGTTCCCGCGGCGCGCGATGCCGCGTCCTCGCGCACGATGCCCTGTGAGCAGGCTCACGTTGCCGCCTTGAGAGCAGCGAAGCCGCGGTCGAGATCGGCCTTGAGGTCGTCGACGCTCTCGAGCCCGATGTGCAGGCGCAGAGTCGGGCCGCCCGGCGCCCATTTGGTCGCGGTGCGATAGCTGTCGCAGTCGAAGGGAATCACGAGGCTCTCGAAGCCGCCCCAGGAGAAGCCCATGCCGAACAGCTTGAGCGTGTCGAGCATGGTGTCGACCGCCTTCTGCGGCGCCGGCTTCAGCACGATGCTGAACAGGCCGGACGCGCCGGTGAAGTCACGCTTCCAGATCGCATGGCCGGGATCGGTTTCGAGTGCCGGATGCAATACGCGCGCAACCTCGGGTCTGGCGGCGAGCCAGCGCGCCATGTCGAGCCCCGAACGATGATGCTGCGCCAGCCGCACCGACAGCGTGCGCAGACCGCGCAGCGCCAGGAAGACGTCGTCGGGGCCGGCACAGACGCCGAGCAGGCGGATGCCTTCGGCGACCATCGGCCAAGCCTTGGCGTTGGCCGAGATGGTGCCGAACATGATGTCGGAATGGCCGCCGATATATTTGGTGGCCGCCTGCATGCTGATGTCGACGCCCTGTTCGAGCGAGCGGTGATAGAGCGGCGTCGCCCAGGTGTTGTCGTCGATGACGATCGCGCCGCGACCATGGGCGACCTCGGCGATGGCGCGGATGTCGGGCATCTCGAACGACTGCGAGCCTGGCGCCTCCACCAGGACGGCACGGGTGTTGGGCTTGAACAGCTTATCGATGCCGGCGCCGATCAGCGGATCGAAATAGGTGGTCTCGATGCCATAGCGGGTCAGCATGCCGTTGCAGAAATTGCGCGAGGGCCGATAGACGTTGTCGCAGACCAGGAGATGGTCGCCGGCCTTCAGCACCGAGAGCAGGGTGGTCGAGATCGCCGACAGTCCCGACGGCACGATGCCGACGCCGGCGCATTGCGGCCCCTCCAGCGCCATCAGCGTCTCCTGGAAGGCCTTCGTGGTGGGGGAACCGTGGCGGCCATACGTGAACTCGCCGCGATGGGCATGCAGGTCCTCGGCGGTCGGATAGAGCACGGTCGAGCCGTGAAATACCGGCGGATTGACGAACCCCTTCTGCGCCTTGGTGTCGCGGCCGGAGGTGACCAGCCGGGTCTCGGCCTGCTGCTGGGAGGGGTGCGAGGAATCCATGCGTCTGCTTTCAAAACCGCGTTTCCAGCGGGCGCGTCGCGCCCGCGGGCTGGCCGAAAGGCCGCTGTCGTTAATAACAGAACACATTAATAACAGAACACAGAAGAGTCCCGTCAACCCCTTGACCCGGCACGCCAGTCGTTCTGTGATGCGCAGGTGCTATTCAGTCGCCGCATGTTGAGGGGCCTGCCGCGACCTTCGATCCATCGCCTGACCGGACTTTGCGCTACAGCCATAATGGCGGGCGCCTTTCGGCGGGGATGAAGGTATGGCCTCCCGGGATCGGCGGGTGTTCGGCTAGGTTTGCCAGCATGAGTCTTGCAAGGCTAGCCTTGGTACGATTGACCCTGGCAGAGATGACCCCAAAGACAACGTTCCCGACACTTGAGACGATTTTGAAAGGCCCAAAGCCCATGAAACGCGTAACCCTGGCTCTCACTCTGGCTCTCGCCACGGGCCTCACCGCGCAGGCCGCCGATGCGCAAACGCTCAAGACCGTCAAGGACCGGGGCATGCTGTCCTGCGGCGTCAGCCAGGGCCTGCCGGGCTTCTCATCGCCCGACGACAAGGGCAACTGGACCGGGCTCGACGTCGACGTCTGCCGCGCCATCGCCGGGGCGATCTTCAACGATCCGACCAAGGTCAAATACGTGCCGCTGTCCGCTAAGGACCGCTTCACGGCCCTGCAATCCGGCGAGATCGACGTGCTCTCGCGCAACACCACCTGGACCATCTCGCGCGACACCTCGCTCGGTGCCAACTTCACCGGCGTGACCTATTATGACGGGCAGGGCTTCATGGTGAAGAAGTCCCTCAAGGTGAATTCCGCGCTCGAGCTCAATAGCGCATCGGTCTGCGTGCAGACCGGCACCACCACCGAGCAAAATCTCGCCGACTACTTCAAGGCCAACAACATGAAGTACGAGGTGATCGCGTTCGGCACCAACGACGAAACGGTCAAGGCCTATGAAGCCGGCCGCTGCGACGTCTTCACCACCGACCAGTCGGGCCTGTACGCCAACCGCCTCAAGCTCGCCAATCCCAACGACCATATGGTGCTCCCCGAAATCATCTCGAAGGAGCCGCTCGGGCCGATGGTGCGCCACGGCGACGACCAGTGGTTCGACATCGTGAAATGGACGCTGTTTGCGATGATCACGGCTGAAGAGCTCGGCGTGACCTCGAAGAACGTCGACGAGAAGGCGAAGCTGGAAAGCCCGGAGCTGAAGCGCGTGCTCGGCAGCGACGGTAATTTCGGCGAACAGCTCGGCCTGACCAAGGACTGGGTGGTGCGGATCGTGAAGGCGGTCGGCAATTACGGCGAGGTGTTCGACCGCAACGTCGGCTCGGGCTCGCCGCTGGCCATCAATCGCGGGCTCAACAATCTCTGGAACAAGGGTGGTCTCCAGTACGCGCCGCCGATCCGCTGATCACCCTGATCCGCAGCTCGCGGCGATGAGCACCGAGGCCCGTAAACCGCCGCCCCAGATCGCGCTGAAGATCAGGCGTGTGCTGGGCGGCAAGGCAGGCTGGAACGGCATTGCCGTCCAGTTTGCCTTCGCGGCGATCCTGGGCTGGATCGGCTATGAGATCGTCTCCAACGCCCGCGCCAACCTCGAAAACCAGCACATCGCCGCCGGCTTCGGCTTCCTCCGCAACAATGCCGGCTTCGACGTCAATCAGACCCTGATTCCCTACACCGGCTCGGACACGTTCCTGCGCGTGTTCGTGGTCGGGCTCCTGAACACGCTCGTGGTCTCGGTGGTCGGCATCGTCTTCGCGACCGTGATCGGCTTCATCGTCGCGCTGTGCCGGCTGTCGCCGAACTGGCTCTTGTCGCGCGTCGGCGAGATCTATGTCGAGCTCATCCGCAACCTGCCGCTGCTGTTCCAGATCCTGTTCTGGTACCTCGCGGTGCTGGCGGCGTTGCCCAATCCGCGGCAGAGCATTTCGCTGCTCGGCATTGCCTTCCTTAGCAATCGCGGCCTCGTCGTTCCCAGCCCGATCGGCGAGAGCGGTCTCGAGCCGTTCCTGGCGATGCTGGCGCTCGGCATCGTCGCGGCGCTGGCCTTGCGCATCTATGCGCGGCGCGCGCTGTTTCAGGAAGGGCGGATGATCCGGATCTGGCCGTATGTGCTGGGTCTGCTGTTCGGGCTGCCGCTCGCCACCATCTTGGTGTTCGGTTTACCTTTCACCGTCGAGTTGCCGCAGCTCAAAGGGTTCAATTTCGCCGGCGGCTCGCGCATCATCCCGGAGTTCGTGGCGCTGACCTTGGCGCTATCGACCTATACCGCCGCCTTCATCGCCGAGATCGTGCGCGCCGGCATCCTGTCCGTCCACAAGGGGCAGATGGAGGCGGGGTCCTCGCTGGGTCTCAGCCGCGGCACCACGCTCCGGCTGATCGTCGTGCCGCAGGCTATGCGCGTCATCGTGCCGCCGCTGACCAACCAATACCTCAACCTCACGAAAAATTCCTCGCTGGCGGTCGCGATCGGCTATCCTGATCTGGTGTCGGTATTCGCCGGCACCTCGCTGAGCCAGACCGGCCAGGCGATCGAGATCATCGCCATGACGATGGGCGTCTACCTCCTGATCTCCCTCGTCACCAGCGCGATCATGAGCGTCTACGGTTGGCGCGTCAGCCGGAGCCTCGGCGCATGAGCGATATTGCGACGTCCGCCTTCGTCCGTCGGGACCTGGTCGCCGAGCGTCCCGCGCCGGTCAAGACCACGGGCTTCATCGGCGTGCTGCGCACCCGCCTGTTCAACTCGCCGACCAACATCCTGCTCACGATCGTGGGCGCGCTGCTGCTCTGGTTCACCATCGTTCCCTCGGTCAAGTTCCTGATGGTCGATGCGGTCTGGACCGGCAAGGATCGCACGGCTTGCCTCGCCGAGAACGCCGGCTTTGCGGTCGGGGCCTGCTGGCCCTACATCCAGGCCAAGCTGCCGCAACTGATCTATGGCTTCTATCCCGAGGCCGAGCGCTGGCGGGTCAATCTCACGTTCGTCTTGGCGGTGGTCCTGCTGGCGCCGATGCTCATTCCCAGGCTGCCCGCGAAGGGGCTGAATGCCAGCCTGTTCTTCATCGCCCTTCCCGTGGTGGCATTCTTCCTGTTGCACGGCGGCGGCCTCAGGGGATTGGGCCTGAGCTGGACGGCCGGCCTGCTGCAATTGTTCGACGAAAGCCTCATCGGCGCCGGGCAGGCGCTGCTCAATCTCAGCAAGACGTCCGCCATCGCACCGCTGCTGTGGGCCGTCGGAAGCCTCATCCTGCTGGTCGGCACGGCGATCTCCTGGCTGATCTTTCCGCTCACCTGGCTGCGCGACCAGATCCAGGAGACGGGGCAGCCGGTCTGGGCCGATTTCGCCATCACGGCCGCGATTGTCTGCCTGATCGCCTTCGTGCTTGGTGGTGGCATTCGCACCGGGGGGCGGGCTCTGGCATCCAGCATCGCCGCCTTCATCGGCATCGCGATCGTCATCAAGCTGATGGGCCTCGACCGTGGGGGATTGCCGGTTGTCGCAACCAATCTCTGGGGTGGCCTTCTGGTGACGCTGGTGGTCTCCGTCACCGGCATCGTCACCTCGCTACCGATCGGTGTCGCGCTGGCGCTCGGCCGCCGCTCCACCATTCCGCTGATCCGGATCTTCTCGATCGCCTTCATCGAATTCTGGCGCGGCGTGCCGCTGATCACCGTGCTGTTCTTCGCAACTTATATGCTGCCTTTGTTCCTGCCCGGCAATTTCACCGTCGACGGGCTCGTGCGCGCCCTGATCGGGATTGCGCTGTTCACGGGCGCCTATCAGGCCGAGAACGTCCGCGGCGGCTTAGCCGCGATTCCGCGCGGGCAGGGCGAGGCGGCCGCGGCCCTGGGGCTATCCTGGTGGAAGACGACCTCGCTGATCGTGCTGCCGCAGGCGCTGCGCCACGTCATTCCGAACCTCGTCAACAGCTTCATCTCGCTGTTCAAGGACACCTCGCTGGTCTCGATCGTGGCGCTGTTCGATCTTCTCGGCTCGCTCCGCGCCTCGTTCTCGGATCCGAAATGGTCGACGCCGTCGACCGCGTTCACCGGCTTTGCCTTTGCCGGCGTCATCTATTTCATCTTCTGCTTTGGAATGTCGCGCTACTCGCTGTTCGTCGAGCACCGCCTCAACGCTCACCGCCGCAACTGATGGAGCTCACCATGTCCGACCCCATCGTCAAGATTTCCGGCCTCAACAAATGGTACGGCGACTTTCACGTCCTGCGCGACATCGACCTCGAGGTTCACAAGGGCGAGCGCATCGTGATCTGCGGGCCCTCGGGTTCGGGCAAGTCGACGCTGATCCGCTGCATCAACGCGCTCGAGGAATTCCAGGAGGGCGAGATCGTCGTCGACGGCATCGAGCTCGGTCCGAACCTCAAGCGTATCGATGCGGTGCGACGCGAAGTCGGCATGGTGTTTCAGAGTTTCAATCTGTTCCCGCATCTCACGGTCCTCGATAATTGCACGCTGGCGCCGATCTGGGTGCGCAACATCCCCAAGAAGGATGCCGAGGAGGCCGCCATGAAATTCCTGGAGCGGGTCAAGATCCCGCACCAGGCCAACAAGTTTCCCGGCCAGATGTCCGGCGGCCAGCAGCAGCGCGTCGCGATCGCCCGTGCGCTGACCATGAACCCGAAGGTGATGCTGTTCGACGAGCCGACCTCGGCGCTCGACCCCGAAATGGTCAAGGAGGTGCTCGACACCATGGTCGATCTCGCCGAGGAGGGTATGACCATGCTGGTCGTCACCCACGAGATGGGCTTTGCCCGCGAGGTCGCCAACCGCGTCGTGTTCATGGACGCCGGCCAGATCATCGAGGCCAACACGCCGAAAGAATTCTTCGCCGCCCCGCAGCACGCCCGCACCAAGCTTTTCCTGAGCCAGATCCTGCGCTGAGCCCCGGGAAATCCCGGGGGCGTCCCCGCTCCAGCTGATCAGCCGGCCCCAGTCGCGAATCAGTTAGACTCTTTCCGGGCAATCCTCCGGAGAGACACCTTGCAGGGCAGTGGCGGCGCGCGCGCATTCCAGAACGCGCGATTGCAGAAAAAATTGATGAAGCAGGCGGACGCCATCCTCGCCGCCGCGGCCGCCGCGTATGGCCAGGGCAGATTTGCCGAGACCGAGGCGCTCTGCCGTGAGATCCTGAAAGCGATTCCGGATCATGTCGACGCCATGCACTTGTTCGGTATGTGCGCGCATGACGGCCGGCGCCTGGAGGAGGCGCAACAATTGCTTGAGCGCGTGATCGAGCTCGATCCACGCCTGCACGATGCCCATAACAATCTCGCCACCGTGCATTTCGACCTTGGCAACTACGAACAGGCGCGCCGGTGTCAGGAGAGGGCCATCGCGCTGAAGCCGAATTTCGCGGTCGCGCTGACCAACCTCGGCAACACGCTGATGCATTTAGGGCTGTACGGACAGGCGCTCGAGCTGCACGAACGCGCCATCAAGTTGAAGCCGGATTATGCCGATGCGTTCTGCAATCGCGGCATGGTCGAGATCTTGCTTGGACAGGTCACTCGCGCCAAGGAAAGTTTCGATCGCGCCCTGCTGTTTCAGCCGCGTCACGCCGAGGCCATCGTCGGCAGCGGCATGGTCAGCATGGAGCTGCGGCACCACGAGGAAGCAGCAGCCAAGTTTGCCATGGCGCTCGCGATCAAGCCCGGCGCGCCGAGGATCCTGGCCCAGCGCGGGCGCCTCAGTTACGAGCTGCAGCGCCTGGAGCCCGCGCTTGCGGATTTCGAGGCGGCGCTTGCGATTTCGCCCAAGCTCGAACTGGCGCTCCGGGGGAAGGCGCAGGCCTGCCTCGTCATGGGAAAGACCGCGCAGGCGATGGCGGCCGCTACGACCTTGATCGAGCGAAATCCGCGCTCCGAGATGGGGTTGGCGCTGATGGGCTTCGCTTATTCGAACCAGGGGGACATGGACGCCGCGATCGAATATCTCGATCGTGCGCTGGCGATCCGACCGGACTATGGCGATGCGATCAGGGGCAAGATCTTCTTGCAGGACTACCGTGCCGAGGCCGATTTCGTGGTCCAGCAGGCGGTCCGACGAGACTGGTGGGACTTGATCGGCTCCAAGCTGCCGCGAAGGGAGCTGCCGAAGCGGCCGCTTAATCCGGAAAAGCGGATCGTGGTCGGCTATGTCGCTGCCGAATTCCGGCAGCACTCGGCGGGGCTCACTTTGCTGCCGGTGCTGCGCCATCATGATCACGCCAGATTTGAAATCATCTGCTACTACTCTTGGCCGGGAGAGGACGAGTACACCGCCAAGTTCAAGCAAATGGCGGACGTCTGGGTCGACGCCTGGCAGCTATCGGACGACGAACTCGCCGATCGCATTCAGGCCGACAATGTCGACATCCTCATCGACGTTTCGGGCCACACGACCGGTAACAGGCTGCAGGTCTTCGCGCGGAAGCCGGCCCCGATCCAGGCCACCGGCTTCGGACACGCGACGGGCACGGGCATGCAGACCATGGACTATGTGCTCGCGGATCCCATTTTCATTCCGCCATCGGTTCGGCATTTGTTTGCCGAAAAGATCCACGATCTGCCGTGCCTGATCACGATGGAGCCCGTCTCGGATCTGGCGCCTTCCGAGCTGCCGATGCTCCGCAACGGCTACGTCACCTTCGGCGTGTTCAACCGCATCTACAAGATATCGGACGATGCGATCCGGGTGTGGTCGCGTTTGATGCGAGAGCTGCCGGGATCGAAAATCATCCTCAAGCATGGTCTGCTCGATGACCAATTGCTGCGCGATAGCCTGGTCGCGCGCTTCGTGGCGCAGGGCGTTGCCGAGGAGAACATCACCTGCCTGGGCACCACCTCGCGCAACGACCACCTGGCGGCTTTTGCCCAGGTCGATATTTCCCTCGATACGTTCCCGCAAAATGGCGGCATCAGCACCTGGGAATCGCTCTACAAGGGTGTTCCCGTGGTGGCCAAGCTCGGCAACGGGGCGTCGTCGCGCGCCGGCGCCTCCATCGTGGCCGCCGTCGGTCTCGGCGACTGGGTCGCCGAGGATGACGAGGGCTATATCGAGATCGCGCGCAAATTTGCGACGCAGCCCGATCATCTCGCGAAGTTGCGCGCGCAGTTGCCGGCTCAGATTGCAGCCTCGCCCGCCGGCAATGTCGAGATCTACACGCGTGAGCTCGAGGCGGGTTACCGCCAGTTCTGGCGCGATTATTGTGCCGCCGCCTCGGACGGCGGCGACCTGGCATAAGCAGGTCGGTTGCCCCCGGGGCGTTACTGGTCCAGCTGACGGGGCGGCGCCGGCCGCGAATCAGTTAGACTCTCTCCGGGCCATCCTCCGGAGAGATACCTTGCAGAGCAGCGGCGCCGGCGCGCGCGCGTTCCAGAACGCGCGATTGCAGAAGAAATTGAAGAAGCAGGCGGACGCCATCATCTCCGCCGCGGCAAGTGCTCATGGCCAGGGACGATATGCAGAGAGCGAGGCGCTGTGCCGTCAGATCCTGCAAGCCGTTCCCGATCATTTCGACGCCACGCACCTGCTCGGCCTGTGCGCGCATCAAGGCGGCCGCCTGGAGGAGGCGCAACAGCTGCTCGCGCGCGCGATCGCGCTCGAGCCGCGTTCGCATGAGGCCTATAACAATCTCGCGACCGTACACTCCGGTCTCGGGCAATTTGAGGCCGCCCGCGCATGTCAGGAGAAGGCGATCGCGCTGAAGCCGAATTTTCCGCAGGCCCTGACCAGCCTCGGTAATACGCTGCTCCACCTGAACCTGCCCGAACAGGCGATCGAATCGTACGACCGCGCCATTCGGCTGAAGCCGGACCATGCCGATGCGCTTTGCAATCGAGGCTTGGCGGAGCTGACGCTGCGCCAGTTTGATCGCGCCAAGCAAAGTTTCGAGCGCGCATTGGTGTTTCAGTCGCGGCACGTGGAAGCGCTCGTCGGCAAAGCCGTGGTCAGTATCGAGCTCAAGCACTACGATGAGGCGGAAGCCGCGCTCGGCGCGGCGCTGACGATCAGGCCCAATTCGGCCAAGGCCCTGGCACACCGCGGACGGCTCCATCTCGAGCTGTCGCGGTCGGAGCGGGCGGCAGCGGATTTTGATGCAGCGCTGGCGCTTTCGCCCAGGCTCGAGGTGGCCTTGCAGGGAAAGGCGCAGGTCGCGCTTGCCATGGGCAACACGGCGCAGGCGATTGCGGCCGTCAAGACCTTGCTCGAGGAAAATCCGCGCTCCGCGATCGCGATGACGCTGCTCAGCGCCTGTTTTGCAAACCAGGGAGAGATCGCATCCGCGATCGAGCATCTCGACGCCGCGCTGGCACTCGCGCCGGACCATGCGGACTTGATCGCGCGGAAGATCCACTTTCTGGATTTTCTTTCCGACGCCGATTTCGCGGTCCAGCAGGCCGCGCGAAAATATTGGTGGGACGCGATCGGCGCCAGGTTGCCGCAACGGAAGCTCTCACCCCGGCAACTCGATCCTGACAGGCGGATCGTGATCGGTTATGTCGCTGCCGAGTTCTGGTACCATTCGGCGGCGTTCGGCCTGCTGCCGGTGCTGCGCCATCATGATCACGCGGAATTCGAAATCGTCTGCTATTCGTGCTCGCCGTTGCGAGACGAGATGACTGCCGAATTCAAGTCGTTGGCGGACGTCTGGGTGGACGCCTGGCAGCTTACGGACGACGAGCTGGCCGATCGTATCCAGGCCGACAATGTCGATATCCTGATCGACGTGTCCGGGCATTCGACCGGCAACAGGCTACCCGTATTCGCCCGCAAGCCGGCTCCCATCCAGGTCACGGGCTTCGGCCACGCGACCGGTACGGGCCTTCAGACCATGGACTACGTGCTCGCCGATCCGGTCTTCATTCCGCAATCGGCGCGCCATCTGCTCGCCGAAAAGGTTCACGATCTGCCGTGCCTGATCACGACCGATCCGATCCTGGATGTGCCGCCTTCGGAGCTTCCCATGCTCCGCAACGGCCATGTCACCTTCGGCGTGTTCAACCGCATCTACAAGATCTCGGACCAGGCAATCCGCGTGTGGGCGAAAGTGATGCGCGAGGTGACCGGATCGAAGATCATCATCAAGCATACTTTGCTCGATGATTCCTTGCTGCGCGACAGTCTGATCGCGCGGTTCGTGGCGCAGGGGATCGCCGAAGAGAACGTCATCTGCATGGGCTCGACCCCACGCCACGAGCACCTGTTGGCCTTCGCGCAGGTTGACATCTCCCTCGACACGTTCCCGCAAAATGGCGGCGTCAGCACCTGGGAATCCCTCTATGCGGGCGTTCCAGTCGTCGCCAAGCTCGGCAACGGTGCCTCGTCGCGCGCCGGTGGCGCCATCGTGGCTGCCGTCGGGCTCGACGACTGGGTCGCCGAGGACGACGAGGGCTACGCCGCAATCGCGTGCAAATATGCGGCGCAGCCTGCGCAGCTGGCGAAGTTGCGCGCGGAGTTGCCGGCTCGGATCGCAGCTTCCCCGGCCGGCAATGTCGAGATCTATACGCGCGGGGTCGAGGCGGGCTATCGCCAGTTCTGGCGCGACCATTGTGCCGCGGCCTCCGAGCGCGGCGACGTCGCGTAAACAGCCGGCCGCGCGGGCCCCTTGGGCGCGCGCTTTCCGGATGTGAGGAAGCCTACGGCAGTCAGACGAATGGCGGCTTGATGTTGCTGCGCTTCTCCAGCCACTCCGGCACGGGAAGGTTCTTGGCGCGCATGAAGTCCGCGTTGAACAGCTTCGACTGATAGCGGCTGCCGGAATCGCAGAGCACGGTGACGATTGTCTTGCCGGGTCCGAGCTGCTTCGCAAGGCGTATCGCGCCGACGATATTGATGCCGGTGGAGCCGCCGAGGCACAGGCCTTCGTGCTGGAGCAGCTCATAGATCGCGCTGACGGCTTCAGCGTCGGGAATGAGATAGGCGTCATCGACCTTGGCCGTCTCGACGATCGCGGTCGCGCGGTTGAGGCCGATGCCCTCGGTGATCGAGCCGCCGGGCGTAGCCTTGGGATCGCCGGTCCTGAAATATTCGTACATGCCGGCGCCGTGCGGATCGGCGCAGGCGATGCGGATGTTCTTGTTCTTCTCTTTGAGATAGCGGCTGACGCCGGCGAGCGTGCCGCCGCTGCCGACCGAGCAGACGAAGCCGTCGACCTTGCCGTCGGTCTGCTCCCAGATCTCGGGTCCTGTGGATTCGTAATGCGCCTTGGCGTTGTCGAGGTTGTTCCACTGATCGGCGAAGAGCACGCCATTGGGTTCGGTCTTGCGCAGCTCGTCGGCAAGGCGCCGGCCGACATGCTGGTAGCTGTTGGGGTTGGCATAGGGCAGGGCCGGCACCTCGATCAGCTCGGCGCCGCACAGCTTCAAGAAATCCTTCTTCTCCTGGCTCTGCGTCTCCGGGATCACGATCAGGGTGCGATAGCCGCGCGCGCTCGCAACGACCGCAAGCCCGATGCCGGTATTGCCGGCCGTCGCTTCGACCACGAGACCACCCGGCTTCAGCTCGCCGCGCTTTTCGGCCTCCAGGATCATCCATTTGCCGGCCCGGTCCTTCACCGACTGGCCGGGATTCATGAACTCGGCCTTGCCCAGGATGGTGCAACCGGTCAATTCCGAGGCGCGCTTGAGCTTGATGAGCGGGGTGTTGCCGATGGCTTCGACAACGTCATTCTTGATGGTCATATCGGGGGAAATCACTGGCAAAGGGGTTGATCAGCTTGGCCAGAACCTAGTGCTTGCAAGACAAAAGGGGAAGGCTTTTGCGCTGCGGCGAAACCGGTCGAAGCCCCCGCCGCAGCAGGGATATTTTTGAGAGCACAGACCCGGCGATGATGTGCTGGCCGCGAGGCGGGATATCGGTAGGAGAATATGGGCGATCTTCGTCCGAGCACGGAAGATAACGATCGTCGTGGGCGGTCCTCGCGACAATCTTCGCCTTCGGCGGCATGTCTCGATGTCGAGCTGGGTGAAAGGCGCCTGGAAGTTTGAAGGCATATCTGAGCGAGGCGCGTTCGTGTTCGGCAATTGACGATCTCGTGAGAGTGGTCCGGCCGGACCTCGAGATCGAGCTGAAGCCGCGTGGGTGCTGATAAGCCGTGCGATAGGATCTAGCCGCCCCGGTGTTGCGGCAATATCACATGAAATCTTAGTAAGCTTGAGCACGTGTCAGTGCGGCGCTGAAATGCAAGAAGCCGCTGCAAGACAAGGACATCTTGCATTTGCGCGGTCCTCATGTCGGTCCGTTCCGGCGCGCCTCTCGCACCTGCGGGACTGTCCCGCAGTTCCGCGCCCGGCTAATATGGGTCTCAGGTTCCGCAGAAAGCATCACAGCTGTGAACGAGTCGTCCAACGCCCCCCGACTGCGCCGCCGCGAATCGGTTAATCCGGCTTCGCGGTGGCGGCTCGATCTGCCCGGCGGGGGGTGGATGTGACACAAGTTGTTCCTGCGATCGCCATGCGGCGGTCTCCGGGGTCTGCGTCCAGGACGCGGCACGCGGCGCGCTGGCTTGCGGCGCTGTGCCTCGCGGCCAGTTCGGGCGCTTGCGTGCTGACGCAGGATCTTCCCGATCCCGCGCTCGATGTTCCCACGCAGTACAAATACGCCGGCAAAGGGGATGCGCCGCCGCCGCTGGATTGGTGGCGCGGTTTCCGCTCCGCGGAGCTGACGCAGCTGATGCAGGAGGCGCAGACCGTCAACCTCGACATCGCCGCTGCGGTGGCGCGCATCGTCCAGGCCGACGCCCAGGCGCGGCAGGCGGGCGCGGCGCTGCTGCCGAGCCTGTCCACGGCCGGATCGGAAACCTATTCACGTACCTCGGGCTCGAGCGCCTCGGGCCTGTCCATCGGCGGACGCGAGGTCGTCAACTATTCGGCCTCGCTGAGCGCGAGCTACCAGCTCGACTTCTGGGGCCAGAACCGCGATGCGCTGCAAACGGCCGAGGAGACGGCGAACGCCAACCGCTTCGATCGCGACACGGTCGCGCTGACGACGCTGGCGGCCGTCGCCAATGCCTATTTCCAGGTACTGGCCTCGCAGGACCGCATCAGGACCTCTCAGCGCAACATCGCGAGCGCGCAACGCATCCTCGATGCGGTCAAGGAGCGGCGTAAGGCCGGCACCGGAAGCGATCTTGACGTCGCCCAGCAGGAGAGCCTGGTCGCGAACCAGAAGGCCTTGGTGCCGCCACTGCGCCAGACGCTCGACCAGAACATCAACGCGCTGGCTGTGTTGGTATCGCGCCCGCCGGAGAGTGTGCGCGTGCTCGGCGGCTCGCTGGACCGGATCGCGATCCCGCGCGTCACGCCCGGCCTGCCGTCCGAGATCCTGACGCAGCGGCCGGACATCCGCCGGCAGGAGGCGCAGCTCGCCTCGGCCACCGCAAACATCGGGAATGCCCGCGCTCAATTCTTTCCGACGATCCAGCTGACCGGCAATGGCGGCTATCAGAGCTCAGCGCTGGTCTCGCTGTTCCAGCCGCATGCCGCCTTCTTCCAGCTCGTCGGCAGTGCCACGCAGCCGATCTTCGACGGCGGCAGGATCCTCGGCAATTTCGAACTTGCCAAGGCGCGTCAGGACGAGCTGCTCCAGACCTACCGCAAGACCATCGTCCAGGCCTTTGCCGACGTCGACAATGCGCTGTTCTCGATCAAGCAGACCACGATCAAGCTGCAATTGCAGCGCGATGTCGTCGCCGCCTCGCGCCGCGCCTTCGATCTCTCCGAGCAGCAATTGCGCGCCGGCACTGCCGACATCGTGACCGTGCTCAACACCCAACTGACCCTGTTCCAGGCGGAAGACGCGCTGTCGCAGGCCCAACTCGCGCGGCTTCTCGCCATCGTCAGCCTGTACCAGGCGCTCGGCGGCGGTTGGGAGCCGAGGATGGAGAAACCGGTCAATGCTCTTTAAGCCGGAGACGAAGCAAGGCGCGAAGGAGGGGACGGCGAAAAAATCGCGCGGCCGCGGCCTGGTCATGACCCTGATCACGCTCGCGATCCTCGGCGGCCTTGGTTATCTCGGCTGGACCGTCACGCATCAGCAGCAGGCGAACAACCGCAACCAGCGGCCCGATCTGCCGGTGCCCGTGCTGGCGGCGAGCCCGCGCGTCCAGGACGTGCCGGTTTATCTCGACGGCGTCGGTGCGATCCGCGCGCTCAATACCGTGACCGTGCGCTCGCAGGTGGACGGCAAGCTGATCGCGGTCAATTTCACCGAAGGTCAGGACGTCAAGAAGGGCGACGTGCTCGGCGAGATCGATCCGGCGATTTATCAGGCGCAGTACGATCAGGCGGTGGCCAAGAAGGCGCAGGATCAGGCCCAACTCGCCAACCAGCGCATTGACCTTACGCGCTACGAGCAGCTCGCCGCCACCAATGCCGGCTCCAAGCAGCAGGCCGACACGCAGCGGGCCCTGGTGGCGCAGACCGAGGCGCTGGTGAAGGCGGATCAGGCCGCGATCGACAATGCCGCGGCGACGCTGAGCTACACCAAGATCGTGGCGCCGCTCTCGGGCCGCGTCGGCCTGCGCCAGGTCGACCAGGGCAACATCATCCACGCCTCCGACACAACGGGCCTTGTCGTCATCACGCAGTTGCAGCCGATCGCAGTGTGGTTCAGCCTGCCGCAGCAGCAGATCATGCGCGTCAATGCCGCGGCGGCGAAGGGTGCGCTCGCTGTCGACGTGTTCGGCAATGACGGCATCACGGTGATCGATACCGGCAAGCTCACCGGCATCGACAACCAGGTCGACCAGACCACCGGCACGCTCAGGCTCAAGGCGGAATTCCCCAACGCCAACTACCAGCTCTGGCCGGGCCAGTTCGTCAATGTCCGCCTCAAGGTCGAGACCTTGACGCAGGCGCTGGTGGTGCCGACCTCTGCGGTGCAGCGTGGTCCGATCGGGACCTTCAGCTATGTCATCGGCGAGGACAACATCGTCTCGGCCAAGCCCGTGACGGTGACGCAGCAGAACGAGCATGACGCCGTCATCGCCAGCGGCCTGTCGCCGAACGACCAGGTCGTCACCACGGGCTTTGCCAATTTGTCCGACGGCTCCAAGGTGACGGTCGGCCGCGACGACCAGACCCCCTCGGCCGATCTTGCCCCGCGCAAGCGCTCACGCGGGCCGGACGCTCAGAAGAAGGATGGTGCCAAGGAAGGCCAGAAGGACGGACAGGGCAAGGACGGCGAGTTCCGCGCCAAGCGCAAGAGCAGCGAAGGCGACCAGAAGGGACAGACCGGGCCAGCACCGGGGCCGGGGGCAACGGGAAGTGGAGCCAAGCAGCCATGATCCCGACAACAGCCGCCTGACGCGGCAGGCGTAACCCATGGGTGTCTCCGAACCCTTCATCCGACGACCGATCGCAACCTCGCTGCTCGGCATCGCGCTGCTGATCGGCGGCGCGCTCGGCTACTTCGCGCTGCCGGTCTCGGCGCTGCCGCAGGTCGATTTCCCGACCGTGCAGGTGACGACCCAGCTTCCGGGTGCGAGCCCCGACGTGATCGCCTCGCTGATCACCGCACCGCTGGAGCGGCAGCTCGGCCAGATCCCGTCGCTGTCGGCGATGAACTCGACGAGCTCGTTCGGCGTCAGCCAGATCTCGCTCCAGTTCGACCTCAACCGCGACATCGACGGCGCGACCCAGGACGTGCAGGCCGCGATCAATGCGGCGGCCGGCGTGCTGCCCAAGACGCTGCCTTATCCGCCAACCTACGCCAAGGTGAACCCGGCGGACGCGCCGGTGATGACGCTGGCGCTGCGCTCGGACACCATCTCGCTGCGGGTGATGAGCGATATCGCCGACACCATTCTGGCGCAACGCTTGAGCCAGATCTCCGGTGTCGGACGCGTCTCGGTGCTCGGCGGGCTGAAGCCGGCCGTGCGTATCCAGGCCGATCTGGCACGGCTCGCGGCCTATGGCATCGCCATGGAGGACCTGCGCACCGCGATCGCCAATGCCAACGTCTCGGGGCCGAAAGGTTCGCTCGACGGCGCGCAGCAATCCTACATCATCGCGGCCAATGACCAGATCGCCGCGGCGGACGCCTACAAGCCCGTTATCATTGCCTACCGCAACGGCTCGCCCGTCACTATTGCCGACGTCGCGCAGATCGTCGACGGTCTCGAGAACGACCGCACCGGCGGCTGGTACCAGGGCACGCCGGCCGTCATCATCGACATCCAGCGCCAGCCCGGTGCCAACGTCATCGATGTCGTCAGCCAGATCCGCGCCGAGATCCCCAAGGTGCAGCGCGCGATTCCCGCCGGCGTGAACCTCACCATCGTCTCCGACCGCACCGTCACCATTCGTGCCTCGGTCCATGACGTCCAGTTCACGCTGATCCTGAGCGTCGTGCTGGTGACCCTGGTGGTGCTGTTGTTCCTGCGTTCGCTGCGCGCCACGCTGATCGCGGGCGTGGCACTGCCGCTGTCGCTGATCACGAGCTTCGGCATCATGTATTTTGCCGGCTTCAGCCTCGACAATCTGTCGCTGATGGCGCTCACGATCGGCACAGGCTTCGTCGTCGACGACGCCATCGTCATGATCGAGAACATCGTCCGCCACATGGAGAATGGCGAGAGTGCGATGGAAGCCTCGCTCAAGGGCGCGAGCGAAATCGGCTTCACCGTGATCTCGCTGACGGTGTCGCTGATCGCGGTCTTCATCCCGCTTCTGTTCATGTCGGGCCTCGTCGGGCGCATGTTCCGCGAATTCGCGCTGACGCTGACCATCGCGGTCGTCACCTCGGCGGTGGTCTCGCTGACGCTGACGCCCATGATGTGCTCGCGGCTGCTCAAGCACGCCCATGAGGAGCTGGTGGTTCCTGGACTCGCTGCGATCAGCCGCTTCATCGACCGCACCGTCGAGTTCTATCACCGCACGCTTTTGTGGGTGCTGGAGCGTCAGCGCGCCACACTGCTCGTGACCTTCGCCACGCTGGCTGCGACCCTCGTCCTCTATGTCGTCGCGCCAAAAGGCTTCCTGCCGCTTCAGGACACCGCCTCGATCACGGCAGTGACGGAAGCCGGGCCCGACGTGTCGTTCGCGGAGATGCAGAAGCGGCAGGCCGAGGCCGCCGCTGCCATCAAGGCCGATCCCGATGTGGTCGGCGTGGTCTCAGTCATCGGCGCCGGCTCGGTCAACCCGACCACCAATGTCGGGCGCCTCGTCATGACCTTGAAACCGCGCGGCGAACGGCGTGACGATGTCGCGGCGGTCGTGATCCGCCTGAAGGAGAGGGTGTCAGGCATCCCCGGCATGACCGTCTATTTCCAGCCGGTGCAGGACGTGCAGATCTCGACCCAGTCGAGCCGCTCGCAATACCAGTACACGCTGACCGGCACCGATGCGACGCTGGTCTCGGAATGGGCCGGCAAGCTGGTGGCGGAGATGCGGCGCGACCCGCTGTTCCGCGACGTCTCCTCGGAGGCGCAGGAAGGCGGCCTGCGCGCACAGCTCGATGTCGACCGTACCCGCGCCGGACAGCTCGGCGTGAGTTTGCAAGGAATTACCGACACGCTGAACGACGCCTTCGCGCAGCGGCAGATCTCGACCATCTACGGCCAGGCCAACCAGTACCGCGTCGTGCTGGAGGCCCTGCCGATGTACCAGCGCGACCCCTCGATCCTGTCAAAGCTCTATCTGCCGGGTGCCGCGAGCTCCACCGTCGGCGCGCCGAGCGCCCAGGTGCCGTTGTCGGCCGTGGCGACGCTGAAGCGCACCACGGCGCCGCTCGCGATCTCGCACCAGGCGCAATTCCCCTCCGTGTCCCTCAGCTTCAACCTCGCGCCCGGCGCGGCGCTCGGCGATGCCGTCGAGGCGGTCAAGACGATCGAAACCCGGATCGGCATGCCCAACAGCATTGTCGGGGTCTATGCCGGTGACGCCGCCGAGTTCGCCAAGGCGCTGGCCGGCCAGCCCTGGCTACTGCTCGCCGCCGTCATCACGATCTACATCGTGCTGGGTGTGCTCTATGAGAGCTACATCCACCCGATCACGATCCTGTCGACGCTGCCCTCGGCCGGCGTCGGCGCCATCGTGGCCCTGGTGCTGTGCGGGCAGGATCTCTCGGTGATCGGCCTGATCGGCATCATCCTCTTAATGGGCATCGTCAAGAAGAACGCGATCATGATGATCGACTTCGCGCTGGAGGCCGAACGCGGGCAGGGCATGTCGCCGAACGAGGCGATCGTGCAGGCCTGCCTGTTGCGCTTCCGTCCGATCATGATGACGACGCTGGCGGCCCTGTTCGGCGCGCTGCCGCTCGCGATCGAGAGCGGTACCGGCGCCGAGCTGCGCTTCCCGCTTGGCATCTCCATCATCGGCGGCCTGCTGCTGAGCCAATTGCTTACTCTCTACACCACCCCCGTGATCTACCTCGCACTGGACCGCATCAACCGCCGCCTCGAACAGGCGCTGCCGCCGGCCGAATCCGGCGGCCCGCCGGTCGCGGGCGCGACCGAGGGGATGCAGTGATGGCGTCGATCTCGGAGCCCTTCATCCGCCGCCCGGTTGCGACCACGCTGCTGTCGATCGGGTTGTTCCTGCTGGGTGTCGTTGCCTACGAGTTCCTTCCCGTCGCCTCGGTCCCGAATGTCGACTTCCCCGCCATCTTCGTCTCGGCCAGCCGGCCCGGCGCCGATCCGTCCGTGATGGCCGCGACGGTGGCCTCGCCATTAGAGCGGCGGCTAGGCGAGATCGCCGGCATCAACCAGATCACGTCCACGAGTTCGCTTGGCACGACCAACATCCAGCTCCAGTTCGACATCGGCCGCAACATCGACAAGGCCGCCCGCGACGTGCAGGCGGCCATCAACGCCTCGCTCATCGATCTGCCGAGCGACCTGCCGACACTGCCACGCTTTCGCAAAGCCAACACGGCCGGCGCGCCCGTCTTCGTGCTGGCGCTGACCTCGAAGACGCTGTCGGCCAGCGCGATCTACGACGTCGCAGATACGGTCATCGCGCAGCGCATCTCGCAAGTGCCTGGCGTCGGCGACGTCACGGTCTCCGGCGCCGATCAGCCGGCCGTGCGAGTGCAGCTCAATCCAGTCGCGCTGTCGAACGCAGGCATCGCCACCGACGACGTCCGGACCGCGATCATCAACGCCAATCCGCTCGGTCCCGTCGGCATCTTCAACGGCGAGCGCCAGAGCGAGACGCTGGCGCTCAATCGGCAGATGCGCACTGCGAAAGAGTTCCGCGACATCGTCATCAAGAGCTCGAGCGGCAATTTCGTCCGGCTCTCCGACGTCGCCGATATCGAGGATTCCGTCCGCAACGCCCGCTCGATCGCCTGGTTCAACAAGCAGCCGGCCGTGCTGATCCAGATCACCAAGCAGGGCGATGCCAACGTCATCGACACCGTCAACAGGGTCAAGGCGCTGATCCCGGCATTGAAGCAGTGGATCCCAGCCGGCGTTGAGATATCCACCCTGGTCGATCGCACCGGCACAATCCGCGCCAGCGTCCTGGACATGCAATGGACCCTGCTGGCGACCGCGTTCCTCGTCATGATCGTGGTGTTCGTGTTCCTGCGGCGGCTGACGCCGACGATCGCGGCGGGCATCTCGGTGCCGCTGGCGCTGGCTGGCACCTGTGCCGGCATGTGGATCGCGGGCTTCTCGATCGACAATCTATCGCTGATGGCGCTGGCGATCTCCGTCGGCTTCGTGGTCGACGACGCCATCGTCATGATCGAGAACATGTTCCGCAATCTCGAGCACGGCATGCGGCCGTTCCGGGCGGCGCAGGAGGGCGCGAAGCAGATCGGCTTCACCGTGGTCTCGATCAGCCTGTCGCTGATCGCGGCGTTCACGCCGCTGATCTTCATGGACGGCATCGTCGGCCGGCTGCTCCGCGAATTCTCGCTGACGCTGACCTTCGCGATCCTGGTCTCGACGCTGGTGTCGCTCACGGTGACGCCGATGATCTGCGCCCATTACATCCGGCAGACCACGTCCGGCACCGCGACCTTGTTTGATCGCCTGATCGAGGGCTCACTGTCGCGCATCGTCGCCTTCTATACCCGCACCCTGCGCACCGCGCTGGAATTCCCGCTGCTGACGTTGCTGGTGTTCTTCGCCACCATCGCTCTTACGGTGACGCTCTACATCAAGGTCCCCAAAGGCTATTTCCCGACCGACGATTCCGGCTTCGTGATCGGGGCGACGCGCGCCTCGGCCGACATCTCGTTTCAGTCGATGCTCGGCCTGCAGCAACGCCTCGCCGACATCGTGATGCAGGATCCGGCCGTGGCCGGCATCGGCTCGACCGTCGGCAGCGGCGTGGGCCCCGGCGGCGCCACCTCGAACCGCGGCACCATGTTCATCAGCCTGAAGCCGCCGGAGGAGCGCGACCACGTCTCGACGCAGGTCGTCATCGACCGTCTCAGGCGCGCATTGTACCCCGTGCCCGGCATCCGCCTCTTCATGTTCGCCGCCCAGGACGTGCGCGCCGGCGGACGGCAAAGCGATTCCGACTACCAGTACACGCTGACCAGCACCGATCTCGGCCTGCTGCAGAAATGGGCGCCGATCGTGGCCAAACGCATGGAGAGCGTCGAAGGCATCACCGACATTTCCAGCGATCGCGATCCCGGCGGGCTTCAGCTGACCTTGTCGATCGACCGCCAGAAGGCCTCGGCGCTCGGCGTCAAGGTGCAGGACATCGACAATGCGCTGAACAACGCCTTCGCGCAGCGGCAGATCGGAATCATCTACACCCAGCGCAACCAGTACATGACCGTGCTGGAGATCGACCCGAAATTCCAGGTCGATCCCTCCAACCTCGAACGCATCTATGTCGCCGGCGCGGGCGACGCGCAGGTACCGCTGTCCGCCGTGGTCCATGCGACGCGAGGGCTCGCCGCACTCGCCGTCTATCACTCGCAGTCGTTCCCCTCGACCACGGTGTCGTTCAACCTCTTGCCCGACGTGCCGCTCCAGGCCGCGACGCAGAACATCCAGCGTGCGGTCGAGGAATTGCACATGCCGGAAGGCATCCGCGGCAGCTTTGATGGCAATGCCGGCGATTTCGCCAAGACCAGCGGCCGTCAGCCGCTCTTGATCCTCGGCGCGCTGGTCGCGATGTATATCGTGCTCGGCGTGCTCTACGAGAGCCTTGCCCATCCGCTCACGATCATCTCGACGCTGCCCTCGGCCGGCCTCGGCGCGCTGCTTGCGCTTCAATTGACCAACACGCCGCTGACGGTGATCGCCTTCGTCGGCATCATCCTGCTGATCGGCATCGTCAAGAAGAACGGCATCATGATGGTGGACTTCGCGCTCGATGCCGAGCGCCAGCGCGGGCTGTCCTCGGCGGAGGCGATCTTCGAGGCCTGCCAGGCGCGCTTCCGCCCGATCCTGATGACGACGATGGCGGCGTTGTTCGCCGGCATTCCGCTGGTGGTCGCGACCGGCCCCGGCACGGAACTGCGGCGTCCGCTCGGCATCACCATCATCGGCGGTCTGTTCGTCTCGCAGATCCTGACGCTCTACACGACGCCGGTGATCTACCTCCTGATCGACCGTCTGCGGCGGCGAACCGCGCCGCGCCCGCTGGCCGCGCCGGCGGAATAGGTTGTTGAGGCGTCGCTTGAAGCGTATAGCGGCGCCATGTCCAACGCGCCCGATACCGCCGCCGCGCCGGCCGATCCGATCCCCGAATGTCCGCACTGCCAGAAGCCGATGCCGCTGTGCATCTGCGACAGTGTCACGCCCATTGAAAATCGGCTGTCGCTCCTGATCCTCCAGCATCCGCAGGAGCAGGACAGGGCGCTCGGCACCGCCAGGCTGCTCGCAAAGCATTTCGAAGATGCCACGGTGCGGGTCGGCCTGTCCTGGCCGAGCTTGTCCAAGGCGCTGGGGCGGCCGGTCGAGAATGCCTCGCACTGGGCCGTGCTCTATCTCGGCTCGGCGCGCGCCGCCGATCTCGAGGCCGAAGGTGAGATCGTCGCGCTCAACCGGAAGGGCGAGGTCGCGGAGAACCAGCGCGCGATCCTCGGCAAGCTCGAAGGCGTCGTGCTGCTTGACGGCACCTGGAGCCAGGCCAAAGCGCTGTGGTGGCGCAATCCCTGGATGCTGAAATGCCAGCGCGTGATCCTCAATCCGGCGCATCCCTCGCGCTACGGGCGCCTGCGCAAGGAGCCGCGCCGCGACGGCCTCTCGACTATCGAGGCGGCCGCGACGATCCTCGCGGGCCTCGAGCGGCGTCCTGATATCGCCGACACCCTGCACGCCAGTTTTGAGCGACTGTTGACCCGCTATCGCGAGGTCCAGGCCGAGATGCCGGAGTTGGCGCCCAGACCTGCCCCGAAGCGCGGCCGCCGCGACTTCCGGCGTCGCAAGCGAGCCTGACAGGCTGGAGCAAAAGCATAGCGCTCGGGGTCTCCATCAAGGCGTTGGAAGTCGCCTGGAAAGTGGGACGAAGGCGGTTGCCTAAACCCTTCATCCCCTATATTGCTCCGCCCTTATGGGGCCACGTGGCGGAGTGGTTACGCAACGGTCCGCAAGAGCGAGCTGGTTTTCCGCTACCGACAAGGACGCAGCCTTCGCGCGGCCCTACAAAAATAGGTATTTCCGCGCTTTTTCCCTTGATCGTCTTTAGTAGCAGTTCCACTTGTGCAGTCAACTCACTCGCGTAAGCAACTGCCTCGTGCAGCATCACACCGAGGCAGGTCTTGAACATCATGACTGAAAACCTCGATTATCTGGATGCCCTGAAGGGGCTGACCTTGTGGTGGTCAACTTGGACCCGGCCAAAGCCAGAATGGGACCACGATCATTGTGCCGCTTGCTGGGCCAAATTCTCTGACGAAATTCCAGGGACACTGCACGAGGGCTACACGACGGGACCGGATTATCGGCTCGGTGCTCGTTATGATTGGGTCTGCCAGGAGTGCTTTTCCAAGTTTAAGGACCGAATGGGCTGGTCCATCGGGAAACGCTAGGATGTCACGTGACGAAAGTCCATTCGCTTCCGCAACCGTTGCACTTGCGACAAGCGACGGAAATGTCTAAGGCATTCAGCCGTGGGGCCACGTGGCGGAGTGGTTACGCAACGGTCTGCAAAACCGTGTACACCAGTTCAATTCTGGTCGTGGCCTCCATCAAGCCTCTGATTCTTCAGCATAAACTCACCTCGGCTCAGGTTCCGCAAGTATTGCTTTCGCGCGGCTCGCTACCGGCTTTGCCCGGGGCCGGCTGGGAACCCGCGATTCAGGCCCGTTGGCATAGAGTTCGCATTGGTTGGGCGGGATATCCGATCAACCGAGCGTTGGAGAAGCCGTGGGCGACATCGTCCGATTTGTCCCGAAATCCGAGCTGGAGCGGGATCGCCTCATTCGCGAGGCGCGCGCAATCTATGACAGCATTTTTCCGCCAGTCGCATCCGACCGAGTGCCGCAGGACGGTGAGGAGCGCGTCAAGACTTGATCGTCGCTGTGCCGGGTTTGCTGCGCATGCCTATAGCAAAACGCCAGCAAGGCGGGCGCTTCCACTCTCAGCGAAGGTGGCTCAGCAGGCTGCGTACCAGCCGTCCGGAAAGGGCAGGAGGGGCCAAGCGCCCTCATTGTCATTGGCGGCTTTGGGCATTGCAGCGTACGACCACGAGCGGGGCACGAATTCCTCCTCCGGCGCGGGCGCAAAATCTTCGTGAATCATGACGTCCCGGACGGCATCCAGCAGCAAGTTGAATTCGGCTTCGCTCATCACACCCTCCGGAACGTGGATGGCGCAATGTCGCAAAGCCGGTTTGTTTCCCGATTGACCCGATCGTTCGCATTTTAACGATCCGGCGATCAGGTCCCGATTGGTTAGCGATTCCTGAAAATCTTCTTTGGGAACTCTAGGTTCCTCCGCTTGCGAGCACTGTGAATAAAATCACATCCCCGCAGGTTTATTTCTCGCACCGTCTGTCGCGACACCGGCCAACGCAGCCGGGCGGGCAGGGCAGAACGGGAGAGCAGTCATGAAGGCGAGGTTCTTGCAGTTTACAGGTGTGAAGAACCGGGCGCGCCGCGCCTCGACCGTCGGGCTGTTTCTGACGCTATTTGCCTCCGCCGCCCATGCGCAGGGAACGCCAGAGCAGCGCCGAGCCTGCACGCCCGACGTCTATCGTCTCTGCGCCGGCGAAATCCCCAACGTCCGTGCCATCACCGCGTGCCTGCGGCGCAACCGGGCCAGCCTGAGCGAAGCCTGCCGCAGCATGTTCGACCAGGCCGGCGGGTAGTCCTGTGGATTTGTGCGCAGCAAGTGGCTTGCACAGGCTCACGAATCCGGCACGGTCAACTTGTGAATATGCTGCGGACAGACTGTGGAGGTCCGGTTGATTTGCTGGGGAAGGCGGCCCTAGATGCTCCACTCTGGCGTCACATTTCCATCGGCGGGCCGTCATATCTCTGTCAAACGGCTTTACCGAATGATTCTCTGGTCGGCAGATTGCTGCGTTCTCCCGAATTCGGAATTGGCGCCTGCGTCGGTTGGCGACCGGGCGAACAGTTTTTGTGCAACCGCTTGCCCAAATGCCGGGCGCCTCCATCCAATTTTTTGTACGCCTGCAGACAAGCTTTTCTCGGCGCACTCCCTCACGTTTCCTCCCCGATCACTGGACCATGGCAGGCGCCATGACATTTCGGAGGAACTGGCGAGATGGAGAAATCGGTTTGGCCCCAGGCGCGGCAAGGAATGGCGCGCGCATCATTGCCGTGGCGCAAGCTCATGCTTGGCGCAGCGATCGCATTCGGCATGGTTGCCGCCGCACCGCTGAGTGCGCAGGCCGCAGCGCCCGCCTGCACCGCGCTCCAGGAAAAGTACCCGGACTGGAAGGGCAAGACACTCGTCAATGCCATCAACCCGCACACGCCGGGTTATGAGACCATCGATCCCAAGGACCCCAGCAAATATATCGGTTTCGACATCGATCTCGGCGAAGCCATCGGCGAATGCCTCGGCTTCAAGCTGACTTACAAGCCGGTCGTGTTCGCAGCGCTCCTCACCACGCTCGCCGCGGGGCAAGCGGACATCGTCATCTCCGACATCTACGCCACCAAGGAGCGCGCCAAGGCCGCCGACTTCATCACCTACTCGAAAGTGTTCGACGGCGTGCTGGTCGCCAAGGGCAATCCGAAGGGCATCAACGGCATCAACCTGTCGATGTGCGGCGCCGCCGCCGCCGAAAACACCGGCTATGTCGAGGTGCCCCTGATCCAGGCACTGATCCCGGAGTGCAAGAAGGCCGGCAAGCCGGAGCCGACCATCCAGCTCTACGACAACAACGCCAACTGCATCCAGGCGATCCTCGCCGGCCGCGCCGACACCTATGTCAACGACGTCAACACCGTCGACAGCGCGGTGAAGGCCTATCCGGACAAGCTGGAGAAGGCGATCGCAGTGACCATCCCGTACTCCGTCGGCATCGCCGTGCCCAAGGACAAGCCGAAATTCCGTGACGCGGTGCTAGCCGCGCTGATCGAGGTGCAGAAGGCCGGCACGCATATGGAGCTTCTGAAGAAGTGGGGGCTCGACGTGAACAATTTCAAGGAGCCGGACATCCTGACGGCTGACTGATGTCGCTGTTCCTCCAATATCTGAGCATGCCGTATCTGCTCGAGGGCATCGAGCTCACCCTGGAGGTGACAGCCCTCGGGCTCGGCGGCGGATTGATCCTCGGATTGATCCTCGCCGGCATGCAGCTCTCCCGCTTCTGGCCGCTGGCGGCGATCGCCAGGGCCTACACCGTGATCTTCCGCGGCACGCCGCTAATCCTGCAGATGGTGTTCGCCTACGACGCGCTGCCCCATATCGGTATCAAGCTTCCGGCCGTGCTCGCCGCCGGCCTCGCGCTCGCCTGCAACGAGGCGCCATTCATCGCGGAGATGCTGCGCGCCGGCGTGCTCGGCGTCGACCGCGGGCAGCTGACGGCGGGGCAGGCGCTCGGCATGACGCCGTCGGTGCTGATGCACCGGGTCATCGCGCCGCAGGCCATCCGCACCATGATCCCGGCCTTCGGCAACGAGGCAGTGAGTGCGCTGAAAAATTCCTCGCTCGCCTCCGTCGTCGCGGTCCAGGAGCTGACCTTGCGCTCGACCCAGCTCGCGTCCTCGACCTTCGACTTCTTCTCGATCTTCTTTGCCTCAGGTCTTCTGTATCTCGTGCTGAGCGCAACCATCAGCGCCATCCAGCTCTTCGTCGAATGGCTGCTCGATCTCGACCGTACGACGCGCCGCGAGCGCAAGCTCGCCGATTACCTGCCCTGGCGCCGCGTGGATCTCGCCACCAAGCTCGAGCTTGCCGCTGCGGCCGTCACCGATCGAGAGCCCGCACAGCCCTCGCTCACCGACACGGCGCCCCTGGCGTTGACGCGCGAGGAACGCGCCCGCCGCGCCGCGACGATCGCGCGCAACAATGTCGCGGTCGATGCCAACGATCTCACCAAGAGCTACGGCCCGCAGAAGGTGCTCGACAGCCTCGACCTCACGGTGCGCGTGGGTGAGGTCGTCGCGCTGCTCGGTCCCAGCGGCTCCGGCAAGAGCACGCTGCTCCGCTGCATCAACCATCTCGAAAACTGGGACGCCGGCACCGTGCGCGTCGGCGGCCGCCGCCTCGGCTTTGGCGAGAACGGCAAGCCGCTGTCGCCGCGGGCGATTGCCAATGAACGCGCCAGCGTCGGCGTCGGCATGGTGTTCCAGCAGTTCAATCTGTTCGCGCATCTGTCGGCAAAGGAGAACATCGCCGGCCCGTTGCGCTGGGTCCACGGGATGAGCCGGATCGATGCCGATCGTCGGGCCGCCGAGCTGCTCGACCGCGTTGGGCTCTCGCATCGCGCCGACGCGTTGCCGCGGCATCTCTCCGGCGGCCAGCAGCAGCGCGTTGCCATCGCCCGCGCGCTCGCGCCGAATCCGAGCGTGCTGCTGCTGGACGAGCCGACCTCGGCGCTCGATCCCGAGCTCGTCAATGAGGTGCTGGAGGTGATCCGCCGTCTCGCCATCGACGACGGCCTCACCATGATCATCTCGACGCACCAGATCCGTTTCGCTGACGAGGTCGCCGATCGTGTCGCTTTCCTGAGCGGCGGGGCGATCATCGAGGACGGACCGGCGCACGAGGTGCTCTCCAATCCCCGCAATCCGCTGACGGCGCGTTTCCTCAGCGTGATGGAAGCCGAGAAGACTCCGGAGACCGTGCGATGAGCACTGTCTCCACAAGGTTCACGACCGCGTTCCCCGAAGAGGCCACCTCATGAAGCATGTCACGCTGCCGGTTTCGCCGAAGACCGTCCACTGGGGCTATTTCTCCAAGACCGTCGCGCCGGCCCTGACGCTACGTTCCGGAGACCGCGCCACCATCGAAACGCTGACCCATCATGCCAATGATGATTACGAGCGCATGATCCAGGGCGATCCCGGCGCCGAGAGCGTGTTCCAGTGGACGCGCGAGCACAAGGCCGTGGCGCGCCGCGGCTCCGGCCCCGTCGAGGGCCCCTTCATCCGCGGCGCAGGCGAGGGGATCGGAGTGCATCTTCTCACCGGTCCCGTCGCGATCGAAGGCGCCGAGCCCGGCGACATTCTGGAGGTTCGCATTCTCGACGTCCGACCGCGGCCGAGCTGCAGCGCCTGCCATGCCGGCCGCTGCTTCGGCTCCAACGTCGCGGCCAACTGGGGCTTTCACTACCACGATCTGGTCGAGGAGCCGAAGCCGCGCGAGGTCGTCACCATCTTCGAGCTCGACACCTCGGGTGAGCCTTACGCGAAGGCCGTCTACAATTACGTGTGGACGCCGCAGATCGACCCGGACGGTATCGTGCATCCGACCATCGATTATCCCGGCGTGCGCGTGGACCACGCCACGATCAGGAAGCGCGAGAACATCCTCTCCAGCGTGAAGGTGCCGGCGCGGCTGCATTTCGGCACCATGGGCCTCGCACCGTCGGAAGCCGATTTCGTCAGCTCGATACCGCCGAGCTATACCGGCGGCAACATCGACGACTGGCGCATCGGCAAGGGGGCGCGGATGTTCTATCCGGTCGCGGTCCCCGGCGCCTATTTCTCGGTCGGCGACCCCCATGCCGCGCAAGGCGACAGCGAGCTCGGCGGCACCGCGATCGAGACCTCGCTGACCGGCGATTTCGAATTCATCCTGCACAAGAAGGTCGACCTTGGCGGCACCAGCCTCGAAGGCCTCGACCATCCCATGCTCGAGACTGACCACTCCTGGTCGTTCTACGGCTTCACCTATCCGAACTACCTCGCAGCCCTCGGCACTGACGCGCAAACCGAGATTGCCAATCACTCCAGTCTCGACCGTGCAATGCGCGACGCATTCAGAAAACTCCGCCGGTTCCTGATGACCGTGCATCGCCTCAGCGAGGACGAGGCGATCTCGCTGATGTCGGTCGGCGCCGATTTCGGCGTCACCCAGGTGGTCGATGCCAATTGGGGCGTTCACGGCACGATCCGCAAGAACATCTTCCGGTGCGACTAATGCATTGAAGTGCATTCCATATTTCCGGATGAACGCGTGAAGGACAAACCTCATTTGCGGCCCGTCGCTGCGACGGAGGACCGCGTACGTCTGGCACAGAGGTTGCTTCGATCGACTGCAATCTGGGTCGATCCGATGAGCTTCCGCCCGTTCACGAGCGAGTCCTACGCGCAAGACGACCGCCCCGAAGCCTGGCGGGACGTGCTGGCTGCGGTCGGCCTGCAACCAGCGGGCGGTCACGGCATTTTCGACGGACACGCGACCGCATCCCATCGCCACGCCGCAGGTGTTGCACTAACCCGCATGGCCGCAGGCACGCAGAGTGTCGGGCCTCTCGCGCAAGCGAGTGAAGATCTTCCGATCGCGCTGTTGCCGGTCGAGGACGGTATGGTGCTGAAAAGCGCCGGCGGTCATCGCATCGTTCCCGTCGGCCACCTCGTGCTGCTGCCGCGAGCCGGCGACTGGAGCGTCGTATTTCAGCGCGACATGCGCGCCATCGCGCTGTCGGTGACCTCAGAGGCGCTGCACGGACGCCTCTCGGTCAAGCCACGGCTCGGTGGGCCCCGCATCGTTCCACCCGGCGGCTTCGCCGATGTATTCTCCCGTCTGCTCGACACGACCGCACGGATCCTCGACACCCTGAGCGATGCCGAATGGAATTCGGTCGCGCAGTCTCTGGTCGATCTTCTCCTGACGCTCGCGCATCGGCTGGCATCATCGGCCTCCGATGCCGGATCGAGCGCGACGCAGGCCGCGCTGCTCCACAGAATCTGTCAGACCATCGAGCGCCGCCTCGACGATCCCGATCTGGTGCCGGCGCGCGTCGCGCAGGCCGAGGGCATCTCCGAACGTTATTTGCAGAAGCTTTTCGAAACCGTCGGCGACAATTTTACCCATTACGTTCGCGAGCGCCGACTCCAGCGCGCCTTTGCCGATCTCTCCAATCCGGCCGAGGCGCATCGCTCGATCTCGGAGATCGCCTACGCCTATGGCTTCGGCGACTCCGCGCATTTCAGCCGCGTCTTCCGTCATCGCTTCGGATTGCCGCCGCGCGAGTTTCGCCAGCAGGAGGCGGAGCGGGCGACCTCGCAGCATGGCGTCGCCGGCCAGCGCGGCTGGCCACAGGAGGCGCTGGCACAGCTCCGCATGCATCAGAGCGTGGAGGTCCGCAGCCGCGTCACTTGTGCCGGCAGCGAGGAGCGAACCACGTCGGAGCGGAGGCATCATCACCTCCCGGTCGAGGCCCGCCGCGTCCATTGGGGTTATTTCAGCCGCTCGCTGTCGCCGCAGATCGAGATTGCCTCCGGCGATACCATCACCATCGAAACGCTGACCCAGCATGCCTCCGACGCGCCGGAGATGATGATCGCGGGCGATGCCGGCGCCGAAAGCGTGTTCGGCTGGACGGCCGACAAGAAGAACGTCGATCGCCGCGGTGCCGGTCCCATGGATGCCAGCGTGTTCGGCCGCGGCGCGGGCGAGGGATTCGGCGTCCACATCTGCACTGGGCCGGTCGCGGTCAAGGACGCCCAGCCCGGCGACGTGCTGGAGGTGCGCATCCTCGACATCGTCCCGCGCGCAAGCCGCAGCCCGAACCATGCGGGCCGCGTGTTCGGCTCTTCGGTCGCGGCGTGGTGGGGCTATCACTATAGCGAGTTTCTCGGCGGTCCCCAGCCGCGCGAGGTCGTTACCATCTACGAGATCTTCGACGATCCCGTGCAGCCACACGCCCGCGCGCTTTATTCCTACCGCTGGGAGCCGCAGACCGATCCCTCCGGCGTGGTGCACGCCACCTACGACTATCCCGGCGTTCCCGTCACGCCCGGTACGATCAAGCGCCGCCACGCCGTGCTCGACGGGATCCGCATTCCCCTGCGGCCGCATTTCGGCGTGATCGCGGTGGCGCCGCGCGAGGTCGATTTCGTCGATTCCGTGCCGCCGTCCTATTTCGGAGGCAATCTCGACAACTGGCGGCTCGGGAAGGGGGCGACCGTCTATCTTCCGGTCTCCGTGCCCGGAGCACTGTTGTCGGTCGGCGATCCCCATGCCACACAGGGCGACGGCGAGCTCAGCGGCACCGCGATCGAATGCTCGATGACCGGCACCTTCGAGGTGATCCTGCACAAGAAGGCCGATCTCGCCGGCCGGCCCTTCGCCGATCTCTCTTATCCCCTCATCGAGACCGAGACCGACTGGGTGCTGACCGGCTTCAGCCACCCGAATTACCTCGCCGAGTTCGGCGCGCAGGGCCAAAGCGAGGTCTACGCAAAATCCTCGCTCGATCTCGCCATGAAGGACGCGTTCCGCAAGATGCGGCGCTTCCTGATGAACACCAAAGGTCTCAGCGAGGACGAGGCGATCGCGCTGATGTCGGCCGCCGTCGATTTCGGCGTCACGCAGGTGGTCGACGGCAATTGGGGCGTGCACGCCATTCTCAGCAAGCGCCTGTTTCAGGACGCACCTTGACAAGGACACCCAAGTGAAATTCCACATGATCAGCGGCGGACCGAAGCCGGTCGCGCCCTTCAGCCACGCGGTGGAGACCGACGGCTTTGTCTTCGTAACCGGCCAGATGCCGGATACACCGCAAGCGCCCGGCGTCCTGCCCGAGGGCATCGTCGCGCAGACCCGCGCGGTGATAGAGAATTTGAAGGTGGTTTTGGCCGGACTTGGTCTCGGCCTCGATCATGTCGTGATGGCGCGCGTGTATCTCACGCGGTTCAAGGAGGACTACGCGGCGATGAACGAGACGTATCGCAGCTACTTTGCACCGGATCGCCTGCCGGCCCGCACCTGCGTCGGCGTCACTGGCCTTGCTTATGGCGCGCTGATCGAGATCGACCTGGTGTGCCGGCGGCCGTGAGATGTTGCTGTAGCCAGGATGGAGCGGCAGCGAAATCCGGGCTACAAGCCGTTGCGTTGTCCGTCGGGCAAAACACACAAATCGCGGGTCAATCGTAACAAGCGAAAATATTCGTCTTTACAGAAATTCTGATTTGTCGCATTCTCTCGCCACCTCATCCCCAGTCAGAGGGGCGTATCGCGATCGTCACGAAACGCGGGGTGGGCCGTGGTGGACGCTGGCAGCACCGGCGCGATGAGGCAATCGCAGGGCGGGAGACCGTGAGTGATCGCCACGCGCAAACGACAGGTGCAACCAGCGTACGGCAAAACCGTGTCGTCCTGACGCCCGGGGCCTGTGCGTCAAGTCTTGCGGTGATGCGTTTCGTCCGACCGGGCGCGCGCATCAGCCATCCGCAAGGCGATGGGGGCAATAGTGCATCGCTCCCCGGGAGAGCTCGGCATAAGCCGTCAAACCACTGCGCAGGGAAGGCCGGGTTGTTTCCGGCTCCACCTGTATGCCGCTGTGCAGCTTCTTGTAAGCACACGCTTTCGCACAGTGGACCGCGGGTGCCCAGCCGGCCCCCGGTCTTCCCTGCGCCCTCTGACAAAAGAGGGTGTCGAGATGGAGCATGACTCGGGCGAGAAGAGCCGCGAGGACGCGAGGCTGCGTCTGCGGGAGCCTCTTGCTCGGTCATTGCGAGCGCAGCGAAGCAATCCAGACTGCCGCCGCGGACACACTCTGGATTGCTTCGTCGCAAGAGCTCCTCGCAATGACGACGTGGAGAGAGTCTGCACTTCAATCTCCATCTTGCGCCAAGGACGCAGCTCAGCGCTCTCAAGGCGATGCGAAGCATCGTCCGGGAGCGGTGCGCTGCAGAGCCGGGGCCCAGCGATCGCCGTGGCCGACTGGGTCCCGGCTCTGCGCCGCAACGCCTTTGGCGTTGCGGCTTGTCCGGGACACGAGGGTGGGGGTCACGGGATGCCGAACGTTCCCCGCATTTCGTCTTCTCAAATGGCAACCCTCGCGTGCAGGAAGTCTTGATCGGCTGTGATCTAGAGGTAATCGCCCGGCTTGAACGCGGGCCCGGACCACGGCGACTAACCGATAGAGTGCATAAGGATCAGCGGACCGTGATTGCGACTCCTCTTCCTAAAGTACCAAAATGGTGCTTTAGTGCTTTCCATGAGCCCGTCGCCCCGAAACGCTCCATCTGCGCTGCGTTACAGGCTTGCCCCTGATCCGGCTGCCAAGGCCGCGCTGGAGGCGACGTTTAGGGCTTATGACCGCATGATGGAGATTCTCGACGAGGTCGCGCGGAGCCATAACATCGGTTCCAACGTGGTCCTGCTCCATGCCCATGCCTATGAGCCGATCCGCAAGCAGACCGCGCTGCCCTCACGCCTGGTGACGCTGGGCCTGCGCGACCGTGCCGACTATCGCGCGGCGCAGGGCCGCCGGCTGCCGCTGGACGACAAGCTCGCCAAGATCAAGGGCCCGGCCACCATCTCGATTGCAACCGTGCAGGGCCGCTTCAGCGTGCCCTTCGACTATGCCGGCTACGCCGAAGGCTGGGGGCAGAGCGTGCCGGCGCACCTGATCCGCACCGACGACGGTTTCGAAGTTCACTACGGCGTCACGCCGAACATTCTGCCAGAGGAGGAGAACGCTATGGATACCATCGCTGCCGCCCCCGACAATTTCCTGTCCCGGGTCGGGCGTCTGATCGCGGGGATTGCCTATGACGCGATCGAGCAGGCGGAAGGCAAGAACAAGCTCAAAGTGGTTGGCCAAGCCATCCGCGAGATCGAGCGCGCCGAGAGCGAGGCGCGCGATGCGCTCGCGGCCGCGCGCGCCGAGGAATACCGCCTCAACGCGCGCCGCACCGAGATCGAGCGCGAGATGGCCGAGCTCGCTCCCAAGATCGAAGGGGCGATCGCGGACGGGCGCGACGATCTCGCGCGCGCCGGCATCGCACGGCAGATGGATCTGGAGGCGCAGTTCGAGGTGCTCTCGCGCGCCATCGACGAGAACAACGAGAAGATCGGGCAATGCGTGACGTCGCTGCGCGCCGTGCTGTCGGCGCTTCAGGATGCCGAGCAACGCCGCGCCGATCTCGAAAAGAGCGAGGCCGTCGCAAGCCAGCAGGCGTCGACGTCACCCCGCAAGCAGGGCGGCGGTTCTGCAGCCGCGAAGGCGCTGCGCGCGGGCAGGGCGGTGGCACGCGTCACCGGCGTGCCGCCGGGCATCCCGTATTCGAGCGACATCGACGAGCTCAGCACGTTGCATCGCGACAAGGAAATTGCAGCGAGGCTGGCCCGGTTGAAGTCGAGCTCCTGAGTGCCGTGTCATGAGCGCTCTGCTCGAACACGTCATGTCGCCGGAGGTCAGGCCGTTCGCGATCGCGGCGGCCATGATCGTCATCGTCGGCTCGATCGAGGTGGTCTCGATGCTGGTCGGGGCTTCGCTCAGCGAAATGCTCGGCACCAACATCGATTTCGGCCACCCCAGCGACAATGGCGTGATCAACGCGATCTCATGGATCAATGTCGGTGGCGTGCCGTTGCTGATCTTCCTGCTGCTGTTGCTCGGCGCCTTCTCCATCACGGGCTTCCTGATCCAGGACGTCGCGCGGATGGTGGCCGGTCCGTTGCCGGCGACGGTCGCCTCGATCGGGGCGATCGCCGTATCGGTTCCGCTGGTCCGCGGCGCAAGCCGTGCCATCGCGCGGGGCATTCCCAAGGACGAGAGCTACGCCGTCGGCCTCGGCGATCTCGTCGGCCGGGTCGGTGAGGTCGTCGTCGGTCCGCTCGACCAGGGGCCGCCTGGCCGCGTCAGTGTCGCCGATGTCCACGGCAATCGTCACTTCGTCTGGGCCGTCGCAGCACCTTCATCATTGCCCCTCCCGCAGGGAACCATGGTTCTCCTGGTCGATCGCGATGGCACCCGCTTCGTGGCGGTCAAGGCCGACGATGAACTCAAACCCTCCAAGCCCACTCTAAGCAGCTAGCACGTCATTATCGGAGAAAGTTATGTTCGACATCGCAGTCCCGGCCATGATTGGCGTCGCGCTGATCGTCGTCCTGGGGATCGTCTTCACCATTCTCTACAAGCGCGCCACCCGCGACGAGGCCTTCGTGCGCACCGGCCTCGGCGGCAAGAAGGTCGTGCTCGACGGCGGCGCCATGATCCTGCCGATCTTCCACTCCTATGCTAGCGTCAATCTGAAGACGCTGCGGCTCACCGTCGAGCGCAAGGAGCGGGAATCCCTCATCACCAAGGACCGCCTGCGCGTCGATATCGTCGCCGAGTTCTACGTACGCGTCCGTCCCGACGAGGAGAGCATCGCGCTCGCAAGCCAGACACTGGGCGCGCTGACCAACGATGCCGAGGCGCTGCGCAACCAGGTCGAGGCGAAATTCGTCGACGGCCTGCGCTCGGTGGCCGCGACCATGACCATCCTGGAGCTCCAGGAGAAGCGCTCGGACTTCGTCAAGCACGTGCAGTCCACCGTGGAGTCCGACGTGAAATCGAACGGCCTCGAGCTTGAGTCCGTGTCGCTGACCAAGCTGGACCAGACCGACGTCAAGTTCTTCAATCCGGAAAACTTCTTCGACGCCGAAGGCCTGACCCAACTCAAGACCATTACCGAGACCCGCCGCCGCGACCGCAATGCCATCGTCCGCGACAACGAGGTGGCGATCGCGCAGAAGGATCTCGAAGCACGGCAGCAGACCCTGACCATCGAACGCACCAAGAAGGAGGCCGAACTCTCGCAGGAGCGTGACATCGCCAACAAGACCGCGAGCACTCGCGCCGAGGTCGCGACCGCGACACAGACCGCGCGCCTGACCGAGGAGAACGCCCGCATCGACACCGACAGGGCAGTCGCGGAAAAGGAGGCCGGCGCCAAGCAGGTCAAGGAAACCGCGGTGATCGAGTCGGATCTGGCGATCAACAAGCGCAGGACCGACGCGCAGCGCGAAATCCAGATCGCGACCCAGGAGAACGAGATCCAGATCGCCGCCAAGAGCAAGCAGACCTCGGAGGCCGTCGCCGAAGCCAAGACGGCCGAAGCGCTCGCCGTCTCCGCCGAGGAAAAGGTCGTGACCGCGCGCGCCGTTGAGGTTGCCGATCGCGCCCGTCTGACCCAGGTGCTTGCCGCGCGTACCGAGGCCGAGCGCAAATCGACTGAGGTGATCGTCGCGGCCGAGGCAGACAAGAAGGCGGCGCTCGACCGAGCCGAGGCCATCACGACGCTGGCCACCGCCGAAGCCGAGTCCAACAAGATCAAGGCGGTCGGCGTCCGCAACATCGGTGAGGCCGAGGCCGCCGTCATCACCATGAAGAACGAGGCGCAGAACAAGCTCGGCAGCAACGTCATCGATTTCGAGATCGCCAAGAAACGGATCGAGACCATGCCGGAAGCGCTCGCCGAGATGGTGAAGCCGATCGCCAATCTCAAGGACGTTCGCATCCTGCATACCGGCGGCTCCTTCGGCGGCAATGGTAACGGCGCCGGCGGCAATGTCGGCTTCGGCGAAGGGCTCGCCGGCGAACTGCTCAAGGTGCATGCGCTGCGTCCGATGATCGACGAGATCTTGCGTCAGAGCGGCTTTGCGCCGGGCGAAGATCCCGTGAAGGCGCTGGTCGGCGCCGTGACGGGGAAGGGCAACGGCGCTGCGGTGCCGGCGGTTGCGCCCGCACCGGAGAAAACAAACTCTGCCGATCTATGAATGCCCGTTCATTGCTGCGGAGAATTCGAAACGATAAAAACAGGCCATGCGCGCCTCGCGTCGCGCACATCTTCCGGAGTGCTGGTCGATCGGTGTCTTGAATCTGTCGATCGCGCTCCGGACGGATCTTTCGAGGCAACGCCATGTGTTGCCGCGGCGCCTGCGCCGATCGACGCCAGGCGTCGAAGCCTGTTTCGATCGGGAGATTTTCAATGAAGTATTTTCTGTCTGGATTGGTCGCGATCGGACTTGCGATCGCCGCCGCGCCGTCGCTCGCGGCTGACGCCCGCAACGTCACCGTCGTCAACGAGACCGGCTATGCCATCAAATTCCTCGGCTTCAACGCGCCTGACGACGGCCTGGACGAATGGGACAACGAGATCGATAGGGTCTTGCAGAACCAGGCGAGCACCTATGTCGAGTTCGATGAGGACGACGAGGGATGTGTCTGGAACATTCGCGTCGACTGGCAGAACTATGACGAGGCGGTGCTGTGGAAGAACGTCAACCTCTGCAGGATCACCGCGCTTCGGCTGCGTTACGACTCCGGCACCAAGACCACCTCGTTCCTCGCCGAGTAAACCCTGACTTAGCCGGAGGAGGGGCCGCTCCTAGCCTCCCTCAGGCTCCTTGCGGAAGATGACGAATTCGTCTTTGCAAGCGCAACCGGCTTTGTTATACGCAGCCGCGCGCGAACGACTGGTTCGCCTTTTCCTCGGTAGCTCAGCGGTAGAGCATCCGACTGTTAATCGGATGGTCGCTGGTTCGAATCCAGCCCGGGGAGCCAACTTTCGTTTATATTTCAATACGTTGAAGCTGCACCCTGATGTGGCGCGCGATCTCGTTCGCGCGATCTGCGAGCACCGTCAGGTGCCGAACCCCGCGGAATCGGTTCAAGCAGACGTGTCCGGCAGCGCCGTCGCGCCATGAGGACGGCGCCAAATCGACTCAATTCAAATCGAGCCTGGCCAGTGCCGGATCCTTACGGAGCTGATTCCCATGCCAGACATCCAGGTCGACCGTACTCATATGGCCCCCTCGATTCTGCCGGCCGACGTTCCCGAGCTCAGCGACGATGAATGCCTCGCTTGCCTTGCACGTGCGGTCGAGGCGCCCGACTCGGCGAGGCTGGACGAGGTCGCCGCTCTGATCGGCCGCCTCGCGGTGGCGATCGAATGAGCCGTTCCGCACCCCTGATGCGGTGAGCTGCGCCAAGCCACAGGGCTCTCGCGGCCAACGGCTATGTTGCGTTTTGGCCGGGCATGTTCCAAAGATGCCGCCAACTCATCTCCGCGGCATCGTCCGCATTTCAGGGTCCGCAAATGTCCGGTTTCTCGACCGCGCGCCAAAAAATGGTCGATGGCCAGGTGCGCACCAATGACGTCACCGACCGTCGTATTCTCGATGCCATGTTCACGGTTCCGCGTGAGGCCTTCGTGCCGGCCAGCCGGCAGGCATTGGCTTATCTCGACCTCGATCTCGATGTGAGCGAGGGCGGCGCCAAGCGGTTCCTGATCAAGCCGCAGCTGACCGGCAAGCTGCTGCAGGCTGCCGAAATCGGCGAGGTCGACAATGTGCTGGTCGTTGGCTGCGCCACGGGCTATCTCGCCGCGCTGGCCGCCAAGCTCGCCGGCCAGGTCACCGCGACCGAATGTGATTCGGCTCTGGCCGCCAAGGCCAAGGACGCCTTCGCCGCCCTTGGGCTCGCCAATGTCACCTGCAAGGTCGCTTCCTGCAGCGAGGGTGATCCCTCCACCGCTCCTTATGACGTGATCGTCCTCAACGGCGCGGCCGAAGCAACGCCGGAGGCGTTGCTCGGGCAGCTGAAGGAAGGCGGGCGCCTGGTGGGAGTGTCGGCCGAATCCAAGCCGCCGCGGGCCGTGATCGTGACCCATAGCCACGGTGAATTTGGCTATCGGGCGCTGTTTGATGCCGCCGCCCCGGTCCTTCCCGGGCTGGAACGGGCCGCTGCCTTCGTGTTCTGAGGTCCGAAAGCCTAAAAATCCCGTTCTGAATCAGAAGTGTGGCCGGGATGCTGCACGTGAAGAGTTTCCACCGTGAACCACCTTGAGGTGGTTCCGTCGCGACAATCCCCGTCCTATGTTGCGGCGGGGCAACGACTCCACTCGGTAGACGGTAACCCAGCTCGCGGGCACGAGCCGGGCGTTAGAATGAACGGAATTTCAGGGATGCATGGGGTGAAGCTCTTCACCGGAGCTGCGGTTTCGGTCCTGCTGCTGTCGCTAGCCGGGCCGATGCCTGCCTTAGCGGATACGATCGAGTCCGCGCTGGTGCGCGCCTATCAGAACAATCCGCAACTCAACGCACAGCGCGCCCAGGTGCGCTCGACCGACGAGAACGTGCCTCAAGCCTTGTCTGGCTATCGCCCCAAGGTCTCGCTGACGGCGAACGGTGGCTATCAATATCAGGATTTGCAGAGTGGCGTGGGGAGTAACTCAATCCATGGAACCACCGTACCTCGCAGCGCTGGAATAACCGCTTCGCAGACGCTCTACAATGGCAACCAGACCGCCAACAGAACGCGGGCGGCGGAGAGTCAGGTGTCCGGTGCCCGCGAAGCGCTGCGCAGCCTCGATCAGAGCGTGTTGCTCCAGGGTGCAACGACCTACATGGACTATCTGCGCGACGCCGCGACGCTCGAAGTCCAGCGCAGCAACGTGCGCGTGCTCGAGCAGACGCTGAAGCAGACCCGTGATCGTTTCAACGTCGGCGAAGTGACGCGCACCGACGTTGCGCAATCGGAAGCGCAACTGGCTGCCGGCAAGACGCAGGCGCTCACCGCCGAAGCGAATCTCACCACGACGCGGGCGAACTTCCGCCGCATCATCGGCAACGAGCCGACGAACCTCGCTCCGGGCTCGCCGGTCGACCGGTTCCTGCCGTCAACGCTCGCTTCGGCCGTCGAGCTCAGCCTGGTCGAGCATCCCAACGTCACGGCCGCAATGTACGGCATCGACGTCAATTTCTTGCAGGTCAAAGTCGCCGAAGGTGCGTTGCTGCCGACGGTTACGATCCAGGCATCGGCCACGCAGTCCAACGAACAGTCCTTGATTCAGTTGCGCTCGTTCAACGCATCCGCGATCGCGCAGGTCTCGGTGCCGATTTATCAGGGCGGTGGTGAATATTCGCTGATCCGCCAATCCAAGGAAAACTTGGCGCAGCAGCGTCTCAACCTCGAAACCACGCGCGACCAGACTCGCGCGACCGTCGTGCAGTGGTGGGGTTCGTTGCAGGCCGGCAAGGCGCAGGTGCAGTCCGCACAGGCGCAGGTCGCCGCGTCCGAGATCGCGCTGAACGGCGTGCGCGAGGAAGCCAAGGCCGGTCAGCGCACCACCCTCGACGTCCTCAACGCGCAACAGGCCCTGGTCAATGCGCGCGTTGCGCTGGTGACCGCGCAGCACGATCGCGTGGTTGCGTCCTATAACGTCCTCGCGGCCGTTGGCCGCCTGTCGCCGCAGGTGCTCGGTCTTGCGACCACTGTCTATGATCCCAGCGTCCACTACCATCAGGTCCGCGACAGCTGGGCCGGCGTGCGCACGCCCGACGGACGCTGATTTCCGTAAGTGTCCGGTCGGCCTCGCCAATAGCCGAGGCCGACCGGCGCTTTGCTTGCAATCATCAAAATCCCTGACATAGCCTTGCCAAGAAGATGCGGGTCGATTCGCCCGTATCGATGCCGTGTACGTAAAGCTTGAGTGCCGCGGGCAGGGGCGCACCGCCGCACGTTGAGCCGTGATCTGGGGACAAGTCGGGCTGCCGCGACGAAAATGTCGGGCCGTCGTTCCGGAACCGGCCAATCCTGTCGTGCTTGGTGTAAAACAACGCATGCGAGGGCGTTGATGATGTGGAGTCGGAGATGACGCAGCCTGCAAAGGTCACAGAACCCTCGATGGAGGAGATTCTGGCCTCGATCCGGCGCATCATTGCCGACGATGAGGCCAAGCCGCCGCCGACAGAGGCCGCCAAACCCGAGAAGGCTGCGCCGCCTGCCGCGCCGCCAAAGCCGCAGGCGATGAACGACATTCCGCCATCCAAGGTCGCTCCGCCCAAACCCGCCGCCGAGAAGCCCGCACCACCGCCGGCCGCAAAGCCGGCGCCGCCGCCGCCCGCACCTGCGGCGGACGCATCCAACAGCCAGGACGACATCGACGCGCTGCTGGCCGGGCTCGACGCGGCCACGCCTGCGCCGGAGGTCCGCGCTCCCGAGCCCGAGCCGGAGCCCGACGTGCTCGAATTGACCGACGAGATGGCGATGGACCCGACACCGCCTCCGCCGCCACCCAGCTTCCACAAGGTCGAGCCGCGCGACGATCTCGAATTCGCCGAATCGCCGCCGCCGCGCACCGCGCCGCCGCCGTCTTACGCACCGGTGGACTTCGATGCACCGCCGCTGCCGCCGCAGCAGCCAATCCTCGCGCAATCCACGGTCTCCGCGGTCGAATCCGCCTTCAACTCGCTGGCCCACACGGTTCTGAGCAGCAATGCGCGGACGCTGGAGGATCTGGTCAAGGAGATGCTGCGTCCGATGCTGAAGTCCTGGCTCGATGACAACCTGCCGGGCCTGGTTGAACGCATTGTGAAGGCCGAAATCGAGCGGGTCTCGCGCGGCGGCCGCTGAGACGGGCCGTGCGGCCCCGATAAAGCCCTGCTCCTGCGTCATATTCGGCCTGCGGTCCGGGCCGAAAACGCTCGCCGTTGAGCTTCCCGTTGACTTGAACCGCGCGCGCGGCTTTCTAGCAGCCCCATGATCGAGAAAAATTACCAGCCCGCCGATATCGAAACCCGTATGTCCGTGGTGTGGGAGGACAGCCTTGCTTTCAAGGCCGGCCGCCCTGACCGCCGCGACGCGGTGCCGTTTACCATCGTGATCCCGCCGCCGAACGTGACGGGCTCGCTGCACATGGGCCACGCCCTGAACAATACGCTTCAGGACATCCTGTGCCGTTTCGAGCGCATGCGCGGCCGCGACGTGCTGTGGCAGCCCGGCACCGACCACGCCGGCATCGCGACGCAGATGGTGGTCGAGCGCCAGTTGATGGAGCGCCAACAGCCCAGCCGCCGCGAGATGGGCCGCGAGAAATTTCTGGAGCGGGTCTGGCAGTGGAAGGCCGAGAGCGGCGACACCATCATCAACCAGCTCAAGCGCCTGGGCGCCTCCTGCGACTGGTCGCGTGAGCGCTTCACCATGGACGAGGGCTTGTCGAAGGCCGTCGTCAAGGTGTTCGTCGAACTGCACCGCGACGGGCTCATCTACAAGGACAAGCGGCTGGTGAACTGGGACACCAAGCTGCTGACCGCGATCTCCGATCTCGAAGTGCAGCAGACCGAGGTCAAGGGCAGCCTCTGGTATCTGCGCTATCCGATCGAGGGCAAGATTTTCAGCCCCGATGATCCCTCGAGCTTCATCGTCGTCGCCACCACGCGCCCCGAGACCATGCTCGGCGACACCGGCGTTGCCGTGCATCCCGATGACGAGCGTTATCAGAAGCTGATCGGCAAGAACGTCATCCTGCCGCTGGTCGGCCGCAAGATCCAGATCGTCGCCGACGAGTATTCCGATCCGGACAAGGGCTCGGGCGCGGTGAAGGTGACGCCGGCCCACGACTTCAACGATTTCGAGGTCGGCAATCGTCACGGCCTGCGCCGGATCAGCGTGCTCGACAGGGAAGGCTGCCTCGATCTGCTCGGCAACGAGGATTATCTGCGCGACCTGCCCGAAGGCGCCTCGCAGTTCGCCGAGGAGTTCCACAAGGTCGATCGCTTCGTCGCGCGCAAGCGCATCGTCGAGCGGCTGGAATCGTTCGGCTTCGTCGAGCGGATCGAGCCGCACACGCACATGGTCCCGCATGGCGATCGTTCGAACAGCGTGATCGAGCCGTATCTGACGGACCAGTGGTACGTCGACGCCAAGACGCTGGCCAAGCCGGCGATCGCGTCGGTGCGGTCGGGCGAAACCAATTTCGTGCCGAAGAACTGGGAAAAGACCTATTTCGAGTGGATGGAGAACATCCAGCCCTGGTGCATCTCGCGTCAGCTCTGGTGGGGCCACCAGATCCCGGCTTGGTACGGTCCGGATGGCAAGGTGTTCGTCGCCGAGACCGAGGAGGAGGCGATCAGCCACGCGCTCGGCTATTACGTCGAGCAGGAAGTCATCACGCCGGAGCAGGGGCGCGAGATGGCGCTCGACCGCAACAAGCGCGAAGGCTTCATCACCCGCGACGAGGACGTGCTCGACACCTGGTTCTCCTCGGCGCTGTGGCCGTTCTCGACGCTCGGCTGGCCCGAAGATGCGCCCGAGGTGCAGCGCTACTATCCGACCAATGCGCTGGTGACCGGCTTCGACATCATCTTCTTCTGGGTCGCCCGCATGATGATGATGGGTCTGCACTTCATGAAGGAGGTGCCGTTCTCGACCATCTACATCCACGCCCTCGTCCGCGACGAGAAGGGCGCCAAGATGTCGAAGTCGAAGGGCAACGTCATCGATCCCCTGAATCTGATCGACGAATACGGCGCGGACGCGCTGCGCTTCACGCTGGCCGCGATGGCGGCGCAGGGGCGCGACATCAAGCTCGCCACCAGCCGCGTCGAGGGCTACCGCAATTTCGCGACAAAGCTCTGGAACGCCTGTCGCTTCGCGGAGATGAACCATTGCGCCGTGCCCGAAGGTTTCGAGCCGGCGAAGACGAAGGAGACGCTGAACCGCTGGATCGCGCATGAGAGCGCGCACACGACGCGCGAGGTGACCGAGGCGATCGAAGCCTATCGCTTCAATGACGCCGCAGGCAGCATCTACCGCTTCGTCTGGAACGTCTATTGCGACTGGTATGTCGAGCTCGCAAAGCCCGTGCTGCTCGGTCCCGACAGTCCCGCCAAGGACGAGACCCGCGCCATGGTGGCCTGGGCGCGCGACGAGATCCTGAAGCTGTTGCATCCCTTCATGCCCTTCATCACCGAAGAGCTGTGGGAGGTGACGGCGAAGCGCGACGGCCTGCTCGCATTGGCGCCGTGGCCGCTGAAGCCGTCTCAGCCTTCCCCGGAGCAGCTCGCGATGCTCGCCGCGGCCGCCGGGCCGACCGATCCGCTGATCTCGCCGGCCCTGGTCATGCCGATCTTCGACCATGCCGACTTTACCGATCCCAAGGCGGAAGCCGAGATCGGCTGGGTGATCGACCTCGTCACGCAGATCCGCTCGGTCCGCGCCGAGATGAACATCCCGCCGGCAACACTGACGGCGCTGGTGCTCGCCGGCGCCTCGGCCGAGACCAGGGAGCGCGCGCCGCGCTGGACTGATGTCATCAAGCGCATGGCGCGGCTGTCGGACATCTCCTTCGCCGACCGCGCGCCTGACGGTGCGGTTCAGCTGCTGGTGCGCGGCGAGGTGGCTGCGCTGCCGCTGAAGGGCGTGATCGACGTCGCCGCCGAGCGCACGCGCCTCGACAAGGAGATCGGCAAGGCGGACGCCGACATCAAGCGCGCCGAGTCCAAGCTGGCAAACGAGAAATTCGTTGCCAACGCGGCCGAGGAGGTCGTCGAGGAGGAGCGCGAAAAGCGCGAGGCGGCACTGGCGCGCAAGGCCAAGCTGCTCGAAGCGCTGGAGCGGCTGAAGCAGGCATCGTAGCCCTATTTCGGAAACGGCTTGCTCAGAAACTTCGAGCCCTTGATGCCGTAGCGCCAGGGCAGCTCCACCGCCTTGGTGATACCGATCCGGATGCCGGCAGCGACCTCGACATCCTCCGTCCGCGCATGCAGTGCGATCGGTGGCCGGTCGAGGGGCACGGCGTTGTGCGCGATGGTGATACCGAGCGCCTCGGTCAGTTTGCCCGGGCCCGAGCACAGCGCGTGCATGTCCTGAAGATGGCGGCGGCGCCGCATCGCAGCCAAGCCATGGGTCGGCTCCAGCGCGCGGATCAGCACGGCGCTGGCCGAGCCTTCCTCCTCGCAGACGAAGTTCACGCACCAGTGGATGCCGTAGGAACGGTAGACATAGGCATAGCCGGGCGGACCGAACATCACCTGGTTCCGCTGCGTCGGCCCGCGATAGGAATGCGCGGCCGGGTCGGTATGATGATAGGCCTCGACCTCGACGATGATCCCGCCGACGCCATCGACCAGCATGGTGGCACCGATCAAATCGGGCGCGACCTCGTGGACGCTGCGGCCGAAAAAGGTCCGCTTCAGCGGCTTGCCAAGCCGCAATGGAAAGGCATTCGATCTTGGAGCCATTCGAGGTGAGAATCGCCTGAGAACAGAGCAGGATATTGCCCATATCTGCCATGTTCTCTGAAGCGGGGCGAGCCGGGTTGCGATGCTTGGCCAGACCGACTAGGTAGGACCAGAACAGACCGGACACCCCATGGTCGTTATTGTCGATACCATCTCGAACCCGCTGCGCCCGCGCCACCCCGAAAAGGTGAACCGGCCCGATTCCGTTTCGCCGCCGAAGCCGGACTGGATCCGCGTGCGCGCGCCCAATACCCGCGGCTATGCCGACACCCGCAACATCGTACGGGCCAACGGCCTGCACACGGTGTGCGAGGAGGCGGGCTGCCCAAATATCGGCGAGTGCTGGGACAAGAAGCACGCGACCTTCATGATCATGGGTGACACCTGCACCCGCGCCTGTGCCTTCTGCAACGTCAAGACCGGCCTGCCCAACACGCTCGATGCGTCCGAGCCGCAGCACGTCGCGGAGGCAACCGCCAAGCTGGGGCTGGCACACGTCGTCATCACTTCGGTCGACCGCGATGACCTCGCCGACGGCGGCGCCGAGCATTTCGCTCAGACCATCCGCGCGATCCGTGCCGCGTGTCCCTCGACCACGATCGAGATCCTGACGCCGGACTTCCTGCGCAAGGAGGGGGCACTCGAGGTCGTCGTCGCGGCGAAGCCGGACGTGTTCAACCACAATCTCGAGACCGTGCCGTCGCGCTATCTCACGGTGCGGCCCGGCGCGCGCTATTTCCACTCGATCCGGCTGCTGCAGCGGGTCAGGGAGCTCGATCCCACCATCTTCACCAAGTCCGGCATCATGGTCGGGCTCGGCGAGGAGCGCCACGAGGTGCTCCAGGTGATGGACGATCTGCGCTCGGCCGAGGTCGATTTCCTCACCATCGGCCAGTATCTCCAACCCACCCGCAAGCATCACGCCGTGATGCGCTTCGTGCCGCCCGACGAGTTCGCCTCCTACGAGAAGGTCGCTTATACCAAGGGTTTTCTGATGGTATCGGCGAGCCCGCTGACCCGCTCGTCGCATCATGCCGGCGAGGATTTTGCGAGACTGAAGGCCGCGCGGGCAGCTAACGCCCGCTGACCCGTTATGCCCAAATTTTCGAGCAAGCACCGTGTCAATCACAGCGCATCCGAGATGTTTCATCTGGTCGCCGACGTCGAGCGCTACCCGGAATTCGTGCCGCTGTGCAGCGCGCTGAAGGTGCGTCAGCGCATGGCGAAGCCTGACGGCACCGAGGTGCTGGTCGCGGACATGACGGTGTCGTTCAAGCTGGTCAAGGAATCCTTCACCAGCCGGGTGACGCTCGACCGCGCCAATTTGAAGATTCTCGTCGAATATCTGCAAGGTCCGTTCAGCAATCTCGAAAACCGTTGGACGTTCGAGCCCAAAGGCGAGCGCGTCTGCGACGTCGGGTTCTTCCTCTCCTACGAGTTCAAGAGCCGCATGCTGGCGATGCTGATGGGCTCGATGTTCGACGCTGCATTCGCGCGATTCTCCACTGCGTTCGAAAAGCGGGCGGATGCGATCTACGGCCGGCCGAAGCTGGCGTCGTCCTAGTCTTCCCGGCGGGCACCGCTCTCTCCGCCGTCATTGCGAGGAGCTCTTGCGACGAAGCAATCCAGAATCTTTCCGCGGAGAGACTCTGGATTGCTTCGCTTTCGCTCGCAATGACCGAGCAAGAGGCTCCCGCGTTCTGCACTAACTCCCAACTCAACTCGCAGACACACCTACGCGTCCTCGCGGCTCTTCTCACCCGAGTCATGCTCCTTCTCGACACCCTCTTTTGTCAGAGGGCGCAGGGAAGACCGGGTGCCGACTGGGCACCCGCGGTCCACTGTGCGAGAGCGTGTGCTTACAAGAAGCTGCACAGCGGCATACAGGTGGAGCCGGAAACAACCCGGCCTTCCCTGCGCAGTGGTTTGACGGCTTATGCCGAGCTCTCCCGGGGAGCGATGCACTATTGCCCCCATCGCCTTGCGGATGGCTGATGCGCGCGCCCGGTCGGACGAAACGCATCACCGCAAGACTTGACGCACAGGCCCCGGGCGTCAGGACGACACGGTTTTGTCGTACGCCGGTCGCACCTGTCGTCTGCACGAAGGCCTCGCTCACGGTCTCCCGCCCTGCGATTGCCTCATCGCGCCGGTGCTGCCAGCGCCCACCACGGCCCATCCCGCGTTTCGTGACGATCGCGATACGCCCCTCTGACTGGGGATGAGGTGGCGGGAGAATGCGACAAATCAGAATTTCTGTAAAGGCGAATATTTTCACTTGTTACGATTGCCCCGTCGGTTGTGTGTTTTGCCCGACGGGCAACGCAACGGATTGTAGCCCGGATGGAGCGAAAGCGTAATCCGGGACCCCTGTGTCCGCAGAGCGAATCCCGGATTGCGCTGCGCTCCATCCGGGCTACACGACTACGGCACCCGTGTTCCCCCGACATCTGCCGGGATCATTTCGCGCCGTCGCGGGTTCTCAACGGATTGTCCGGGTTGGAGCCGCCATGACCATCAATTTTGACACGCTGAAAGCATCGCTCGTCCTGTATGGCTTGAACGCGATTTACGCGATGATTCTGCTCGCGGTCGGCTGGTATCTGTCCGGCGCATTGCAGCGTTTCGTCACGCGCCTATTGAGCGTCACGCACCGCGTCGATCCGCTGGTGACCTTGTTCGTTGCCAGCGTCGCTCGCTATGCCGTGCTCGCGGTCGTCGGCATCGCCGTGCTTCAGCTCTTCGGCATCCAGACCGCGAGCCTCGTTGCCGTGCTGGGCGCGACTTCACTCGCCATCGGCCTTGCGCTTCAAGGCACGCTCTCCAATCTCGCCGCCGGCGTCATGCTGCTGCTGTTCCGTCCCTTCCATATCGGCGATGACGTCGAGGTCGCCGGCAAGGCGGGGAAGGTGAAGTCGTTGTCGCTGTTCATGACCGAGCTGGTCGCGCCCGACAATACGCAGATCCTCTTGCCGAACGGGCAGGTGTGGGGCGCGGCCATCATCAACCACAGCGCCTATCCCGGTACGGGCGAGATCAAGGTGGCGTTTCCGGTCAGGGCAGGGGCGGCCAATGCGTTGGCCGACCAGATCCTGAAGGAGCTGCGCGACGATCCTCGCATCGACGACAGGACCGCGCCCTCGGTCAATGTAACAAAGGTGATCGCTGCCGATCCCGCAGCGCCCGTCGTGGAATTGACGGTGAGTGCGAAAGTGAAGCCGTCCGATGCCGATGCCATCAAGCAGCGGGTGCTCGATCATGCGAGTGCGCTGCTGGCGGCAGCGTGAGAGCGCCTCAGCCCCGCGGCGAGCGCGGCGGCCTGCGCTTCACCGCATGCCGGCGCGGCGAGCGGGTGACGCGGGGACGAAGGCGGCTTGCGGCTGCGGGACGCGGCTTGGCCTGGGCTTGTGGGCCGCGGGCGAGGTCCATCAGCATGCGCAGTGCCTCGACCACGGAGCGGGCACGCACGGCGCTGCGGCCGATCGCGCCGAAGCGGTGCTCGCGATGGATGATGCGGCCGTCGCGCGCCGCAGCGGCAAAGTGCACGAGGCCGACCGGCTTGCCGGGCGTGGCGCCCCCGGGGCCGGCAATGCCGGTGATGGCGACCGCGAGATCGACATCGGCGCGCTCGAGGGCGCCGATCGCCATCGCGGTTGCGGTCTCCTTGCTGACCGCGCCGAAATTAGTGAGCGTGCTCGCCTCGACCCCTAACATCGCGCGCTTGGCGTCGTTGGAATAGGTGACGAAGCCGCGATCGATGACATCAGAGGAGCCGGGAATATCGGTCAGCGCGCCGGCAACCAGGCCGCCGGTGCAGGATTCGGCCGTCGCGATCGTCAGCTTGCGCATCCGGCACAGATCGAGCAGCGAGCGGGAGAGGGCGCGTGCGTCGCTGCCGCCCATGATCTTACACGCTCCAGGGAAGACGGATGGTGGCGCTCGCGGTGGCCGCGATGCCTTCCTCACGGCCGGTGAAGCCGAGCCGCTCGCTGGTGGTCGCCTTCACCGCGACGCGCGAGATGTCGACGCCGGAGATTTCGGCGATGCGGGCGCGCATGGTGTCGCGCAACGGGCCGATCTTCGGCCGCTCGCAAATCAACGTCACCTCGAGATTGGCGATGCGGCCGCCCCGCGCCGTGACGCGCTCGATGGCGTATTTCAGGAACTGGTCGGAGGAAGCCCCCTTCCACTTCGCATCGCTCGGCGGGAAGTGCGAGCCGATGTCGCCGTCGGCGAGCGCGCCGAGAATGGCGTCGACCAGCGCATGCAGGCCGACATCGCCGTCGGAATGGGCGAGGAAGCCCTTGGTGTGAGGCACGCGCACCCCGCAGATCATGACGTGGTCGCCGTCGCCGAAGGCGTGCACGTCATAGCCCGTGCCGGTCCTGATGTCGCCGAGCTGGGCGGCCAGGCGCGCTTCCTCGCGCACGAAATCCTCGGGAGTGGTGAGCTTCATATTGGCAACATCGCCTTCAAAGGTTGCAACCGTCAATCCTGCCCATTCGGCAATGGCGGCATCGTCGGTGAAATCCGAGCGTCCGTCCTTCGCCGCGCGACGATGCGCCTCGAGGATGACGTCGAAACGAAAGGATTGCGGCGTCTGCGCGATTCGCAGCCGTGCGCGGTCCGGCGTGTCCTCGATATGACCGCTCTCGCCGGTGAGCTTGATGGTGTCGGTGACGGGGACGACGGGGATCGCAGCGCCGGTGCGGTTCGCCGCCTCGATCGCGCGTGAGATCACGCCTGCCGAGACGAAGGGGCGGGCGGCGTCGTGGATTAGGACGATATCGGGCTTGTGCTTTACGAGCGCTTCGAGGCCGGCGAGCACGGAGGCCTGACGGGTGGCGCCGCCATTGGCCGGCGGCTCGTGCTTGAGCCCCGCGACCGCGGCCGTGAACATGTCGCTGTCGTCGGGATTCACCACCGGTTGCACCGCCGACACGTCGGGGTGACGGCTGAAGGCTTCCATGGCGCGATAGATCACGGGCACACCGCCGATCTCGCGATATTGCTTCGGCCCGCCGGCGCCGGCGCGCAAGCCCCGACCGGCTGCGACGAGGACGACCGCGGTGCGTTGTGATTTCGCCATAGGACTCAAATACTCAGTTGGTGATGAAGAGTCGGGGAGTGGGGTGATTTAACGGCATGCCTCTAGCACGGCAGGCCCGCAAAAAAAGGGGGTTTCCCCGCTTTGTGGGAAACAGCATTTTGCTGCACTGCACTTGAAAGATCTGCAGAACTGTCTAAACTGTAGGCATGACGCTTGACTGCACAAGAATTGTGCGCAAGATAGATCATGGCAGGCGCGATGAGGCCCTGTCCAGTCAACGAGACCCCTGTGACCGGCTCGGCAGTATCCGGCTCTAAGCCGTTGAAAATCGGCGATATTGATGTCGCCACCCCGGTCTTCCTGGCGCCGATGTCGGGGGTGACTGACTCGCCCGTCCGGCGGCTGGCCGCCGAGCTGGGGGCAGGTCTCGTCGTGTCGGAAATGACCGCCAGCGATGAGCTCGCCAACGGCCACCGGATGTCGCGGTTGCGCTGCGAAGCCACGGGAATCGGCCCACACGTGGTCCAGCTCGCCGGCTGCGAGGCGCATTGGATGGCCGAAGGGGCCCGGATCGCCGAAGCCGAAGGCGCCGACATCATCGACATTAACATGGGCTGCCCGGCCCGCCACGTCACCGGCGGCCAGTCCGGCTCGGCCCTGATGCGCGATCTCGACCACGCAGTCAGCCTGATCGATGCGACGATTGCGGCGGTGAAGGTGCCGGTGACGCTGAAGATGCGGCTCGGCTGGGACGACCGCAGCCGCAACGCGCCGGAACTGGCGCGGCGCGCGGAAGCATCAGGCATCAAGCTCGTCACCGTGCATGGCCGCACCCGCTGCCAGTTCTACAAGGGCGAGGCCGATTGGGATGCGATCCGCACCGTGCGCGAGGCCATCTCCATTCCGCTCGTCGTCAATGGCGACATCACCACGTATGACAAGGCGCTCGCGGCACTGGACGCCTCCGGCGCCGATGCCGTGATGGTCGGCCGCGGCGCGCAGGGCCAGCCCTGGCTGCCCGGCCAGATCGGCCGCCGCCTGAAGGGCGGGGCAGAGGAAGCAACGCCGGCGCTCGGGACGCAGCTGCATTATGTCCGCACGCTCTATGAGGGCGTCTGCGCGCTGTACGGTCTGCGCATCGGGCTCAGGCACGCGCGCAAGCATCTCGGGTGGGCGCTCGATATCGCGGCGGATGCGAGCGGCGCTTCAGTCGAGAAGCTGAAGGGGTGGCGTCAGAAGATCCTGACCTCGGAGGATCCGCGCCTCGTCCACCGATCGCTGCAAGACGCCTTCGACGACTTCGCATGGAGCGCTGCTGCATGAACTCAGCCGCCGAACAGCGCCGGCCGTCCGACAGCGACGCGATCCTGGATGCGCTCCCCAATCCCGTGCTGATGATCGGGCCGGACGGCAAGATCGTCGCCGCCAACATCGCGACCGAAGCCTTCTTCGAAATCTCGACGCAGTTCCTGAAGCGGCAGTCGCTGAAGGAATTGGTGCCGTTCGGCAGCCCCTTGCTGGCACTGATCGACCAGGTGCGCTCGTCGAACTCGCCGGTCAACGAATACAAGGTCGATCTCGGCACGCCGCGCATGGGCGGCGATCGCCAGGTCGATCTGCATGTCGCCCCGCTCACGGAGCGGCCCGGCCACATCGTGGTGATGCTCCAAGAGCGCACCATCGCCGACAAGATGGATCGCCAGCTCACCCATCGCAGCGCCGCGCGCTCGGTGATCGCGCTCGCCGCGATGCTGGCGCACGAGATCAAGAACCCGCTCTCCGGCATCCGCGGCGCGGCGCAGCTCCTCGAGCAGCAGGCTTCCTCCGAGGACCGCATGCTGACGCGCCTGATCTGCGACGAAGCCGACCGCATCGTGACGCTGGTCGATCGCATGGAGGTGTTCGGCGACGAGCGCCCCGTGGTGCGCGGCCCCGTCAACATCCACTCGGTGCTCGATCACGTGAAACGGCTGGCGCAGTCCGGCTTTGCCCGCAACATCCGCTTCATCGAGGATTACGATCCCTCACTGCCGCCGGTGCTGGCGAACCAGGACCAGCTGATCCAGGTGTTCCTCAATCTCGTGAAGAACGCCGCCGAAGCCCTGATCGACGTGCCCGACGCCGAGATCCAGCTCACCACCGCGTTTCGCCCGGGCGTGCGCCTGTCAGTCCCTGGTCAAAAATCCCGGGTATCTCTGCCGCTCGAATTCTGCGTCAGAGACAACGGACCAGGCGTGCCGGACGACCTTCTGCCCAACCTGTTCGATCCCTTCGTGACCACCAAGCAGACCGGCTCGGGTCTGGGCCTCGCGCTGGTCGCAAAGATCGTCGGCGATCACGGGGGCATCATCGAATGCGAATCTCAGCCGCGCAAGACCACCTTCCGCGTGCTGATGCCGATGTATTCCACATCGGTGAAACATGCCGATCAAAGCAGTCGCGCCGACTCTGCCGGGAAGCCGTCGCCTGCATCACAGGGGGCAAAATGAGGATTAGCGATGCCCGCAGGTAGCATTCTCGTAGCTGATGACGATACCGCCATCCGCACCGTTCTCAATCAGGCACTGTCCCGCGCCGGCTACGAAGTGCGGCTGACCGGCAATGCCGCAACGCTGTGGCGTTGGGTCAGCCAGGGGGAGGGCGATCTCGTCATCACCGACGTGGTGATGCCCGACGAGAACGCTTTCGACCTGCTGCCGCGGATCAAGAAGATGCGGCCGAATCTGCCCGTCATCGTCATGAGCGCGCAGAACACGTTCATGACGGCAATCCGCGCCTCCGAGCGCGGCGCCTATGAATATCTGCCAAAGCCCTTCGACCTGAAGGAGCTGATCGCCATCGTCGGCCGCGCGCTCGCCGAGCCGAAGGAGCGGGTCTCGACGCCGGACGAGGACGCCGAGATGGAGGCGATCCCGCTGGTCGGCCGCTCGCCTGCCATGCAGGAAATCTATCGCGTGCTGGCGCGTCTGATGCAGACCGACCTCACCGTGATGATCACGGGCGAGTCCGGCACCGGCAAGGAGCTGGTGGCGCGCGCGCTGCACGATTACGGCAAGCGCCGCAACGGCCCGTTCGTCGCCGTCAACATGGCCGCGATCCCGCGCGACCTCATTGAATCGGAATTGTTCGGCCATGAGCGCGGCGCCTTCACCGGCGCCAACACCCGCGCCTCCGGCCGGTTCGAGCAGGCCGAGGGCGGCACGTTGTTCCTGGACGAAATCGGCGACATGCCGATGGAGGCGCAGACCCGTCTCTTACGCGTGCTGCAGCAGGGCGAATACACCACCGTCGGCGGCCGCACCCCGATCAAGACCGACGTGCGCATCGTCGCGGCCTCCAACAAGGATCTGCGCGTCCTGATCCAGCAGGGCCTGTTCCGCGAAGACCTGTTCTTCCGTCTCAACGTCGTGCCGTTGCGGCTGCCGCCGCTGCGCGAGCGCATCGAGGACCTGCCGGATCTGGTGCGGCACTTCTTCACGCTGGCCGAGAAGGATGGCTTGCCGCCGAAGAAGCTGGACGCGCTGGCGCTGGAACGGATGAAGCAACACCGCTGGCCCGGCAACGTGCGCGAGCTCGAAAACCTCGCCCGACGCCTCGCCGCGCTCTATCCGCAGGACGTGATCACGTCGTCGGTCATCGACGGCGAGCTCGCGCCGCCTTCGGTCAGCCCGGGCGCCGCGGTCCAGCAGGGTGTCGACAATCTCGGCGGCGCGGTGGAAGCCTATCTGTCCTCGCACTTCCAGGGATTTCCGAACGGCATGCCGCCGCCGGGCCTCTATCACCGCATCCTCAAGGAGATCGAGGTGCCGCTGCTCACGGCTGCACTCGCAGCCACCCGCGGCAACCAGATCCGCGCCGCGGACCTGCTCGGCCTCAACCGCAACACGCTGCGCAAGAAGATCCGGGACCTGGATATCCAGGTGTATCGGAGCGGGGGCTAGGCTTTCAGAACGGACGGTGGCTCAGCTCCCCCACCCAAGGCGGAGCTGAGCCTGTCCGGATCGCGTTGGCCGTTGCGGCTGACGCGGTGAGCAGAAGTCCGGATCGGACCGAAATGTTCCGCTCGCACATTCAAATTGGTCATTCGGCGGCAACGCGCGGCATCACATCTATCTGACACGCTGGCCGGATGCCGGCGTCACGCTGGCGACATTGACCGGCGGCTGCTGGAGGCCCAGGCCGTTGACCAGGAGGTCGGCGGCCACGATCAGCAGAAGAACGGCCGAGACCATCGTCGCGAGAAAAAATCTATCCATCCCCGTCAAGCCGGGATGGCGGGAATCCGTTCCCGTCCACCCGCCATGTCTTGTGGATGGGCGCGGCGGTCGCGGCTGAGACGCCGCGGAATTGTCGCAATTCGGCAACAATGTGGTACGAATACATCAGTATCCGCGCGCCCGCGGACCCGTTTTTCAGCACCCATTGCCGGAATGATCAGCGCAGATACCTCGGCCGCATCCTTTGACACGGCCCCAGCCGAAGAGCCCAAGCGCTGGTCGCTGCGGCGCTGGCTGGCACCCTTTGCCGTGGCTCTGGCGCTGCTGTCTGCCTTCCTCACGTTCCTGGTTCTGACCGGCCTCACCAAGATCGAGCCGACGCCGGAGGTGGTCCGCTCATTTTATCTGATCAATGCGGCCACGATCCTGCTCCTGGTCGGGATCATCATCCGGGAACTCTGGCAGCTGATCCTGGCCCGACGGCGGGGCCGGGCGGCCGCGCGCCTCCATGTCCAGATTGTCAGCCTGTTCTCAATCGTGGCGGTGCTGCCGGCGGTGCTGGTCGCCGTCGTCGCCAACGTCACCATCGAGCGCGGCCTCGACCGGCTGTTCTCGGGGCCGACCAAGGAGGTGATCCAGAATTCGCTGACGATCGCGCGGGCCTACATGCAGGACCATGCGCAGCTGATCCGCGGCGACATTCTCGGCATGGCCAACGACATCGCGCACGCCCGGCCGCTCTACGACCAGGACCGCCGCTCGTTCCGGGAGATGCTGACCGCCAGCGCCGGCTCCCGCAATCTGCCGGGCGCGATGATCATCGACAAGAACACCAACATCCTGGAATCCGCCGACACCGGCATGCGGCTGGCCTACTCGCCGCCAGCGCCGGACTTCCTCAGCAACGTCAACGAGAACGAACCCGAAATCGCGGTGCTACCGGATGCGAGCTTCGTTGCGGCGGTGATCCGCCTGCGTGCCTTCAACGACACCTTCCTCTACGTCGCCCGGCCACTCGATCCGAACGTCGTCAACCAGCTCAAGCAGACCGAGGTCAGCGTCGCTGAATACGCTCAGATCGAGTCGCGCCGGCTCGGCATCCAGGTCGCCTTCGCGCTGATGTTCGCGGTGATCGCGCTGACCATCCTGATGGCTTCGGTGCTGATTGGCCTCAACTTCGCCAATTCGCTGGTCTCGCCGATCCGGCGGCTGATGAATGCGGCCCACACGGTCTCGACCGGCGATCTGCATGTCCAGGTGGCCGTGCATCAGTCGGAAGGCGACCTTGCCCAGCTTGGTGAGACCTTCAACAAGATGACGCAGGAATTGCGCAGCCAGCGCGACGAGCTCGTCAACGCCAGCGACCTCATCGACAGCCGCCGCCGCTTCATCGAGGCCGTGCTGTCCTCCGCGAGCGCCGGCATCATCGGCGTCGACGCGTCCGGCAGCGTCGGCATCCTCAACCGCTCCGCCGAGAAGCTGATCGGGCACTCCGAAGCGGAGACGCTCGGCCACCCGCTTTCCGACGTGCTGCCTGAGCTCGACGAGATGATGAAGGCGGCGCGGGAAGGGACCCAGCGCCTGGTGCAGGGCCAGATCACGATCACCCGCGACGGCACCGAGCGCAATCTCTCGGTCCGCGTCAGCGCCGAGAAGACCAGCCAACCGCGCGACAGCTACATCATCACGCTCGACGACATCACCGAACTGGTCTCCGCGCAGCGCACCTCGGCATGGGGCGACGTGGCGCGCCGCATCGCCCATGAGATCAAGAATCCGCTGACGCCGATCCAGCTCTCGGCCGAGCGCATCCGCCGCAAGTTCGGCAAGACCATCACCGAGGACAAGGACAAGCAGATCTTCGACCAGTGCACCGACACCATCGTGCGCCAGGTCGACGACATCAGGCGCATGGTCGATGAGTTCTCCCGTTTCGCGCGCATGCCGAAACCGGTGATGGAGGGCGAGGACGTCGCGGACACCGTGCGGCAGGCGGTGTTCCTGATGAAAGTCGCCCATCCCGAGATCGACATCGAGGCCGAGTTCAAAGAGGATCCGCTGCGCGCCCAGTTCGACCGGCGACTGATCTCCCAGGCCGTCACCAACATCGTCAAGAACGCCACCGAGGCGATCGAGCAGGTCCCGCCGGAGGAGCTCGGCCAGGAAAACGGAAAAGGCCGCATCGACGTCGTGGTGTCGCGCGAAGGTGAGGACGTGCTGATCGACGTCATCGACAACGGCATCGGCCTGCCCAAGGTCGCGCGCTCGCGGCTGCTCGAGCCCTACGTCACAACGCGCGCCAAGGGCACCGGCTTGGGGCTGGCGATCGTCGGCCGCGTGCTGGAAGACCATGGCGGACGCATCGAGCTGAAGGACGCCTCCGACTTCCGCGAAGGCCAGCGCGGCGCCTGGATGCGGATGCGCTTTGCGATCTCCGGGCAACCCGCGAAGTCCGAGGGAGCCGAGCCGGCGCCCCCGGAAGCAACCAAGCCGGGCAACAAGGAAACGGTTGCGGATTCCGTCAAGGAATCCAGGCCGGACTCGGAAACAAAAGAGCCGGCCGCCGAAACCAAAGAGCCGACTGAAAAGACCAATGATTCAACGAAAATCGAAGCCTCAACAGGTAACTGACAAGGCAGGCGCGACCCATGGCTAGTGAAATTCTGATTGTCGATGATGAGGCCGATATTCGGGATCTCGTTGCGGGCATTCTCGAAGACGAGGGGTTCGTCACAAGGACCGCACGCGACAGCGATACGGCCCTGGCCGAGATCGCCAACCGCAGGCCGCATCTGGTGTTCCTCGACATCTGGCTCCAGGGCTCCAAGCTCGACGGCTTGCAGCTCCTGGAGCAGGTCAAGAAGGACAACGCCGACCTGCCGGTCGTGATGATCTCGGGCCACGGCAACATCGAGACCGCGGTCGCCGCGATCAAGCGCGGCGCCTACGACTTCATCGAGAAGCCGTTCAAGGCCGACCGGCTGATCCTGGTCGCGACCCGAGCGCTGGAGAACTCGCGGCTCAAGCGCGAGGTCAAGGAGTTGAAGCAGCTCGCGCCGAGCGCCAGCCAGCTCGTCGGGCGCTCGCCGAGCATGAACCAGCTGCGCCAGACCATCGAGCGCGCGGCCAAGGCCAACAGCCGCATCCTGATCGTCGGCCCCGCCGGCGCCGGCAAGGAGCTGACGGCGCGCACGCTGCACACGGCATCGGGCCGCGCCGATGGACCCTTCGTCGTCATCAATGCAGCCGCCATCACGCCCGAGCGGATGGAGCATGAGCTGTTCGGCGTCGAGCAGTCCAACGGCGAACAGCCGCGCAAGGCCGGTGCACTCGAGGAAGCCCATGGCGGCACGCTGTTCATCGACGAGATCGCGGACATGCCGCGTGAGACCCAGAACAAGATTCTGCGCGTGCTGGTCGAGCAATCGTTCCAGCGTGTCGGCGGCACCGCCAAGGTGCAGGTCGACGTCCGCATCATCTCCTCCACCGCGCGCAATCTCGAGGAGGAGATCGCGGCCGGGCATTTCCGCGAGGACCTCTATCATCGGCTCTCGGTGGTGCCGATCCGCGTGCCTGCGCTGTCGGAGCGGCGCGAGGACATTCCGGAATTGATCGACTACTTCATGGAGCAGATCTCGGCCGGCAGCGGCCTGCCCAAGCGGCAGATCGGGCAGGACGCGATGGCGGTGCTGCAATCGCACGTCTGGCCGGGCAATGTGCGCCAGCTCCGCAACAACGTTGAGAGAGTCATGATTCTGGCTGCGGGCGGGCCCGAGGTCATCATCACGGCCGACATGTTGCCGCAGGACGTCGGCTCCATGGTGCCGGCGATGCCGACCAGCAACAATGGCGAGCACATCATGGGCCTGCCGCTGCGCGAAGCGCGCGAAGTATTCGAGCGCGACTATTTGATTGCACAGATCAGCCGTTTCTCAGGAAATATTTCTCGCACGGCCGAGTTTGTTGGCATGGAACGTTCGGCGCTGCATCGGAAGCTGAAGGCGCTCGGTGTCGGCTAAAGCGTTTTCGAGCGAAGTGGGTACCGGTTCGCGTAAAGAAAACGCGTCAAAACAAGATGTCGCGCCGCGACGTTGCGGTGGGATAAGCGAGGAAAATCATCGATTTCCGTAGTTTTTCGGGGCAAGACGGCGAGGGCTGGCGCGTGAAGCGGCTTGCCTAATAACTCCACCTGTCCTCTAATCGCACAGCTGTTCCTTCCGAGGGGGATCTCATGAGGGACGGCGACCGGGAAAGGCCCCGCATCAACCAAAACAGGGGCGCAACCGGCGCAATAAAAAGAAACTCAAAGCGAGAAAAAAAATGGCGGCAGACCGCGCACAAAACCTACAGGACACCTTCCTTAATCACGTTCGCAAAACCAAGACGCCACTAACGATCTTTCTGGTCAACGGAGTGAAGCTCCAGGGCATCGTGACCTGGTTCGACAATTTCTGCTTGCTGCTTCGGCGCGACGGTCATTCGCAGCTCGTCTACAAGCATGCGATCTCGACCATCATGCCGGGCGCTCCGATCCAGTTGTTCGAAGGCGGCGAGGATCAGCCGGCTTGAGAGTGCTCTGATTGGAACCCCGGAATTTTGACGGGGACGCCGACCGTCCGCGGTCGGCAGGGGCTAAGCAGACGGGGCGGGTGCTGGTCATCGGCCCCTACTTGCGAGTGCGTGCGGGCAGTGCCGACGCGCAATCGGAAGGCCATGCCTTGTCCAACCAAGTCCAGCGCGACGCCGAGGCCCGGCTCGATGAAGCCGTGGGCCTCGCGCGCGCGATCGATCTCGTCATTGCCGATGCCATCATCGCGCCGGTCAGCCAGATCCGCCCTGCCACTTACATCGGCAAGGGCAAGGTCGAGGAGATCGCCGCGCTGGCCAAGAGCCTCGACGTCGAGCTGGTGGTGATGGATTGCGCGCTGGCGCCGATCCAGCAGCGCAATCTCGAGAAGCAGTTGCACGCCAAGGTGCTCGACCGCACCGGGCTCATTCTGGAAATCTTCGGCCGCCGCGCCAAGACCAGGGAAGGCTCGCTTCAGGTCGAGCTCGCCCATCTCAATTACCAGCGCTCGCGCCTGGTGCGCTCATGGACCCATCTGGAGCGCCAGCGCGGCGGTTTCGGATTCATGGGCGGTCCCGGCGAGACGCAGATCGAAGCCGACCGCCGCCTGATCCAGGAGCGCATCTCCAAGCTCGAGGGTGAGCTGAAGAAGGTGCAGGCGACGCGACGATTGCATCGCGCCGGCCGCCAGCGCGTGCCGTATCGCGTCGTCGCGCTGGTCGGCTACACCAATGCCGGCAAGTCGACGCTGTTCAACCGCCTGACCCGCGCCGACGTGCAGGCCGCCGACATGTTGTTCGCGACGCTCGATCCGACCTTGCGCGCGCTCAACCTGCCGCATGGCGGCAAGGCGATGCTGTCCGACACGGTCGGATTCATCTCCAATCTGCCGACACAGCTCGTCGCAGCCTTCCGCGCCACGCTGGAGGAAGTGCTGGAGGCGGACGTCATCCTGCACGTCCGCGACATCTCGCATGACGATGCCGAAGCGCAGCAGAGCGACGTCGACGCGGTGCTGCGCCAGCTCGGCATCAACCCCGACGACCCCGGCCGCATCATTGAGGTCTGGAACAAGATCGACCGTTACGACGCCGAGCAGCGCGAAGAGCTTTTGAACATCGCCGCGCGCCGGCCGGAAGATCATCCGGCGATGCTGGTTTCAGCCGTGTCAGGCGAGGGGGTCGACGCGCTGCTCGCCGCGATCGAGCAGCGGCTCGCAGCAAAACGCACCACGCTCGATCTCTCCATCGACGCTGCCGACGGCGCCGGCATCAGCTGGCTGCACCGGAATGCAGAGGTGCTGGCCAAGGAGCTGCACGACGGCCGCTTCGACATGACCGTGCGGGTCGACGAGACCAAGCGGGATATCGTGGTGTCGCGGTTCGACGCGGTGCCGCATCTGTCCGCCACATAGCAGCCGTCGTCCTGGCGAAAGCCAGGACCCATAACCACAGGCCAATGCAATTGGCAACCCTGCTTGCTCCAGCGGGCCTCAACAACTTGCATTTGGGGTAATGGGTCCTGGCTTTCGCCAGGACGACACTGAGTTACCGGCGGGCTTCCTTGCGTCCCTCCGACGCCGGCTTCTCCTCGCCCTTAGCCGCATTCCATAGCGCATCCATCTCCGCCAGCGAGGCCTGCTCCAGGGTGCGGCCCTGCGCCTCCAGCGTCCGTTCGATATAGGCAAAGCGCCGCTCGAATTTTGCATTCGTCGCACGCAGCGCGGCCTCCGGGTCAGCGTCGACATGGCGGGCGAGGTTGACGAGTGCGAAAATCAGGTCCCCGGTTTCTTCTGCCAGCTCCTGCTTGTCATTTCGATCCAGCGCGGCCTCGATCTCGTCGGCTTCCTCGCGGATCTTTTGCAAGACCGCGCGCGGGTCGTTCCAGTCGAATCCGACGGTGGAGGCCTTGCGCTGCAGCTCCATGGCGCGGGTCAAGGCGGGCTGGCCGGCCTTCACGCCCGACAGCAGCGATTTGTGCGCCGGCACTTGCTCCGGCGGCCGGCGCGCGGCGCGTTCGGCTTTCTCCTCGGCCTTGATGCGGTCCCAGACTTCCTTGACGTGAGAGGAGGCGAGATTGCCGTCCTTGTCGGCAAAGACATGAGGATGGCGGCGGATCATCTTGCGGGTGATGGCCTCGACGACATCGCCAAAAGCGAACGCGTTCTGCTCCTCAGCCATCCGGGCATGGAACACGACCTGCAACAGGAGGTCGCCGAGTTCCTCGCGCAGATCGTCGAGATCGCCGCGTGTGATCGCATCGACCACCTCATAGGCTTCCTCGATCGTGTAGGGCGCGATGGTCGCAAAATTCTGCTCGAGATCCCAAGGACAGCCGGTGACTGGCGTGCGCAGCGCCGCCATGATCTCGATGAGGCGGGAAATGTCGCGGGAAGGGGTCATTGCGGGGCGGTCTCCTGGCTCCAAAGCCTTATGCCAAAAGCGGGCTGCCGTTCCCAGCGGGGCGCGGCGGAACAGGTCGATTTCCACCGATTGGCGGGCGGTCTGCGCAGTGCTAAAGCGCGGGCCATGAGCGACGCATTTTCATCACAGACCGCCTTGGTGCTGTTTTCCGGCGGTCAGGATTCCACCACCTGCCTCGCCTGGGCGCTCAGCCGTTTCGCCCGCGTGGAGACGCTGGGGTTCGACTACGGCCAACGCCATGCCATTGAGCTGGCCTGCCGTGACCGCTTGCTCGAGGGCATCAAGGGCCTGCGCGCGGATTGGGCCGCAAAGCTCGGCGACAGCCACACGCTGTCGATCCCGACGCTGGCGGCCGTGTCCGAGACGGCGCTGACCCGCGATGTCGCAATCGCGATGGGTGCCGACGGCCTGCCCAACACCTTCGTGCCCGGCCGCAATCTGGTGTTTCTGACCTTCGCCGCGGCGCTGGCCTACCGGCGCGGCATCACCCATATTGTCGGCGGCATGTGCGAGACCGACTATTCCGGCTATCCCGATTGCCGCGACGAGACCATCCGCGCCATGCAGGCCGCGCTCTCGCTCGGCATGGCGAGATCCTTCGAGTTGCATACGCCGCTGATGTGGATCGATAAGGCGGCGACGTGGCAGCTCGCGCACGACCTCGGGGGCAACGGGCTTGTCGATCTCATCCGCGAGCAGTCGCACACCTGCTATCTCGGCGAACGCGGCGCGCAGCACGAGTGGGGCTATGGATGCGGCGAGTGCCCGGCGTGCAGCCTGCGGGCGAAGGGGTGGCGGGAGTTCGTGGCGGGTCGCTGAGGCTACAAATTCGGGTCATCACCCGCGAAAGCGGGTGATCCAGTGTCCCACAGACCGTGCTTGAGCCGAGAGGCCGCGGCGTACTGGGTCGCCCGGTCAAGCCGGGCGACGACAGGTGGAGAGAAGCCGCGCTCTCTCCGCCGTCATTGCGAGGAGCTCTTGCGACGAAGCAATCCAGGATCCCTCCGCGGAAAGACTCTGGATTGCTTCGCTGCGCTCGCAATGACGGACGTGGCGAGACCTACCGAAAATCCTCAGGCCTGAGCTCGATCGGCTTGCCATGCGGCGTGCGGTCGGCGGCGTGGTCCCAGGCGTCGCGGTAGCGGTGCAGCGTCTGCGTCGAGGCGACGCCCTTGCGTGCGACGAGGCCTTCCAGCGTGGCGAGCCAATGCAGGTAGTAGGTCTCGCCCGTATCCGGATCGCCGGCGGCCTGTGCACGCTTGATCTCCTCGGCGAGCGCGGCGGCCCATTCGGGCCAGGTGAACACGCCGCGTTCGTGCAGGCTCAACGCCATCGCAAACGCGTGGGCCTCCCAGGGCGCGCGGAACACCGGGCCGTCGTCGTCACGGGGAATGCTCGGAATGGCCGCAGTGGCAGCGGCCGCAAGCGGGCTGCTCATCACGCCGGGTCCAGATAGGGCTCGAATGCGTCGATGGAGACCTTCGAGGTCGGATCGCCATCCGCGCCCCAGAGATCGCGCCCCTCGAACACGACCGTGTAGAGCCATTGCGGATTTTCGCCTTGCTCCATCGCGGCCGTGTCAGGAAACACCTGGCAGCCGTGGTTCAGCTCGACGACGCCGACATGGCCGCGCACATAGCGCGGCAGCCGCGTGTGCGTCGCAGGATGAATGTTCTTGGCGCGTACACGGTCGCCGATCGCAAATTTCGCCGGGGCCGGGGCAGGGCGAGCGAACTTGCCGCGCACCATCACGCGCTCGACATTGGCGAGATCGAACTTGCCGTGCTTGAGCGCCTTTGCGGGCTGCATCGCGTGGCCGGCGGCGACCTCCTCCCGTGTGAGGTAGCCCTTCTCGATCAGCATCTCCTCGAGCCCGAGGAACCATTTCTTGTAATAGGAACTCGCGAGATAGACATGGGGCGGGAGCGTCTCGCGATAGAAGCGGGAAGTGTCGATGTTGAAGGCACCGGCCGCACCCATCGCACGTACCATGGCGAGGACACGCGCTTCCCAATCGGCGTGGAACATCGGCTCGTTCGACTCGGGCTCGACCTTGCCGAACCCGTCCATGCCGCCCATGTCATGCACGCCGTTCACGACGGCGCTCCCGGCGTCTTGGGAAAGCCGGTGCCGATCATGGAGTCGCGGGTGACGAGGTCGGCGAGCTGGTCCTCGCTCCAGCCCTCGGTGCCTTCGGGCCGCATCGGCAGCACCAGAAAGCGCGTCTCCGCGGTGGAATCCCACACTCTTATTTCCATGTCCTTGGGCAGCGTGACGCCGAAATCGGCGAGCACGCCGCGTGGATCCTTCACCGCACGCGAGCGGTAGGGCGCGGCCTTGTACCAGACCGGCGGCAGCCCGAGCATTTCCCAGGGGTAGCAGGAGCACAGCGTGCACACGACCATGTTGTGGCGCTCAGGCGTGTTCTCGACCACGACGAGATGGTCACCGACGCGGCTGACATGGCCGAGCGTGCCGATGGCCTTGCTGCCGTCCTCCAGCAGCGCCTTCTTGAACGCCGGATCGGTCCAGGCCTTGGCGACGACGCGCGCGCCATTGTGCGGGCCGATCTTGGTCTCATAGGCCTGAATGATGGCATCGAGCGCAGCCGGCTCGACATAGCCTTTTTCGGTCAGGATCGTTTCGAGCGCGCGCACGCGCAGCTCGGTCTCCGACAGCTCGGAATGGTCGTGATCGTGGTGGTGGTCATGATCGTGGCTCATAGGACAAAGGATAGGCGCAATGGTCCGTTTCTGTCGAGCGTTCGTTGCAGTGCAATCCGGCCATGTGTTCGTGACGCCTTTGCGCGCTGGCATAGCCGGTGACATGGCGAAAACTGCTTTCAAACCGGCTCTGGACAGCCATTGATATCGTCGTGGACAGTCCGTATACGCCGCGCTGGGACAAAAGCGGGTCCGGTCAACGGGCCGCACGGCGCGACGTCAATCGAGGGGGAAGGCCCATGACCGCTAGCTCGCAGGCGTCTGAGGCGAACGGGTTTCGCTGGAAGCTGATCGCGCCCCTCGTGGTGTGGCTGGCGATCTATCTGTGGCCGGTGCCGTCGGGGCTCAATGTCAATCAGTGGCACTATTTTGCCGTGTTCGCGGCGGTCATCACCGGGCTCATCCTGGAATCGATGCCTGTCGGTGCAGTCGGGTTCATCGGCCTCACGGTCGCCGGCGTCGCCGGCTATATCGATGCCGATCCCACGAAATCGCTGCGCTGGATGCTGGCGGGATTTGCCGAGAGCACGGTGTGGCTGATCGTCGGCGCCTTCGTGTTCTCGATCGGCTACCGCAAGAGCCAGCTCGGCCGGCGCATTGCGCTGGTGCTGGTGCAGCGACTCGGCCGCAACACGCTTGGTCTCGGCTATGCGGTCGCGATGTCGGACTTCCTGCTCGCGCCGGCGACCCCCTCGAACACCGCGCGCAGCGGCGGCATCGTCTATCCCATCATCAGCAACATCCCGCGCATCTATGGCTCCGAGCCGGGACCGACCGCCGGCAGGATCGGCACCTATGTGATGTGGACCGCCTTTGCGGCGACCGCGATCACGAGCTCGCTGTTCTTCACCGCGCTCGCACCCAACGCGGCGGCGCTTGCGATCGCCAAGAAGACAGTCGGGATCGAGGTGAGCTGGGGCCAGTGGTTCGTCGGCTTTGCGCCGCTCGGAATCCTGCTGATGGTGCTCGTTCCGCTGCTGAGCTATCTGGTGTGCCGTCCCGAGGTGAAGCGCAGCCCGGAAATCTCGGAATGGGCGGCGAAGGAGCTCAGCGCGATGGGCCCGATGTCGCGCAACGAATGGATCATGCTCGGCCTGATCGTGCTCGCGATGTTCCTGTGGATCGCGGGCTCGAGCCCGGACATCCGCGTCCCCGTGCTCGGCTCGAACTTCGTCAACGCCACTACCGTGGTGTTCATCGTGATCTCCTTGATGCTGGTGACCGGCGTGATCGAGTTTGCCGACATCGTCGGCGAGAAGAGCGCCTGGGAAGTGTTCTTCTATTTCACCTCGCTGCTGACGCTGGCCTCGGGCCTCAACGAAATCGGCTTCATCAAATGGTTCGCGGCCGAATACGCCAAGCCGCTCGCGGGGCTGTCGCCATCGACCGCGATGCTGCTGCTGGTCGCGCTGTTCTTCTGGATCCACTATTTCTTCTCGAGCATCACCTCGCATGCGGCCGCGGTGCTGCCGGTGGTGCTGGCGGTCGGATCCGGCATCACTGATCTGCCAGTCACGACGCTCGCCATGCTCTGCATGTATTCGCTCGGCCTGATGGGCGTGATCTCGCCTTACGCGACGGGACCTGCGCCGATGTATTTCGGCAGCGGTTACATCGGCAAAGGCCAGTTCTGGGGCTTTGGCCTGATCTTTGGGCTGCTCTATTTCGCCGGCCTCCTGCTGATTGTGCTGCCCTGGTTGCAGGTCCACTGAGCCGCGCCGGAGGCTCTTGGCCTGGCAGATGAATTTTCTCCCCGAGGGGCGGGATTTGGAAAACTTCATCCAACTCCCGCAGATATCTGACATTGCAAGACGGACCTGAAAGGGCGATGGTGCGTGCTGCGGTGCAGCGCGCTTACTCGAGCCCTCATCGCGGTTCCAATCCCGTCGCATGATGCGACCAGGCTTCCCGCGGATTTTGCGGGCAAGCGAACCATTGTGCATGAAGGCCACCACCATGAACGCCCACCAATCGCTTGCGATCGGACAGCCGATCCAGACGCCTGAAGCGATTTCGCCCGCCGAGCCGGACGCGATGGTCCGTTTCGCCGGCATCTCGAAAACCTATCCGGCCTATCGCGGCAAGCCCGGCGTCAAAGCGCTGCAAGGCATCGACTTCGGAATTCCACGCGGTTCCATCACCGGCGTGATCGGTCGCTCCGGCGCCGGCAAGTCGAGCCTGGTCCGGCTGATCAACGGGCTGGAGAAGCCAACCACGGGCCGCGTCATCGTCGGCAACAAAGACATCTCGGCGCTCGCAGGGCGCGAATTGCGACTGGCGCAGCGCTCAATCGGCATGATCTTCCAGCACTTCAACCTGCTGTCGTCGCGCACGGCGGCCGACAACATCGCGCTGCCGCTCGAGATCGCCGGCTGGGCCAAGGCCGACATCAAGGCCCGTGTCGCCGAGCTGCTCGCGCTGGTCGGCATCGCCGACAAGCACGACCGCTATCCTTCCGAACTCTCCGGCGGCCAGAAGCAGCGCGTCGGCATCGCGCGGGCCCTCGCCACGCGGCCGAGCGTGCTGCTGTCGGACGAGGCGACCTCGGCGCTCGATCCACAGACCACGCGCGCGATCCTCGATCTGCTTGCGAGCATCAACCGCGAGCTCGGGGTGACCATCGTGCTGATCACCCACGAAATGTCGGTGGTGCGTCAGCTCGCGAAGGAGGTCGTGGTGCTCGATGCCGGCCGCGTGGTCGAGAGCGGCCATGTCGCCGACATCTTCACCCATCCCAGGCACCCGATCACGCAGTCCTTCCTGGCGGAGGTGATCGGCGACAGCCTGCCGGTATCGCTGGCGAGCCGCATTGTTTCGGAGCCGGTCGCGGGTGGACAGGCCGTAATCCGCGTCCAGGTCCGCGGCGCCGGCGCCGGCGATACGCTGGTGGCGCGTCTTGCCCGTGAGCTCGGCCTCGACGTTGCACTGCTCTCGGCGCGCATCGACGAGATCAGCGGCCAGCACGTCGGCTCGCTCGTTCTCGGCATTCCTTTTGGCATGTCTGGCGGAGAGGACGCGGCGACGCGGACGCTCGCCTGGTTGTCTCAATATCAATTCCCGGCGGAGCGTCTCGGCCATGTCGCCTGAACTCATCAACCTGATCGCCCAGGCCACGGGCGAAACCCTGTTCATGGTCAGCATCGCGGCGCTGCTCGGCACCGTCTTCGGTCTGCCGCTCGGCGTCTTTCTTGCGACCAGCCGGAAGGGGGAGCTGTTCGCGGCACCTGCCATCAACGGCGTGCTCGGCGTCATCGTCAACGCGACGCGGTCCACGCCCTTCATCATCCTGGTCGTCGCCATCATCCCGTTCACGCGCCTCGTCGCCGGCACCTCGATCGGATCGACGGCGGCGATCGTCCCTCTGACGATTGCGTCGACGCCGTTTATCGCACGCCTCGTCGAAGCTGCGATCCGCGAGGTCGATGGTGGCCTGATCGAGACGGCGTCCTCGTTCGGAGCCTCGCCGATCCAGATCGTGCTCAAGGTGCTGATCCCCGAGGCGCTGCCGGGCCTGGTGCTGGCACTGACGCTCGCGGTGGTCAGCCTGCTCGGCTATTCCGCCATGGTCGGCGCCGTCGGCGGCGGAGGCCTCGGTGATCTCGGCATCCGCTACGGCTATCAGCGCTTCATGCCGGAGATGATGCTGGCCGTCGTCGTCGTGCTGATCGCGCTGGTGCAGCTCGTGCAGAGCGCGGGCGATTATCTGGCGCGTCGCGTCAACCGCCGGCTGCGGCATCGCTGATACCGTTTCCAGATGTTGCGGACGGGCGGATTCTCGTCCGTCTGGAAGCATTCCAAAATCGAAACGTGACTGGGCGCTTTCGCCGCACTTGCTGCGCACACGTCTGGAGAAATTCTAACGCTGTTCCTATCGCACTCCGAAACCGCCTGAGTTAGGGCGGGGCATCAAAAATGATACCGGCAAAGCCGGTAGTGCGTGGGGCTTCCAAGACGTGACCGACTTCCAACTTTCTTCGCGTGATGACACGCGTCGCCGCCAGATTCATCTTCTCTTCTTCGGTGCCGTCAGCACATTTGCACTCTCCGTGCCGTTCGGTGACGTGCAAGCCCAGACGCAAATTCCCGCTGTCACCGTCGACGCGCCAGCCCAACGCGCTCGCCCCGCGGCGATTGCATCGTCACGAAGGTCGGCGGCGACACGTGCCGCGCGCGCCAATCGTCGCGCTCCGGCGCAGCAGGCTGCGCCAACCCAGTCGGCATCGAACGGCGCCACCTTCGAACGCGCCAATGGTCCGGTGCGCGGTTTCGTCGCCACGAGGAGCGGCACCGCCACCAAGACGGATACACCGCTGATCGAAACGCCGCAGTCGGTGTCCGTGGTCACCACCGACCAGGTCAGGAACCAGGGCGCGGTCTCGATCGGCGAGGCGCTGCGCTACACGGCCGGCGTCAGCGGCGACGTCAATGGCGGCTCGGACACCCGCTTCGGCGCCCTTCAGATCCGCGGCTTCGACACGACCATGTCCGGCCTCTACGTCGACGGCTTGCGGATTCCGTCCAGCAACTACGTGCACTTCAACGGCCTCGATCCTTACGGGGCCGAGCGTATCGAGATTCTCAAGGGCCCGTCCTCGGCGATGTATGGCGGCAGCGGCACCGGCGGCATCCTCAACTACGTGACAAAACTGCCGACGGCGCAGCAGTTCGGCGAGGTCTCGATCTCCGGCGGCAGCTTCAACCGCTATCAGGGCCAGTTCGACATGGGCGGGCCCGCCAACAAGGAAGGCACGGTACTGTGGCGCCTCACCGGCGTGGTGCGCGACGGCGAGACTCAGGTCGACTTCACCAAGGACAACCGCGTCTTCATCGCGCCCGCCGTCACCTTCAAGCCGAACGAGGACACCACCATCACCTTGCTCGCCAACTACCAGCGCGACCGGGCAGGGTGGGGCCTCCAGTTCCTGCCGGCCTCGGGCACGGTGTGGCCGAACAACGGTCGCACCATCCCGGTTTCGTTCTTCGCGGGCGTGCCGAGCTTCAACGCGTTCAACACCGAGATCGCGACCGCCGGCTACCAGCTCTCGCACGATTTCACCGACAACATCACGCTCCGGCAGAACCTGCGTTACGCCTATCAGCACAACGAGGAAAAGACCTTCTACGGCACGGGATATACCGACGAGGCGGCGGGGCAGCTGGGGCGTTTCGGCAGCTACAGCAACTCGTACATCAACTCCTTCGCAGTGGACAACCAGCTCCAGGGCAAGTTCACCACGGGCATCCTTGGCCATACCACGCTGGTCGGGATCGACTATCGCAACACCGCGTTTCGCGACACCGCGTTTAGCGTCACGACGTCGTCGCCGGAGATCAACGTGTTCAATCCGGTCTACAGCTACGACTGGACCATCGGCGCGATGAACGACAACACCGGCGTGAAGCAGTCTCAGCTCGGCCTCTACGCGCAGGATCAGATCAAGCTCGGCCGGCTGTCGTTCCAGCTCGGCGGCCGCCAGGATTTCGTGACGACGCAGCTCGACAGCGGAATCACCAACACATCGATCTCGAAGGATGCTTCGGCCTTCACCGGCCGCGCCGCCATGATGTACAATTTCGACAACGGCATCGCGCCCTATTTCAGCTACTCGGAATCATTCCTGCCGGTGCTTGCCACGGGGCCGGGCGGCCAGATGCTCAATCCCGAGACCGGCGTGCAGTACGAGGTCGGCGTCAAGTACCAGCCGCTCGGCGGGAACGCGCTGTTCACTTTCGCAGCCTTCGACCTGACGCGCGCCAACGTCGCTGTGTACGTACCTGCAATGACCTTTTACGAACAGATCGGGCAGGTGAAGTCGCGCGGCATCGAGCTCGAAGGCACGATGTCGCTCGCCGACGGCTGGAATCTGCGCGCAGCCTATGCCTATGTCGATGCCATGGTCACGCAGGATCCGGTGAATGTCGGCAAAGCGCCGGTCACCGTGCCGCTCAACCGCGCCTCGCTGTGGAGCGACTACACGCTCCAGAACGGACCGCTCGCAGGCTTGCAGTTCGGCGGCGGCATCCGTTATGTCGGCGCGACCTGGGGTGATGATGCCAACACCTTCAAGGTGGGATCCTCGACCGTGCTGGATGCGCTTTTGGCCTACACCAGGGACAATTGGCGGCTGTCGCTGAACGTCACCAACCTCGCCGACACACGCTACGTCGCTGCCTGCTACGGCCTGTCGGGGTGCATGTATGCCGAGGGGCGCAAGGCGATCGGCAAGTTGACCTACCGCTGGTGAGTTCACTTCAAGACGGCTCGGCAATCGCGGCCGGGTCTGCGGGATGAGAGTGGAAGACCATGAGAGAACTATTCGGCAGGCTGCATCGCTGGGCGGGACTGCTGACCGCCGGCTTCCTGTTCTTCTCCGGCATCACCGGGGCGATCATCTCTTGGGATCACGAGATCGACGACGTCCTGAACAGCCATTTGTTCGACGTCAGCACCAAGAGTCCGGCGATTCCCTCGATCGAGCTCGCGAAGACGATCGAGCAACGCGATCCCCGCGCACGCGTCGTCTATCTCTTCATGACGCCGGAGGAAGGCCACTCGCTGTGGTTCTTCGTCATGCCGCGGATCGATCCAGCGACCGGAAGGCGTTACCCGCTCGACTACAATCAAGTCTTCCTCGATCCCAACACCGGCGCGGAGCTCGGCCGGCGCTATTGGGGCGCGGTGTGGCCGGTGACGAGAGAAAACTTCGTCTCGTTCCTCTACAAGCTGCACTACACCATGCACATCCCGGAATTCTGGGGCAGCGACCGCTGGGGCATGCGCGTGCTCGGCGTGATCGCCATCATCTGGACCATCGATTGCTTCGTCGGCTTCTATCTGACACTGCCATCGCGGAGGCGCGCCAAGACGGCGCGGGCGCCTGAAGTCACGCGCCGGCTCCAGCGCGGCTTCTGGGCGCGGTGGGCGCCGGCTTGGACCATCAAGACCTCGGGCAGCTCCTACCGCATCAATTTCGACATCCACCGGGCCTTCAGCCTGTGGACCTGGGGCGTGCTGTTCGTCATCGCCTTCACGGCGTTCTCGCTGAACCTCTATTTCGAGGTGTTCTCGCCGCTGATGAAGATGGTCTCGAACTACACCCCGACGCCCTATGAGCAGCGGCCCTATCGCGATCTCGACAACCCCATCGAGCCCAAGGTCAGCTTTGCCGACATCGCGGCGCGCGCGGCGGCCGACGGCAAGGGGCGAGGGTGGACCACTCCGGTCGGCGCGATCAGCTACGGCCCGGCCCATGGCGTCTATGCCGCCGCCTTCTTTCATCCCGGCGACGACCACGGCGCCGGCGGCGTCGGCCCGGCGCAGCTCTATTACGACAGCGAGGACGGCCGTCCCATCGGCGAGCGCCTGCCCTGGGTCGGCACCGCCGCCGACATCTTCGTGCAGGCGCAATTCCCGCTGCATTCGGGCCGCATCGTCGGGCTGTTCGGCCGCATCCTGATCTCGATGATGGGCCTCGTCGTGGCGGCTCTGTCGGTCACCGGCGTCGTGATCTGGTGGCGCAAGCGCCGCGCCCGTGTCCGCGTGCGCGAGACCACGGCGATGCGCCTCGGTCGGCAGCAACTCACGCCGGCAGAGTAGGGCGCTCGTCCGGGCTTCGGATGAACGTTGCCGCGAAACCGAGCCTCGGTGCGAATCCGTAGCGCATATCCGTGGTGACGCGCAGCGCTGCGATTGCGGTCACCTGAGGATATTTAGGAACCAGGAATATTCCGGCACGGTTTGTGAGTTGCAGGGAAATCCCACTTGCCCAAGGCGGTACCGCCAGGAGGCGACTGATGAGTGATCAATCCAAGCCGGTAGGTGCAAGCTCTTCCTCCAGCAACAAGCCCGATAAGGGTCTTTCTCGCCGCGGCTTCATCGCAAAATCGCTCTGCGGCGCAGCGCTGGCGGGCACGGCTGCGGCTCCGGCGTGGGCCCATGGCACCGCAGGATCTGCCACGGGTGCCTATGCCCGCGCACGCAAGCCCATCCCGAAAGAGGTTGCGCAGTACCAGTATCAGCCAAACGGAGCCCAGCGCTGCGGGGTTTGTGCGCATTTCCGGTCCCCCGGCAGCTGCGAGATCGTTGCCGGACCTATCAGCCCGGACGGGTGGTGCCGTTACTTCCGCGGCGCGCGAGGTTCGCGCGGCTCGTCTGGCCCGGGCCGAAGCTATTGAGGGAGACCGCATCGCTTGCCGTGCGTCGCGCGCGAAGAGCACAGCGCGGCATCGCGGATGAACCTCCTCGCCCGGCACCGGCACAAAGACTGGAGATAGCTCCCAGTTGCGGACATTGCCATGAGATTACCCGCCTTGCTCTGCCTGCTCGCCTTGGCAACGCCCGCCTGTGCCGCCGCGCCCGAGGAGCATTATCTCGACCTGCGCGATCGCTACATCGCAAAGTTCTCGGCGACCAAGGAGAGCGACGAGATCTATAAGCAGCACGATGCCGCACTCAAGGAGCTGGCAGGCGTGCTGGGCGGCCTGGTGGGACCAGTTACGATCAAGGGGCTGCCGGCCGAGGGCAAGTCGAACGTCGATACGCTGTTCAAGAACGACATCGGTTTCGGCCATCTCGACGGACTCAGCTTCGCCTCGGAAGGTCACAAGACGCAAGCGGTGGTGACCACGACCACGCTGCTCAGGCATTGGCTGGGCGAGCATCGCGAGGATGGCATGCCGCAGGAGAGCGGCGCAGCGTTGAAATCCGACCGCTTCTACTACTACGCGATCCAGGACGCCGCCTTCGCCATCTATGCGGAGCTGCCGATCACCAAGCCTGCAGCGGCGAGTGCCGCGGTCGCCATGCTCGGCGTGCGCGGCAATGGCGGTGTCAAGGCGCCGCCGCATGAGATCGACGTCGTCGCGATCCAGGACGATAAGGTGTTCTTCATCGCGACATCGGACGCCGTAAAGACGGCCCCGATCACGGCCTGCGAGAAGATCTGGAAACAAATGATGGCCAGAGCGGTCGACAAGAAGGACCCGCGCGGCGACATGACCCGCGAAGACAATGCGATGGCGGCCTTCACAGCCTGCTTCGCCAAGGAAGCGCCGAGCCAGAGCTGGTTCGCAGCAGTCGTCAAGAAGGCGCAGAGCCGGCTCGATCTGCTGCCGCTACGCTAGAGCAGCAGCTCGAGCATCTTGCGCTGTCCTTCCACCGGGACCTTCATAGCCAAAGCCGTCGGCTCAGCGATCATGTGCACCTTCGATTTCCTCCTGCGTGCTGAAATCGCTGTGGGCGCACCGGGGACTGGCCCCCTGGGCATTTGAGTTGCCGGATAGGTGGGCTGGCCCGGCTTTCGCAAGTGCCGCGAACCGCATCCGCTATCCATTAAGGGAAATGAATCAAACTTTTGAATGGGTTAGATTTGGTCGAGGCGGCCGCGCCGAGAACCATGTTCGGCGAATGCGACCCCACGAGCTTTCACCTTGTGCTCGCGAAGGGTAGGCGGGATACTACCGGTGTGTATCCTGCCTTGCGGCATCCGATCTGGCACCAGCCGGAGACCGTGCTTGCCGTTCGGCAACGAGTTGGCTGCGATCGACGATGAATACGCAGACCCGTGACCGGAAAGGCGAACGTCATCGATTGACGGTGCTTTTCTCTGACCTCGTGGGGTCCACCGCCTTAGGGCGAGATATCGAGTCCGAGCACCTTTCCGAACTCCTGAGCCAACTGCGGGAAATCTGGCATCGCGCGGTGGCCAGGCACGGCGGTCGCATCATCAGAACGCAGGGAGACGGTGCCCTCGCTGTGTTCGGCTACCCCCAATCGGGCGAGGATGACGGTCGTCGTGCCGCGGAAGCGGCACTCGATATTCACCAGTGGGTCGGGCAATTACGCCACGATGGCGTGTCGCCGGCTCTGATGCCGCTTCAAATGCATTCCGGTATCCACGCCGGCACCTTGCTCCTGACGGAGGGAGATATCGAGTCCGGCCGGTACGACCTGATCGGCGATGTCGTGAACACGGCGGCGCACCTGTCGCGCTACGCTGCCCCGGGTCAGATCCTGGCTAGCATCGATGCCCTTGGTCCGCATGCAAATTTTTTCGAGCTCGGCGACCGTCTTCAGACATCGGGTGCAGCGACCCGAATGCCGCAGGCGCGCGTGGTGCTGAGACGAAGCACGGCGACCCGCCGCTTCGAGGCAACTTCTCGTCGCGGCCTGACGCCCTTTATTGGTCGCAACGAGATTTTCAACGTTCTGACCGGCTTTCTCGTCCAGGCCCACCCGGCCAGGCAACGTTGCGTGGTCGTCGTCGGCGGTCCCGGGCTCGGGAAGACGCGCCTCCTGGAAGAAGTGTTGCGACACTGTGGTACTGAACAGTTCAAGCTGCTGCGGGGCAGCTGCGAAAGTTATGTCGGTGCCGAGGTCCTGCAACCATTCCTGCAAATGCTGCGCGCCTACCTGGGAATCCGACTGGACGCATCTGTCGTCGAGGCCGACGAGATTGCCCGCGCAGGCCTGCAGCCATGGGCCGCCCAGCTCGGTCCGCGTGCTGAATCGATCCTCGCGCTGGCGTCGACCGGCGCCGATGCGCGCGGCGGCCGGATGACCGTCGACGGCGTGGTCGGTGACCTGCTCGGATTCTTTACCGTCTTGTCGGCGCAGGGGCCGTTGGTGCTGGTGATCGACGACTGGCAATGGTCCGACGACGCGAGCCGGCAGCTGCTGGAGGCCCTCCTGCAATTGCCCAATGGACCGCGCGTCATCCTCGCCAGCCGGCCGCGCGACGACGGCACCGAATGGATTTCCAGCGCGCCTCACCTGCAGCTGGAGCCGTTCCAAGGCCCGGAAACTGATCTGGCTGTCCGACGCTGGGTGCCACAGGCCGATCCGTTCCTGGTGGCCCGCGTTCACGCTTATGCTGGCGGGGTGCCGCTGTTCATCGAAGAGCTGTGCCACTCCATAGCGGCCAACGATCCTCTTTCGTTCGAAATACGCAGCAAGCAGGGATGGATCGCAACGCTGGTCGCCTCGCGATTGGCGCGCCTGCCGCCGGATGAGGTGAACGTAGTGCGCGCCGCGGCGGTCATTGGAAACACGGTGCCGCACGGGTTGCTGGTTTCGGCCTGCGGCAGCGAACCAGACCCGGCAAAGGTGCGGGCATTGGCCGACGCAGATTTTCTCTATGCCGATCCAGCGGGCGGCGTCCTACGCTTCAAACATGGCATCACGCGGGACGCAGTGTACGACACGATCGGCCTGCACGAGCGTCAGGCATTGCACAAGCGCATCCAGGGCGAATTGCTGGCACGATCCGAGCAGGCCGATCGCGAAGACACGCTGGAAGGGCTGGCCTACCACTCGCGCGGCGCAGGTCATTGGGAGAGCGCGGCCCATTATGCCGAGCGCGCCGGCGACAAGGCCATGGCGGCATTCGCGCTGGACCGTGCCCGTGCGCAATATCAGGTCGCCATGCAATCGCTGGATCGCGTGCCGGATCGCTCGCGCGAGCAGTCGCTGCGCTGGTGCTTGCTGGCCAATAAATTAGGTTTGGTCAACATTTTCGACCCGATGTCGTTGACCGACGACACCACCGTCTTTGAGCAGGCGGTCGCGATCGCGACCTCGCTCGGCGACATCGGCGCGATGGCCAGTGCCTATGAATGGCTCGGTTACATGTGCTACGGGTTCGGCCGCTTTCGGGAGGGCGTGACACACACACGGACAGCACTGGAATTGGCGCGCAAGCTCGGCGACCACCGCATGATCGCCCAGATCGAAGCTTCACTGGGCCAGATTCTCGCAGCAGGCTGCCAATACGACGAAGCCATCACCTTGATCGACGCTGCCATCTCAGCCAAGCAGCAACGAAGCCGCCGGCATGGCGCGATCGCCATCGGCACGGCCTACGCGTTGTCGTGCAAAGGTAGTGTGCTGGCCGATCGCGGAGATTTCGACGGCGCTCACGACTGCTTCAGAGAGGCGATGGCCCTGGTCGAAGGCTCGACCCACCCGGTCGTCAATTCGGTGCGCAATTGGGTTTCGGTCGTACTGGTTTGGCAAGGTCGCTGGCAGGAGGCGGAGCGGCTCGCCGTCGAGGGAGCGCGTGTTGCCGAGAATATGCGCAGCCTGCTGCTGCTGGCGGCCTGCCGCGCCGCGTCCGGATTTGCCCGCTGGTCGGCGACCGGCGATGCCGACGGTTTGCAGCAGTTGCGGAACGCCGCGCAATGGATGGAAAGGCGAAACTTCCACTTCTACACGTCGGTTCAATATAGCTGGCTGGTCGAGGCAGCAGCAGCCGAAGGTGATGTCGATACGGCACGGCGGTACGCCGCCCATGTCCTGCGCCGCGCGCGTGAAGGCGAGCGGCTGGGCGAGGCGGCAGCATGCCGCTCGCTCGCGAAACTCGCAGCCCAACGCCAAGATTTTGCACTAAGCCAGCGCTGGTTGCGGCGCGCGGAGATCTCCGCAGGCAGGCGCGGGTCACTGCGCGATGCGGCCCTGAACCTCGTCCTGCGCGGCGAGCTTCTCGCGGGGCAGGGGCAGGACGGGGCGGCCCGCCAGACCATTACGGAAGCCGCCGAGAAACTGCAGCCGCTCGGCATGCACTGGCATGCGGAGCAGGCGATCCGGTTCGTCATCGGCACACCCGTCATCTACGCCAGCGATCAGCTCGGAAGCGATCAGCATTATGCTGTCTAGCCAAAGCGCAGTGCGATCAGGATGAAACGTCATCGCGCTTTGTATGATTGTCTGGGCATGTGCAAACCCATTCCGCCTTATACGCCTCTAGGGTTGAGGTGGGCTCGGCGGCGCGGCAACCCTTCCGTCCATCGTCAGGCTCATGGGAATGGGGCCGGCGCGCAGGGGTAGCGGCGTCTCCACCAGTGCGCTGAAGAAACCCAGCATCACTGCCAGTGCCGGGTCTGCTCCGGGACATGAATGCGTGGGATGCCCCACGACCCTGCGGTTGCCGCCGAAGGCGTGATAGATGTCCTGACGACCTTCGGCGAGATTTTGCTGGGTGGCGGAAACCGCGCCGGCGACGATGACGTCTCCCGGCCTGATCTCGACATCTCCGATGGTGTGCGAAACGATGGCTGTCCGCCAGATCAGTTCGGGCACCGCACGCAGTTGCATGGTTGGGATGAAGTCGTCTCTCAGCCGGTTGAGGGCGTCGGTGTAGTTCTCCGCCACGGTGCCGGCATAGCGAGCGCGCAACGCCCACAGCGTGCCTTCGCGCAGCCATTCGTTCAATATCCTGCGCAGGTTTCCGTCGACAGTCGGAATGAAACCCATCATGGCGCCGGCGATCGTGCGCGCCACGAAGGGTATGTCGCCCGTTCCGCGCGGCGAGTTATAAACCGCCTTCGTGACTGGTCCGTTTGTCGGCCCGAACTGCTTCAGGAAACTTTCCATGGCACGGCGCGCAGCCTCGCCATGAGCCGCACCGACCGCCTCCACTGTCTTGTTCGGATGCGGCTGGAAGATGTAGCGCGAAGGGGAGAGGAAATGGCCGGGATAACCGGGCGGCTCGCCCGGCTTCCAATCCCAGCGATAGCCGACGCGGCGAAAATGGCCCCCCTCTTCGCTCAATCCGAACCATGCTTCGCAGAAGGTGGCGAGCAGCGGATCCACCAATTCGTGCACGTCGACGGTCAGTTCCCAGCTCGCTTCGCCGTCCTCGGCGGCATAACCAATCGTCTGCTTGACCATGAAGCCCAGCACCTTCTGTGTGACCGCGCGCGCCAGCTCGAATGCGGCGGGTTGGTCGAGGGCCATGATCGCAGCGTTGCAGGCTGCGGATTCATGCTCGTAGACTTCGTCTGGCTGCCCGGCGTCGCGGCCAAGATAGAGGATGCCGAACGACCGCAGCATGCGGGGAAGGTAGCCGGTGATGGTCAGCTTGGTGTCGGAATCGGCAAAGACCTGGGAGACCATGTCGCGGTCGGCCACCAAGACCCCGAAGGGCGTGCGGAGCGCGCCGCTGTGGCGCTCGCGGATCGCAGCCCAAATTGACGCGTTGACGAAATGCGAGGCGGAATCCGGATCTTCGAGCGCCGTCTTCCACGCGGCCATCCCCGCGGCTTCGCCCTGCCGGCTCTCGATCAGGCGCAGACGCGCGATCTCCTTTTCCCCCTGCTCCACGCTCCACACCACTGCCGGTTTGCGCCCCTGGCTGGCCGCCCATTGCTGCAGATCGGCAAGCGCCTTCTTCGATGGCGCAAAGAAATACGCTCCCCATTCCAGACGTACGAACGGACGGGGTTCGTCGTGGAGCCGGTCCGAGCCGTCCAGCGCCACGCGGACCGTCTGGCCTCTATGCTCGAAACGAAAATGTCGGAGCCGACCAGGCTCGGCGAGGCCGAGGAAAGGATCGCTTACCCCCGAGGACGAACCCGAGCTGTTGCCGCGAGCGAGCCAGCTCTGCACTACCTCGAACTGCTCGCCGAGGCTGGCATTGTAGGCCATGAAAACCAGGCCGCGCTCCTGTTGCAGGGCGGATTTGGCGGGTTGCGGGTCGTCACGCTTGACAGGCGGACCGTAAGACATGCCGCGCCTGACGATCCGTGGGGGCCGGGCGCCGGCATCCGCCTTGGTGATCGAGGCGCGCGGATTGGCGCGCCGTATGTGCGCGTGATACGGGCACAGTTGGGCCTGCGGATCGGCGTCGTAGTTGAAGTCGTTGCACTGCTCGTCGGGGGGCGGAGTAGGGGTCAGCGGTTGGCCGGCCTGGGGATGGCCGGTCGGCCAGCGTCCCATCATCTTGGCCATCAGCGTCTCGCGCGTCAGGGCAGGTGCGTCCGGTCCGGCCGTCTCGGTTGCCTGTCGCGTAGCGCGGGACAGGACATCCTCGAGCTGCTCGACATCTTGTCGCAGTTTACGCAGCGCCATGAAGCTGCCGTCGCGGAGCATCGCGTGAGCACGATTGGTCGCGTCGCCGAGCGGCGCCGTCTCGTCGGCGAGGTTCGGGTAGCCGCACAGAATCTCACCGAGATGCACCTGATTGGAATAGCGCCTGCCGGCCTGGTCCTCGCGCAGCACCGGGTTCGAACTACCGTCGGCGAAACCAAAATGGTCCTGCATGATGCCGGAGGACTCATCGCGCTGCCGCTGCATCCACTGAATCGAGAGCGGCCTGACACCCGCATCCACGTCGACCAGGCGGTTCATTTCGGCCATCAACGCATTTCTCGCATCCGCCGTCGTCTGCGTATCCTTGGACAGCAACAGGCGGAGCTGAAGGACGGCATGGACCGAGCTCATGCTGATGCGCGGCGCCGGATCGTCTTCGCGCAGGTCCGGCGCGTTGATCCCGAGCGCCCAGTTGCTTGCCGGAAGTCGCCATCGCTGGGGATGATTCCAGCGCACGTCGCCGAGCAGGCCGGCGCGTCTTTCCATGCCCTGCACGAATTCTTCCGGCAGTGAGCGCACCTCTTCGTCGGACAGGCCGGCGTGACGCAGCCCCTCGATCGTGAATGCGATGTTGGTGACGATCTGCCCTGGCGTCAGAACGTCGGCTTCGGATGTCACCGTCGCCTGCAGGACGCCGAGAAATGCCGCCAGTGCGGCCGGATTGGCGAACTGCAACAGCAGCAGGCAGCCGTGATCTGAATTGTAGGCGGTCAGAATCCCGCCTTGCACGTTGCCGGGATCCTGCAACAGCGGTTTGTTCGGCAGGGCGAGCGGCAGGTTGCGCCGTACCGGCGCGACGTCGGGCGGCGTCATCAACCAGCGCAGGGCCTCTTCATAGCGCCGGCGGGCGCGCTTGACGCCTTCCGCGTAGGTAGGGTTGTTGATCATGGTGACGAATTCCGGCAGCAGCTCGTGGGCGGCCCGATGCAGAACCACCCCGTCATGCGTCCCCGGCGGATAGAAGTCGGCCAGATGGTAGAGCCCCGCCAGCGCGCGTATGCCGTGGTGAAACGGAGGCCGGCCGGCGGCTTCGATGGTGAGCGGTTTGCTGAAGCCGGCATTGGTCGGATCGACACCGATCTGGCCGTCGACCTCGAATATCGAGCGTCGCGCAATGTCTTCCGGCGACGGAATCCTGGCCCGCGTGACGATCCGATCGGCGCCGTCGCCCGAGGCGCGCCGATAGACCCGCTCCTCCATCCGCAGGAAACGTGTGTCATCCACGGTCAGGTCGGGGGTGGCATAGAGGAAATAGGCTTCGGTCTGCATGCTCTTGAGCCAGATGCCCCAGTTCTCGTAAGTGTTCTCGTGACCGAGCCAATAGCCCTCGGTATTGCAGAAGATGAGGTCGAGCAGCCGCGCGGCCTTCTGCCAGATGACGCGGACATAGGCTTCCCAGGAGCCGTCGAACGTCGCGGTCAGCAGCACATAGTCCACGGCATCCACGGAGTCGTCCTCGGGTTCGAGCACGGCGATGCCCACCGAGTGTATGCGTCCGACGCGGTCCACGGAGTCGGACAGGACGCGGGCGAGCTCGTATTCATACGCGCTGGCACGTCCGCCATTCAGCGCCCGCAACACGTATTTGACACGCGTCTTGTACGTGGTCGCATCCAGGGACGGCACGAACCCCTTCTTGATCGGAGCCATCACCCTGAAATCCGACGTCCCGGCCATGCTGCCGGTCTTGATTGTCAAATCCCGACGCATGTCTCTGCCTCCCCGGGTGCGAGCGGCCCTTCGTTGCGCCCGCGCTAAAATACAACGATTACGCTTTTTCCTTCGCAAACATGCAATTTGGCTATTTCCGGTGCGGTCATGGAATTTGACGCGGGCCTTTCGGTCGCACCGTCACTTCGAGCAATAGAGCGATCCAACTCTGCGGCTCCGGGCGCCCTTGCTTCTATGAACTGGCTCACAATCTCCGAACTTTCCTTCGCGGTTCGCAGACCGAAAGTTGCCCGACTCGAATCGAAACGGCATCCTGGTCGCGCGCAGAAGTGGTCGAGGGTGGGGCACCGCCGTCGGCCATTCAGGCCAGCGGAGGCGGTGAGCATCGACGATCCGCTCGCCCTGTCCCTCAGCGAGTTGTCCTAACCCGCATGCTTCGCCAAGAAAGCACCGAGGCAGAGCTGGCTCGCAGCCGTCGTCAAGAAGACGCAGAGCCAGCTCGATCAGCTGCCGCTACGCTAAAGCGCGTTGCCGCCGAGATTCCACCCGCGGCCGCCTTCGCCAAAAATCTCGTATCCCGTCGGCGTCACCGCGACCGTGTCCTCGAGCTTGATGAAGCCGCGCGTCGGATGCTTCATCGTGGTCTCGATCGACACCACCATGCCGGCTTCGAGCGGTTGGCGGGCGTCGGTGTCGTCGTAGGGAACAGGGCCCTTGGCGGTCAGGCGAGGGGCCTCGTGGCTGACGAGGCCCATGCCGTGGGCCAGGAAATCGGTGCAGTCGCGCTGGGTGATCTGGGCGAGCTGCCGCTCGGCCGCGACGTAGATGTCGCCGCCCATGGCGCCCGGCCGGACCGCGGCAAAGGCGGCGCGCTGGACCGCCTCGATTTCGGCCAGATAGTCCTTCAACTCGGCATCCGGCTTGCCCAATACGGCCATGCGCGCGAGATCGCCGATATAGCCGTGATAATTGCCGCCGGAGTCCAACGACAGCACCTCGCCTTGCTCCCAGTGCTGCGACGATGGCGCCCGGTTGTGGCTGCTGCCGCAGGCGAGCAGGCAATATTCGAAGGTCAGTCCGCGGTTGGCTTCGGCGAGGCGCAACGCATCCGCCAATTGCTGCTTGGTCGTGCCCCGACCGTGGCCGGCGATCACCGCCAGCATGGATGCGACGACGAGCTCGGACGCGGTCTTGAGCTTCGCCAATTCCTCCGCCGACTTGACCGCCCGCAGCCGCTCCAGCACCACGACGGCGTCCTTGAGCTCGGCACCGGGCAGGGCGTCGGCCAGTGCCCGGCCAGCATCCATCGGCAGGAACGCCATCTCGACTCCGACGCGCCGCAAGGACACGCCAGCATCCCGGATCAGATCTGCGGCCCGCGTGATCGCATCGACTGACCCATTGGATTCGGCCCGGAGCTGCGGAACCCATGGCGGCGCGACCGTGCGCTGATGGGCCTCCAGCCGGTGGCCGACATAGATCGCTTTCTCGGGTGCGCCCTTGGGATAGACCAGGACCGGCAAATAGCGGCTGACGCCGAGCGCATCCATGTAGTCGAAGAAGATCGCCCGCTCAGCGCCTAACAGGTACTGCACATTGTGCTTGGAGGTCGCAACCAACACGTCGAGGCCGGCGTCCTCCATGAGACGGTCGAGCTTGGCAGCATCGAACGGAATGACACGCGAGGCAGTGGCGCGGGCAGCGGTCTCCTGCATGACGACTCTCCCATGGCTGCGGCGATTTGATCTCCTGCAATTCCTGTCCGCGAGCATCCGACTAACAGCCGAATGGTCAGTTGGCTCCCGATGCTAGGCCCGGAAGTAGGGTTCGCACCAGCTTGGGGAACTGCTTGCCATGTTCATACCCATAATTCGCATAAGGTATATTATGGAATATTTTTATATACAATTAGATCAGATATTTAGATGCAATTCCTCTCACTGCACCTTCGCTCCAGGCCAGTTACGGGCTGGCGCTGGGTGGCTCTCCCAGCTCTTTGACGGCTACTGTGCATGGGGTTGTTTTCGCATTTTTTGTCGGCCCCATCTCTCCGAAAGCCGATATTGCCGTGACCTTGTCCGGCTGCAATAAGCGAGGCCTCGCGAGATCGCAGATGACCTTCTGACCTGACGTCCGTATAGGTTTGCATCTCAGAACAACAACAAACCTTCCGAGGAAGCAGACCCATGAGCTTTTCCCGACGCACGCTTCTCAAGGCCTCCGCCGCGACCGCGGTTCTGGGCGGCCTCGGTGCGCCCCATGTGGCCCGCGCCCAGAGCGCCGAGTTCACCTACAAATACGCCAACAACCTGCCGGACACTCATCCGCTGAACGTGCGCGCCAAGGAGATGGCGGCCGCGATCAAGAGCGAGACCAACGGCAAGTTCGACCTCCAGATCTTCCCGAACAACCAGCTCGGCTCCGACACCGACATGCTGAGCCAGATCCGCTCCGGCGGCGTCGAGTTCTTCACGCTGTCGGGCCTGATCCTGTCGACCTTGGTGCCGGCGGCGTCGATCAACGGCATCGGCTTCGCGTTCCCGGACTACGACACGGTCTGGAAGGCCATGGACGGCGATCTCGGCGCCCATGTCCGCGGCGAGATCAAGAAGGCCGGCCTCGAGGTCATGGACAAGATCTGGGACAACGGCTTCCGCCAGACCACGTCGTCGACCAAGCCGATCACCGGTCCGGACGATCTCAAGGGCTTCAAGATCCGCGTGCCGGTGTCGCCGCTGTGGACCTCGATGTTCAAGGCGTTCGATGCGGCGCCCGCCTCGATCAATTTCAGCGAGGTCTATTCAGCGCTCCAGACCAAGATCGTCGAGGGCCAGGAGAACCCGCTGGCGATCATCTCGACCGCAAAGCTCTACGAGGTGCAGAAGTACTGCTCGCTGACAAACCACATGTGGGACGGTTTCTGGTTCCTGGCCAACCGCAGAGCCTGGGAAAAGCTGCCGCAGGACGTGCGCACCATCGTCGCCAAGAACATCAACGCCGCCGCGGTCAACGAGCGCGCGGACACCGCCAAGCTCAACGCCAACCTCCAGCAGGAGCTCGCGACCAAGGGCCTGACCTTCAACCAGCCGGCCGTGGCGCCGTTCCGCGACAAGCTGCGGTCCGCCGGCTTCTATGCCGAGTGGAAGGGCAAATACGGCGATCAGGCCTGGGACCTCCTGGAAAAGGCGGTGGGCAAGCTGTCGTAACGCGCAGGCCGCGTCATGGCTCATGTCGAGGTCGAGGTGATCGAAGTGGCGGGCGAGGCGACTGTTCAGTCCCCTCGCCGACCTTCGCTGCTGGCCTCAACGGAGCGCGCACTCGGCCTTCTCGTGGAGCTCCCGGCGGCGATCCTGGTCGTCGCCGAGATCGTGATCCTGTTTGCCGGCGTGGTTGCGCGCTACGGCTTGCACCGGCCGCTGATCTGGTCGGACGAACTCGCCTCGATCCTGTTCCTGTGGCTCGCCATGCTGGGTGCGGCGGTCGCGTTCCGCCGCTCCGAGCACATGCGCATGACCGCGGTCGTGGCCAGCGCCAGGCCGGCGATGCGGGCCTATCTCGATCTGGTCGCAACCTGCGCGGCGCTGGCGTTCCTGGCGCTGATCGTCTGGCCGTCCTGCGACTATGCTTACGAAGAGAGCTACATCACCACACCGGCGCTGCAGATCTCGAATATGTGGCGCGCTACCGCACTGCCGGCCGGCATCAGCCTGATGGCGGCGTTCGCCTTGCTGCGGCTGCTGCGCGCCGCCGATTACCGGATCGTCGCGGCCGCGGTGCTGTCGGTTGCGGTCCTGATCGGCGCATTCTGGCTGGCGGAGCCGTCGCTGCGGCCGCTCGGCAATCTCAACCTCGTCATCTTCTTCGTCGGCGTCGCCGGCTTCTGTGTGTTTGCCGGCGTTCCCATTGCGTTCGGTTTCGGCCTCGCGATCTTCGGCTATCTGGCGCTGACAACGCGGACGCCGGTGATGGTGCTGGTCGGGCGGATGGACGAGGGCATGAGCCATCTCATCCTGCTCTCGGTGCCGCTGTTCGTGTTCCTGGGGCTCCTGATCGAGATGACCGGCATGGCGCGGGCCATGGTGGCGTTCCTGGCGAGCCTGCTCGGGCATGTCCGCGGCGGGCTGCATTACGTGCTGGTCGGCGCCATGTACCTGGTGTCCGGCATCTCCGGCGCCAAGGCGGCCGACATGGCGGCGGTCGCGCCCGTGCTGTTCCCGGAGATGAAGCAGCGCGGCGCCAAGCCCGGCGATCTCGTCGCGCTTCTTGCCGCGACGGGCGCTCAAACCGAGACCATTCCGCCGAGCCTCGTGCTGATCACGATCGGCTCGGTCACGGGCGTGTCGATCGCCGCCCTCTTCACCGGCGGCCTATTGCCCGGCGTGGTGCTCGCAATCACGCTCTGCATGCTGGTGTGGTGGCGCTACCGCCACGAGGACATGAGCCACGTCCGCCGCGCCACGGCATCCGAGATCGGCAAGACCTTCATCGTCGCCCTGCCCGCGCTCGCGCTGCCCTTCGTGATCCGCTACGCCGTCGTCGAGGGCATCGCGACCGCCACCGAAGTGTCCACCATCGGCATCGTCTATGGCGCCCTGGTCGGCCTTCTGGTGTACCGCCGCTTCGACTGGCGGCGGCTGTTTCCGATGCTGGTCGAGACCGCAGCGCTGTCGGGCGCGATCCTGCTGATCATCGGCACGGCGACCGGCATGGCCTGGGGCCTGACCCAATCAGGCTTCTCGCGCTCGCTGGCGGCGGCCATGACGGGGTTGCCCGGGGGAGCCGCAACCTTCATCGCCGTCTCGATCCTGGCCTTCACCATTCTCGGCAGCGTGCTCGAGGGCATCCCGGCGATCGTGCTGTTCGGGCCGCTGCTGTTCCCGATCGCCCGCGCCGTCGGCGTGCACGAGGTGCACTACGCCATGGTGATCATTCTCGCCATGGGTATCGGGCTATTCGCCCCACCCTTCGGCGTCGGCTATTATGCCGCCTGCGCCATCGGACGCGTCGATCCGGCCGAAGGCATCAGGCCGATCTGGGGCTATCTGCTGGCGCTGCTGGTGGGATTGATCATCGTCGCGATCTTCCCCTGGATTTCGATCGGATTCCTTTGAGGCGTTTTCAGGAGGTGTCGATGAGTGAGCGGCAGAACCAGTACAATATCGGCCTCGACAAGACCCCCGCCAACTATGTGCCGCTGAGCCCGCTGAGCTTCCTCGCGCGCAGCGCTGCGGTGTATCCCGATCTCGTCAGCACGGTCTATGAGGGCCGCAGCTTCACCTGGGCGCAGACTCATGAGCGCTGCCGCCGCTTTGCCTCTTATCTCGCCGGCAAGGGCATTGGCGTCGGCGACACCGTGGCGGCGATGCTGCCGAACATCCCAGCGATGAACGAGGCGCATTTCGCCGTCCCCATGACGGGTGCCGTGCTCAACGCGCTCAACATCCGTCTCGATGCGCCCTCGATCGCGTTCCAGCTCGACCATGGCGGGGCCAAGATCATCCTGGTCGATCCGGAATTCTCCGGCGTCATCACCGACGCACTCGCACAGATGACCGGGCCAAAGCCGTTCGTGATCGACGTCGACGATGCCGCCTTCAAGGGCGGCAAGCGCATCGGCGAGATCGAATATGAGGCGGCGCTCGCGCTCGGAGACCCGAGTTTCATCGCGGTCCTGCCGACCGACGAATGGGACGCGATCGCGCTGAGCTACACCTCGGGCACCACGGGAAATCCCAAGGGCGTCGTCACTCATCATCGCGGCGCCTATCTCAATGCCGTCAGCAACATCCTCGCCGGCAATCTCGGTCAGCATCCGGTCTATCTCTGGACGCTGCCGATGTTCCACTGCAACGGCTGGTGCTTCCCCTGGACCGTTGCGGCGGCCGCCGGCGTCAATGTCTGTCTGCGCAAGGTCGAGCCGACCAAAATCTTCGAGCTGATCAGACAGCACGGCGTCACCCACATGTGCGGCGCTCCGATCGTCTACAACACGCTGATCAACGCGCCCGATGCGCCCAAAGGCAACGCTGCCCGTCGCGTCGTCGGCCTGATCGCAGGCGCCGCGCCGCCGGTCGCCGTGCTCGAAGGCGCCGAAAGCATCGGCATCAAGCTGACGCATGTCTACGGGCTGACCGAGGTCTACGGCCCCGCCTCCGTCTGCGCCGAGCAACCCGGCTGGGACGAGCTTCCGCCCGCCGAACGCGCGCGCATGAAGCGCCGGCAGGGCGTGCCCTACCCGCTCGAGGAAGACGTCACCGTCATCAATCCGCAGACGATGCAAGAGGTGCCGCGCGACGGCGAGACCATCGGCGAGGTCATGTTCCGCGGCAACATCGTGATGAAGGGCTATCTCAGAAACGAGAAGGCGACCAAGGAAGCCTTCGAGGGCGGCTGGTTTCACACCGGTGACCTCGGCGTGCTCGACGAGCACGGCTACGTCATCATCAAGGACCGCTCCAAGGACATCATCATTTCCGGCGGCGAGAACATCTCCTCCGTCGAGGTCGAGGACATCCTCTACAAGCATCCGGCCGTGCTGTTCGCCGCCGTGGTCGCCAAGCCCGATCCGAAATGGGGCGAGGTGCCCTGCGCCTTCGTCGAGCTGAAGGACGGCGCCAGCGCGAGCGAAGCCGAGATCATCGCGTTCTGCCGATCGCAGATGAGCGGCTTCAAGACGCCCAAGGCGGTCGTGTTCGGGCCGATCCCGAAGACCTCGACCGGCAAGATCCAGAAATTCCTGCTGCGCAGCGAAGTCGGATCAGCGAAGGCGATCTCGGCCTGAGCCGATCGAGGCTTCAGAAATATCGGGAAACATAAGCTGCGTCTGCGCGGCGATTGTGCGTTGTCGGAAACCGAGCGCGCAGCCTCGACGACATCGAGACACGACAGGAAAAGATTGGAAAACGTTAGAGACGCATTTACGATTCCGCGTCGTCGGATTCGCCGCTTCCAGATGATTCGCCGCGCAGGGCTGCGCGGCCGGCGACCGGTGCGGTTGGGGCGCTTCATGCGGTTGGTGTCGTGAGTGCGGACGCGCCTGCGCGTCTGACGCTGCTGCTATTGACGGCTGGACTGTTGCTGCCCAACGCGGCCGCCGCGCAGGCCATGCGCGAGTTCGGCGCCTTCGCGGGCGCGCTGGGACCTGGGCCTGGCGGGCCGAATGCTCCGGGTGGCTTCAATAATCCCGCAGGCGTTGCATTTGGCGGCTCGCAGCCGCCGGGTTTCTCGGGGGCCGGATTTGGCAATGGCGGCGGCATTCCGCCAGCCTACGGCTGGAACGCCGAACCGCCGGGCCTGACCGATCCGGCGCGGTTCGGCATGCGGCGGGTCTTCGGCGGCGGCGCCGATCGCGCCGTGCAGCCCGAGACGGCACAGGCCACGTTCCTCGCGATGACGCAGTTCACGCAGACCCTGCTCAATCCTGCCGTCGAGGGCCGCGGTATCGGCCCGGCTGAGTTCGATGCAGAGCTTGCAGCCTACGCCGAGATCGGAAACGACCTGACGCATGGCGGCATCGGACGCGAGGCCTATGGGGCGATCTACGGCAGGCCTTCGCTCGCCGCCTCGCAATGGAGCGTCTGGGCTGCCAGCTTCGGTGGCTCGCAGGTCTCGACCGGCGGCAGCGGCTCGGCCAGCCGCAGTTTCGGCACCGTAGCCGGTGCCGACTACTCTCTCTCGCCGCAGACACGGATGGGCTTTGCGCTCGCCGGCGGCGGCACCGGCTTTGCCAACAATTTTTCCAGCGGCCGCTCCGATCTGTTCCAGGCCGGCGCCTTCGTCAGACACATGACCGGTTCGGCTTATGTCGCGACCGCACTCGCCTATGGCTGGCAGGCCATCACCGGCGACTATCAGGTGACGCCGGCCGGCACGGGGCAGCTCAATGCCGCGATCAACGCCAACACCTATTCCGGCCGCCTCGAAGGCGGCTATCGTTTTGCCACGCCCTGGCTCGGCATCACGCCCTATGCGGCGGCGCAAATCACCACCTTCCGCCTCCCATCCAATATCGCGCAGCCGCCCTCCACGGCCAATGCGTTGCAGAGCACGTCCGGCAGCGACGGCTTCACGGACAGCCGCACCGAGCTCGGCCTGCGCACGAGCACGTCCTTTGTCTTGTTGGGAAGTGTGCTGAGCCTGCGCGGTCGGCTCGCCTGGGCGCATGATTTCAGCGCGGGACAATCGATCCCAGCTGCGTTCCAGTCCCTGCCCGGCCAAGGCGTCATCGTCGGCGGTACGGCTTTGGCGCCGAACGCGGCGCTCACGGGCGTTGCGATCGAGCTGCGCGACCTCAACGGCTGGTCCGCCACGGCGAACTTCGACAGCGAGGTGTCGAGCCTCGTGCAGTCCTATACCGGCAAGGCCATGCTGCGTTACGCATGGTGAGGTTGCCGCGAGATCGAGGAGAAGACTTCCGCCCACGCGCCGGAAAGCGGTGAGCGGAAGGCCTCGCCAGTCTCACATCTTCTTGTAGGCGTCGATCAGCGCCTGGCCGTCGGGCCCGGCCTTCTTGAGCCAGTCGGCGGTGAGCTGCTCACCGATCTTCTGGAAGCCGGCCTTCAGCGCGGGGCTCGGCGGCTCCACCGTCATGCCCTTGGCCTTGAGCTGTTCGATGTACCAGGTGCTCTTGTCCTGCCAGGCCTTCCAGCCGCGGGTTTCCGCCGTCGCGGCTGCCTTGAGGATGGCTTCCTGGGTCGGCTTGTCGAGTGCCTCGAACGCGGCCTTGTTGACGAAGGTGTAGTCCTTCGGAATCCAGGCCTGCACGTCATAGAAGTATTTGAGCGACTCCCAAGCCTTCGCGTCATAGCCCGTGCCGCCCGACGACATGAAGGAGTTCACGACGCCGGTCGCAAGCGCCTGCGGCAGTTCGGCAGCCTGGATCGTGACCGATTGCGCGCCGACCAGTTCGCCGATGCGCGCGGTACCGACATTGTAGGCGCGCCACTTCAAGCCCTTCATGTCCTCGATCGTCGTCAGCGGCTTGTTGACGTAGACGCCCTGCGGCGCCCAGGGCACGACGAACAGCAGCTTGAGACCCTGCGCATCGAGCTTCTTGGCGATCGCAGGCTTGGAGGCCTGATACAGCTTCATCGCGTCGGGGAAGCTGGTCGCGAGGAACGGCACGACGTCGACGCCGAAGAGCGGGTCCTCGTTCTCGTGGATCGACAGCAGCACCTCGCCCATCTGCGCCTGCCCGGTCACCACGGCGCGCTTGATGTCGGGCGCCTTGAACAGCGAGGCGCCCGGATGAACCGTGATCTGGAGCTTACCGGACGTGGCGGCCTCGACGTCCTTGGCGAAGGCGACCAGATTTTCGGAGTGCGGATTGTCGGCAGGATACGCTGCCGGCAAATTCCATTTGGTCTGGGCCAAAGCAGGTGTCGCGGCCATCACGACGCCGGCGATCAAGGATGCGCGGACTAAACGAGAGATCATCGGGCTTCTCCTCACAGTCAATTTGAAAAGCGGTATGTCAGTCTGGGAAAGCAAGCTTGGGCAAGAACATCACGATCTGCGGATACTCCGTGATGATGAACACGGCGGCTAGCAGCAGAATGAAGAATGGAAATGCCGCCCGCGCGACGGTGAACGTATCGCGGCCGCTCATGTTCTGGAGCACGAACAGGTTGAAACCGACCGGCGGCGTGATCTGCGCCATCTCGACGTGGATGATGAGATAGACGCCGAACCAGACCAGATCGAGGCCAGCCTGCTTGACCATGGGCAGCACGATGACGGCGGTCAGGACGATCATCGAGATGCCGTCGATCAGGCATCCCAGGATGATGTACATGATGCTGAGATAGAGGGCGAGCATGCTTGGTGTGAGCTGCTGCCCCTGGACCCAGGTGGCGAGCGCCGCCGGAATACCCGTATAGGCCATCGCAGCCGTGGTGTAGGCCGCGCCTGCCAGGATCAGCATGATCATGCAGGTCAGGCGCGTCGCGCTCATGATGCTCTCGAGGAAATTCTTGCGCGTGAGCGTGCCGCTCCACCACGCCAGCAGCAGCGCGCCCGAGACACCCCATGCGGCGCATTCGGTCGCTGTCGCAAAGCCGAGAACGAGCGAAAGGAAGACCGCCAGGATCAATAGCAGGCAGGGCGCGAGCTTGCCCGACTCGCGGAGCTTCTGCCGGAATGGCATCGGCGGATCGCGCGGGGGAATCTTCTTCGGGTTGAGCAGCGACCAGATGATGATGTAGCCGGAATAGAGCACAATCACGAGCACGCCCGGCAGGAAGCCGCCGAGAAACACTTGAAGCACGGAGACGTTCGCCGTGACCGCATAGACCACCATCGGGATCGACGGCGGAATCAAGAGGCCGAGCGTGCCGGAGCCCGCGAGCGAGCCGAGGCTCAGGCCCTTGTCGTAGCCACGCTTGTCGAGTTCCGGCAGCGCGATCTTGCCGATGGTCGCACAGGTCGCGGCCGACGAGCCCGACACCGCCGCAAAGATGCCGCAGCCGATCACATTCACATGCGTCAACCGCCCCGGCAGCCACTGCACCCAGGGCGACAGACCGCGGAACATTTCCTCCGACAATTTGGTGCGGAAAAGAATCTCTCCCATCCAGATGAACAACGGCAGCGCGGCCAGCGTCCAGGACGAGCTTGCGCTCCAGGTGGTGGTTGCAAGCACCGAGCCGAGTGGCAGGCTCGTGGTCAGCGCCATCGCCACGAAGCCGACCAGCCCGAGCGAGACCGCGATCCAGACGCCGCTGCCCAGCAGCAGGATCATGACGCCGAGCAGGACGAACGACAGCTCGATCATGCCGAGATTGGCCATGGTCAACCTCCGCCGCCCTGCGAGATGCGCTCGATGAACTCGTCGGGCGTCTCGTCCGGCGAGCCCTTCTCGTAGCTCGGCCGGTTGCCGCCGACGACATTGACCATTTCATCGATCAGCGCGATCGACAGGATCGCAAGGCCGCCGGCAAAGCCAAGCTGCGGAATCCAGAGCGGAAGCGCGACGACGCCCTGCGCCACGTCGTTGAAGCGCCAGGAATCGTAGGTCATCTGCACGGCATGCCGGGTGAAATAGAGGATGAACGCGGTGGCAATGCCCAGCGCGACGATCTCCGCGACCTGCTTGGTCCGGCCGTGCAGATGCTCCAGCAGCAGGCCGACGCGGATCATCTCTCCGCGCTTGAAGGTGTGCGCGAGGCCGAGGAAAGCCATTGCAGCCATGCACCAGGACGCGAAATCGTCGCCTGCGGGAATGTTGATCGCAAACTGACGCCCGACCGACATGACCATCATGATTGCAAAGATCGCAACAAGGAAGACGCCCGCGGCGTAGCCCGCGCCGAGATAAAGGAGATCCAGAGCACGTCGCACCAGTCCCCGAGCCGCTACATCGTCGCCTGCCAAACGCAATCCCCATCCTCGCACGAGGCGATTCAACCGACCCGGCGACTGCACATCCGGTCCCGGTCCTGCTTGAATATCGCCCTGTCAAACGCCTGTCTTTCAGACGTTAGATCAACATGATGGGGCCGGCGCAAGCAAGGCGTATGCCGCCTGGCAAGAGAATTTCCACCGCGGGTTTAGTGCGTCTCCAGCCGCAGCCCGTCATAGGCCGGTACCACGCCCGTAGGCAGCGACTGCCTGATGACCTCGTAATCGACGTCGGCGGTCATGTTGGTAATGACCGCACGCTTCGGCTTGAAACGCTCGATCCACGACAGCGCATCGTTGATGCTGAAATGGCTGACATGATTGGTGTAGCGCAGGCCGTCGACGATCCAGAGGTCCAGATTTTCCAATGCGCCCCAGCTCTCGCGCGGGATGTCGTTGAGGTCCGGTGTGTAGGCGGCATCCCCGATGCGGTAGCCGAGCGCGGGAATGTTGCCGTGCTGCACCAGGAAGGCGGTCATGGTCACCGCGCCGCCCTTCCCCAGGATGGTCTGGCTTTCGCCCGCCTCGATCGAATGCCGCGTCAGGATCGGCGGATAGTCGCTGCCCTCCGGCGAGATGAAGCAGTAGGAGAACCGCGCCATGATGTCCTTGGCGGTCGACAGGTTGAAGTAGGTCGGGATGCGGCGTCGCATATGCATGACGACCGAGCGCAGGTCGTCCATGCCATGGGTCTGATCGGCGTGCTCGTGGGTCAGGAACACCGCGTCGATGTGGTCGACATTGGTCGAAAGCAACTGCTCGCGCAGGTCCGGCGACGTGTCGATCACGATGCGTGTGGTGCCGTGCTCGGATTTTCGTTCGACCAGCAGGGAGCAGCGGCGACGGCGATTCTTGGGATTGTTGGGATCGCAGGCGCCCCAGCCGAGCGCCGGGCGCGGCACGCCGGCGGAGGAGCCGCAGCCCAGGATCGTCAGCGTCAGCGTCATGCGTCTCCTGAAGCCTTCACCTTTGAGAACAGACGGAAGAAGTTTTCGGTGGTCTGGCGCGAGATCTCATCCAACGACACGCCGCGCGCCTCAGCGAGCACCTTTGCAACCTCGACCACATAGGCCGGCTCGTTGCGTTTGCCGCGGAATTTTCCGGGCGCAAGATAGGGCGAGTCTGTTTCAACCAGAATACGATCTGGCGGCAGTTCGGCCGCAAGCGCGCGCAGGGACTCCGACTTCTTGAAGGTCAGGATACCCGTGAAGCCGATATAGAGCCCAAGCGAAACCGCCTTCAGCGCCAGCTCACGCCCGCCGGTGTAACAATGCAGCACCGCGCGAAACGATCCGCGTCCGGCCTCCTCCTCTAGGATGCGGGCACAATCCTCGTCCGCTTCGCGGGTGTGGATCACCAGCGGCAGGCCGGTGGCGCGGGCGGCAGCGATGTGGGCGCGAAAGCCCCTCGCCTGCGCCTCCGGCGAGCCGTTGTCGTAGAAATAATCGAGCCCGGCTTCGCCGAGCGCGACGACCTTGGGATGCTGAGTCAGCGCGATCAGCTCATCCGGCGCGATGCCGTCCTCCTCATCCGCGTTGTGCGGATGAGTGCCTACCGAACAATAGACATCGTCATAGCGCTCGGCGATGTTGACGAGATCTTGCAGCTTCCGCACCCGCGTCGAGATCGTGACCATGCGCTTGACGCCGGCCGCACGCGCACGCGACACGATCCCGTCGAGATCTTCCGCGAAGTCCGGAAAATCCAGGTGGCAGTGACTGTCGACCAACATCGCGCGACCGCCTTCAGGCCGCCGGCTCGATGTAGCGCGGGAACGCCGGTTTCGGCGCAGGCAGCGTCGAGCCCGGAGCGATGCGCGAGGTGCCACCGAGCGCCGCGAAGTTGCGCTCGGCTGCGGGGATGCCGAGGCTGTCGAGCAGCAATCCCGAGGCGGTCGGCATCGCCGGCTGGGCCAGGATCGCGATCTGGCGCACGACTTCGGCGGTGACATAGAGCACCGTCTTCTGCCTGACAGGATCGGTCTTGGCGAGCGCCCACGGCGCTTCGCCCGCGAAATAGCGGTTGGCCTCCGCAACCACGGCCCACACGGAGTTGAGCCAGTGATGGATCTGCTGCGTCGCCATTGCTTCGCGTGACGTGGCGATCATGCCGTCGGCCATCGCAAGGATCACCTTGTCGTTGTCGCTGAACTCGCCGGGCTCCGGCAGCACGCCGCCGAGCTGCTTGGCGATCATCGACAACGAGCGTTGCGCAAGGTTGCCGAGATCGTTGGCGAGATCGGCGTTGATGCGCGCGACAATGGCCTCGTGGTTGTAGTTGCCGTCCTGGCCGAACGGCACCTCGCGCAGGAAGAAATAGCGCATCTGGTCGACGCCGTACTGGTCGGCGAGATTGAAGGGATCGACGACGTTGCCGACCGACTTCGACATCTTCTCGCCCCTGTTGAACAGAAAGCCATGGGCATAGACCCGCTTTGGCAGCGGAATGCCTGCCGACATCAGGAACGCCGGCCAATACACCGCATGGAAACGGATGATATCCTTGCCGATGATGTGCACGTCGGCCGGCCAATAGCGCCAGCTGTTGTCGCTCTCGTCGGGGAAGCCGACGCCGGTGATGTAGTTGGTCAGCGCGTCGACCCAGACATACATCACGTGCTCTTCGTCGCCGGGCACCTTCACGCCCCAATCGAAGGTGGTGCGCGAGATCGAGAGATCGCGCAGCCCCCCTCTGACGAAGCTCACCACCTCGTTCTTGCGGGAGTCCGGCCCGATGAAATCGGGATGATCCGCATAAAGTTTGAGCAGCTTGTCCTGGTACGCCGACAGGCGGAAGAAATAGCTCTTCTCCTCGACCCACTCGACCGGCGTGCCCTGCGGTCCGAGCCGTACGCCGTCATCGTTCAGGCGCGTCTCGTCCTCGGCGTAATACGCCTCGTCACGGACCGAGTACCAGCCCGAATAGATGTCGGCATAGATGTCGCCGTTCGCTTCCATGCGTCGCCAGATCTCCTGGCTGGAGCGATGATGCTGCTCTTCGGTGGTGCGGATGAAGCGGTCGAACGACACGTTCAGACGCTCGTCCATCTCCTTGAAGCGGCCGGCATTGCGCGCCGCGAGCGCGGAGACGGACATGTTCTCACCGGCGGCCGTCTGAACCATTTTTTGACCGTGCTCGTCGGTGCCGGTCAGGAAGAACACGTCCTTGCCGTCGAGCCGCGCAAAGCGCGCCAGCACGTCGGTCGCGATCGCTTCGTAGGCGTGGCCGATATGCGGGCTGCCATTGGGATAAGCGATCGCCGTCGTGATGTAGAAGACGTTGTCGCGCGCGGGCGCGGCAACGTGAGCAGTGGCCTGCGGAGCTGCGACCGTGGCGGGCTTCGGCGCACGCGGCGCCTTTTTCGATTCCTTGGGCTTCGATACCCTGGGCTTCACAGCCTTCGTCGGCGCGACGACAGGAGCCGACGCTGCGATCGCAGCAGGCGCAGTCACCTTCGCCTTCTTGGCCACCTTCTTCGCTGGAGCCTTGGCTGGCTTTTTGGCCGCTTTCTTCACCGCCTTCTTGGCGACGACCTGCTTCTTGGTAGCCTTCTTGCCAGCCCGTTTTGCCGTCTTCGCAGCGTTCTTCTTCACGCTCTTCTTAGCGGCTGCCTTCTTGGTCTTTTTGGCAGCTTTGCGCGCAAGCACCTTTGCAGCCTTCTTCTTGCTGCTCTTGCCCTTGGCGGTTTTCTTAGCTCGCGTTGCCACGACGAATTCCTTTACCGGCTTCTCAAAAATTTGGAAACGAACCTGCGTCAGGTTGTTGTTTTGCGCATGATCTTTTCGGAAAACCGCTCCGCGCTTTTCCGGATCATGCTCTAGCGCGTTGCGTCCGCCAGCCAGCCGAACACCGAGAAAACCAAGGGCTTGCGCTCCAGATTGTAGGTTTCGGTGTCGCGCGCGGCGCGGACGATCTTTTCCCATACCTCAGCTAGCCGCGCAAGGCGCGGCAGGTTCTGGTTGGCATTGGCTTCATCCGCATGCAGGCGCTCGGCGATCCAGCGGTCGATGCCGTCGATGAAGGCGGCAAGTGCGACGCGGTCGCTGGTGCCGAGCGAATCGCCGAGCGTGTGCAGTTCGCGCGGATCGACCTGCGGCAGACGCGCGAGCAGTGCTGCCGTGCGCTGCTGGAGCTTGAGCGCATCACCGCCGAGCAGCGTCAGCGCCCGCGCGACACTGCCCTCGGAGGCCTCCGCCGCCTCGCGCAGCGCGGGATCGTTCGGGTCGAGGTCGGCCGCCGCAGCCGCAGCACCGATCACGTCGTCCGTGGCGAGCGGGCGCAGGCGCAGCTTGCGGCAGCGCGACTGGATCGTGGCGAGCACGCGTGCGGGCGCGTGGCTCACGAGCAGGAACAGCGATTGCTGCGGCGGCTCTTCGAGGATTTTCAGCAGTGCGTTGGCCGCGTTTGGATTGAGCTCGTCGACGGTATCGACGATGCAGACGCGCCAGCCTTCGGCCGCGGCCGTCGAGCCGAAGAAGCCGATCGTCTCGCGCGTCTCGTCGACGGTGATCACGGTGCGCATCACGCCGCGGTCGTTCGCGGTGCGCTCCAGCGTCAACAGGCCGCCATGCGAGCTCGCCGCAACCTGCCGCGCCACGGCGTCATCGGGATCGATCGCAAGGTCTGGGGCGTGCTGCACGGACGGCGCCAACGGCTGGCCATGGGCGAGCACGAAGCGCGCCATGCGGTAGGCCAGCGTTGCCTTGCCGATCCCTTGCGGCCCGCCGATCAGCCAGGCATGCGGGATGCGCCCGCTGCGGTAGGCGGTCAGCAGCGCCGTCTCGGCGTCGCGATGCCCGAACAGCCTCGACGTCTCACGCGGATGCGCAATGGCGGTTTCGCGCTCAATCTGACGCCGGCTCATGCGGAAATCACCGAAGAGGGCGTGGGAAGAAGACGTTCGCGCAGCGCCGTCCAGACACGCCCGGCAACCGTATCGGGATCGGAATTGGCGTCGATCAGCGCGCAACGCGCGGGATCTTCCGCGGCGATCTTGAGATAGGCGTCGCGCAGGTCCTGGTGGAACTTGAGATCCTCGCCCTCGAACCTGTCCGGCGTGGCGCTGCCGCGGCGCGCGGCCGCGCGCTGCAGGCCGATCTCGACCGGCAGGTCGAGGATGATGGTGAGATCCGGCTTGAGATCGCCGATCGTGACGCGCTGCATCGCGTTGATCAGGCCATCTGGCACGCGGCCGAGGCTGCCCTGATAGGCCCGCGTCGAGTCGGCGAAGCGGTCGCACAGCACCCAGATGCCTTGGCTGAGCGCGGGCTGGATCACGGTGCGGACGTGATCGTCGCGGGCAGCGGCGAACAGCAGCGTCTCGGCTTCGGGTCCGAGCAGCTTGCCCATGCCCGACAGCACCAGATGACGCATGATCTCGGCGCCCGGCGAGCCGCCTGGCTCGCGCGTGACGAGGATGCGCATCCTTGCCGCCTTGAGACGGTCGGCGAGCTTCTTGATCTGGGTCGACTTGCCGGCCCCCTCGCCACCTTCAAAGGTGATGAAGCGTCCGCGTCCAGACGGCCACCGTACCGGGCTTTTACTCATGGTCAGAGCTTCTCGGCGCCCGCGCGGAACATGCCGATCACGAGCTCGCTGGCGCCGTCGATCGCGCGGCGCATAGTCGAGCCGGTGCCGATCGCTTCGGCAGCATAGACCGGCGTTTCCACCGCGATGGCGCCGCTGCGCCAGACCTTGACCACGCCGACCCTCTGGCCGGCCTCGACCGGCGCGCGCACCGGGCCGCTATAGACGATGCGGGCGATCAGCTTGTCGCTGCCGTTCTTGTGCACCATCACCTTCACGGGCGTCTTGGCCACGAGCTTGACCGAGCGGCTCTCGCCGCCGAACACCTTGGCGTAGCCGACGGGTTGCTCGGCCGCGATCAGCACGCGGGTCTCGAAATTGCGGAAGCCCCATTCCAGCATCTTCTTGGCTTCCGTGGCGCGGTCTTCGGGATCGTCGAGCCCGTTGACCACGACGATCAGGCGCGTGCCGTTTTGCACGGCCGAGCCCACCATGCCGTAGCCGCCTTCCTTGGTGTAGCCGGTCTTGAGACCGTCAGCGCCTTCCATCGAATTGAGCAGCGGATTGCGGTTGGGCTGGCGGATCTTATTCCAGGTAAACTCCTTTTCGCCGAACAGTTTGTAGAATTCGGGGAAGTCCAGGATGATGTGGCGGGCGAGGATGCCGAGCTCGCGCACCGTCATCTTGTTGCCGGGATCCGGCAAGCCGTTGGAGTTGGCGAAGGTCGATCGGGTGAGGCCGAGCTCGCGCGCGCGCTTGGTCATGAAGTCGGCCGCGAAAATCCGCTCGTTGCCCGCCATGGCTTCGGCGAGCGCGATGCAGGCATCGTTGCCGCTCTGGATGATCGCCCCATGCAGGAGATCGTCGACCGAGACCTTGCTGTTGATGGCGGCGAACATGGTCGAGCCGCCCGAGGGCGCGCCGCCCCTGCGCCAGGCGTTCTCGCTGATCCGGTACTCATCGGTCAGCTTGATGTCGCCCTTCTTGACGGCGTTGAAGACGACCTCCGCGGTCATCAGCTTCATCATGCTGGAGGGCGCGCGCAGCTCGTCGGCGTTCTTCTCGAACAGCACGCTGCCTGAGGAGGCCTCGATCAGGATCGCAGTCGGGGCGTCGCCGTCGAAGCCCGTGTCTTCCGCCTTCTTGGCGCCCTGCACGCTCTGGTTGGCGGCGTAGAGCGCCCCGCCCGAGCCGATAGCCGCGGCCAGAACCGCCGCGATCAGCCCGCGCGCCAGCGCACCGGCGGTGAACCGGGAGCGACGAAGCAAAGAAGGACGAAATGCCATGGCCAAGCCCTGAGAGCGGCGTTCTAGCAGTTGGAACAGATGCGAACAACACGGAGCTGGACGCTTGTCCCTGAGATTGCACGATTCTCCTCGCGCCCCTATCGTGGCATCTTATATTTCCCGACCAAACCCCTGAAACAAGGCGGAAAAGCGAATGTCCTCAACCCGGATGATCAAGGCCAACGGGGTCGAGCTCTTCATCCGCGAAGCCGGCCAGGGGCCGCTGGTGGTGCTGTGCCATGGCTGGCCGGAACTGTCCTATTCCTGGCGCCACCAGATCCCGGCGTTGGCAGAGGCCGGGTTTCACGTCGTCGCCCCCGACATGCGCGGCTACGGCCAGAGCACGGCGCCGGCTGATGTTGCCGCCTACTCCATCTTCGACACGGTCGGCGATGTCGTCGGCCTCGTGCAGGCGCTGGGCGAGAGCAAGGCGATGGTGGTCGGCCACGATTGGGGCGCACCGGTCGCCTGGCACGCGGCGCTGTTCCGCCCCGATATCTTCACGGCGGTCGCGGGCCTGAGCGTGCCGCCGCCGTTCCGCGGCCGCGGCAAGCCGCTCGATTTGCTGCGCCAGGGCGGCATCACCAATTTCTACTGGCAGTATTTCCAGACGCCCGGCGTCGCCGAAGCCGAGCTGGAGCGCGACGTCGCCCGCACCATGCGCATCGTGCTTGGCGGCCGCGGCCTCGCCGACCCCTCGGCAGCCATGTTCGTGCAGGAGGGCAAGGGCTTTCTCGGCCATGCAGGCGCCGAGGGGCCGCTGCCCGGCTGGCTGAACGACGCTGATCTCGCCTATTTCACCGAGTGCTTCCGCAAGTCCGGCTTCCGCGGCGGGCTGAACTGGTACCGCAACATCGACCGCAATTGGGAGCTGACGGCCCCCTGGCAGGATGCGCAGATCCACCAGCCCTCGCTGTTCATCGCCGGCTCCAAAGACGCCGTCATCACCGGCCTGATCGGGGCCAAGCGCGTCAACGAGCTCGAGCGCGTGCTGCCCAAGCTGAAGCGCAAGCTGATCCTCGAGGGCGCCGGCCATTGGGTGCAGCAGGAGCGGCCCGAGGAGGTGAACGCGGCGCTGGTGACGTTCTTGAAGGAAAGCGCGGCTCAGTAGAGGCCGCGACCGCTCAGGATGCTGCGGGCCTCGGCCGCGCCGTCCGAGGTGTAGGCGGCGGACGGAGCGCTCTCCGTCGCGTAGCGGCCGTCCTCGTCATAGGACACGGCACGCGCGTTCTGAAGCGCCCGGCCCCGGCTGCGGCTCGAGGCCGACATTTCCGAGGTCGCATAGAGCGAAGCCATATCCGCCGAGCTGTTGCCGAGATTGTAGGGCCGCCCCTCCGGCATCGGAACCTCGCCGCGAATGGCACCGCGGCTCGATGCCGGCAATTCCGGCACGAAAGGCTTGGCCGAAGCGACCCGGACCATCGAGGGCGTCGGCGCCGGAATGCCGGTGCGCAAGGTCGCCATCAGCTGGCGGTCGTCGGAGCCTTCGAGCGGCGCCCGGCCGACATATTCGACCCGGACCTTGGCGACGCCATTGCCTTTGAATTCAAGGAGTTCGGCGGCCTTGTTCGAGACGTCGATGAGCCGGTTGCCGTGATAGGGCCCGCGGTCATTGACGCGGACGATCAGCGACTTGCCGTTCGAGATATTGGTCACCCGCGCGTAGGACGGCATCGGCAGGGTCGGATGCGCCGCGGTCAACGAGGCCATGTCGAACACCTCGCCGTTGGCCGTCAAGCGGCCGTGGAAATCATCGCCGTACCAGGACGCCATGCCCTCGGCGCGATAGTTGACATCCTCCTCCGGCACATAGGTCCGGCCCGCCACGACGTAGGGCTTGCCGACGCGGTAGGTGCCGCCACCCTTCGGGACCGGGTCGCCCCAGGCCACGACCCTTGGGCTCGAGGACACGCCGTATTTCGGATCGACGCGGCTGGCGAACTTGTTCGAGGAGGCGCAATTGGCGAGCGCAAGGCAGGTCGCGACCGCCGCAACACCGCGCGCGGCCCGCAAAACCGAATCTGACCGTCGGATCCCCATTCGCCCCAAATACCATTTCGCCGGGCGCGTACCCATCCCGCTTTAGCCGCGGAGAGCGCCGTCCGGTCCCTGTAATCCGAGGCAGCCCACCACCGCATCGGAAGCGGTAACGATAACGCAACCCGAACACGGCGGAAATGGGGAGCCCACAGCGATCACGCCGGGATGGTAAACGGGACGTTCGCTTGCCTCCGTTGATCTACGGAGCGCGGGCGCCCTGCTCTGTGCCAAGGCTGGACATTCTGTTGCGCCAAATCCTCACTCCACCCCCATTGTCACGCCGCTCACCGAAATTCTTTTGACTGTGCAAGGCCGCACGCGTTCTCTCGAATGCAAGGGCGGGATGTGGAATTTAACGATGATCGAGACGGTTTCGGCACTGATGGGTCTGGTAAGCGCGGGGATCTTCCTGGCCCATGCGTTTGAAGGTTACCGCACGAGGGCCTGAAGGCACTCGCGCGGGGCGGCAGCATCACCTCTTTCAAGGCGGCCCGTTCGGACAATTTTAATCGATCCGATCGAGCATCGAGGACGAGAGCGGCAGGTGTCCCATGCGCAACCATGACCTCGTATCCGATGGCTTCCTGGCATTGACCGCAGGCGGCTTGGTCCTGCTCTGCTCGGGCCTTGTGGCCCTGGCCTTCGGCTGATCTCGGACGAGATCGTCGCACTTTCCCGACGACGACCGTGCCGTGCTGCAAACAGGTGTTTGCCCGGATTGTCCCGCTCCCGTTTAGTTGATTGAATTTCCGCGTTCGGCGCCTCGACTTATTTTCAAGAGGCCATCACCGACGAGGGTGACTCACATGCTTGCCGAGAAGTTTTTCCTGGTCCTTGAATCCCTGATCCGCGGCGATCGCACCTATCCCGACGGAAGTCCCCGGGTCATCAGCACCTCCCCGCACGTGCCGGTGAAGCTGCCGAGCCGGAAATAACCGGCTCGCCGTCGAGCCCCGGTCACGCGCCGCTCAGCGCAGGCCCAACAGCGAGCGGCGATAGCGGCCGTCGCGGGCCTCGCCCAGACAGACGAAGCTCCCGTCAAAACCCTGGCGATATCGCTTCTGCCCCCTGGTGTAGTAGACACCCTTCCTGAAATCGAGCCAGACCACCTGATCGTGCGGACAATGGCGCTGCGCCTGCGCCTCGTAGCGGAACGGGGTCAGCGGAGTTGCCGAGACTTCTGTGCCGCCGGAGCCGGCCATGATCGCGGCAACGAGCGCGATCCCGCCCGGCCATTTTCCGCTGCGAAGCACGCCCCGCCTCCCGATCTTGATCCCGGTCCTGGCCGCCCGCGCGACGGCCGACCGGCACCGTAGCACGAAATGGCGCGATCCCTGGATAGCGAGTAGCGCGCCCCGTCTTCCGCCGGCCATCTTGCCGGGCTACATGGCAGCGAGATCATCTCGATGCGAGGATCCTGCCTGAATGTCGGTTGAGACTGGATTCCAATCCGAACTCCGCACCGAAGCCCGTCCGCCCTCGCCGCGCCTGGGCCTGCTGCCGATGATCATCTTCGGCTCGCGCTGGCTGCAGCTGCCGCTCTATCTCGGACTGATCGTGGCGCAGTGCGTCTACATCGCGCTGTTCCTCAAGGAGCTTTGGCACCTGTCCTGGCACGCGCTCGACCTCACCGAGCAGCAGATCATGATGAGCGTGCTGGCGCTGATCGACGTCGTGATGATCTCCAACCTGCTCGTGATGGTGATCGTCGGCGGCTACGAGACCTTCGTCTCGCGGCTCGACCTCCAGGGTCATCCCGACGAGCCGGAATGGCTCGGCCACGTCAATGCCAGCGTGCTGAAGATCAAGCTCGCCATGGCCATCATCGGCATCTCCTCGATCGCGCTGCTGCGCACCTTCATCGAGGCCGGCAATCTCGGCTCGAACCGGGCCAGCTACACTACGGCGTGATGTGGCAGGTGCTGATCCACATCACCTTCATTGTCTCGGCGCTCGGCATCGCCTATGTCGACAAGCTCGGTGATTCCGACGTGCGCAAGCACGACGAATGAGGCGCAACGACCGAACTTGCTATTTGTCGGCTTCGAGCTGTTGCATGACCTGGCGCAGGTACTCCAGAAGCTTCTGCGCGACCTGCTCGCGCGCCACACCCTTGGCGGCGAGATCGTCCGACACCTTGCTCACGACGTCGTCGATCGTCTGCCTCTCCAGATTGTCCGTGACCAGCGCCGTTGCGTAGTTTGCCGCCTCCTCGGCGCTGAGGCCGAGCTGGCTTGCGGCCCAGAGCCCGAGCAGCCTGTTGGACCGGGCCGTCGCCTTGAACATCAGCTCCTCGTCGTGGACGAACTTTGCTTCAAAGCCCTGCTCGCGCTTGTCGAACGTGGTCATGGTCAGCTCCATTCTCGCTTTCGCTGAAGGGGTCGGACTGGCTGGGAGCGAACGTCTCCGTCATTCACGTCAGTTGAGGATCATTCGAAGCTTCCTCCCGAAACGCAAACGCCGTCAAGCCCGCCGATAGGTGGGCGACCGGGCGCACTCAAGCTGGTTCTTGAGCGCGACGGGAACACCCAATCGGCATGACGTGCCGGCGTCAGTCGAAAGATCGATCTAGGAGATTGTCAGCGCCGACCGCGTTTGGTCAGCCCTTCGCCGCGGCCGCCTCACGCGCGAGGCGTTCGGCTTTCAGCCGCTCCTTGTTGGCGTAAAACGCCTTCTGCGCCTCTTCATGATCGCGCATGGCCTTTTCGGCCTCGATCCGGCGCGCCGCATCGCGCGCCTGGCGCTGCTCGGGGGTCAGGGGTTTGCGTCGGAAGGAAAGCTCTTCAGTCATGGCGACACAACGTGGCGGCGAGGAAAAAGTTCCGCATGGTCGAGCTGAAGCATAGGCGCTGACCACCAAAGTTGGCGAAAACAACCCCATGCACAGTAGCTAAGTCTTGTTGGCACAACGACTTTTGCATTCGCGCAAAAGCCGGTTGACCCGTCGGGCAAAACAGTGGCATGGCATTCTGCCATCTTCGGAAAATCGTTAGTGAGGTGATGGGCCTCCACGAAGATCATCTCGCGTCGGCAGACAATCCTAGATCTCGATTTCCGCAATCACGGGCAAATGGTCTGAATAGGCCGTTGCCTCTCCGTCGGTCCAAATTCTCCCAAACCGGCTATCGGGCGTGGCATAGATCCTATCAAGGCGGAGAACGGGCAAACGCGCCGGGAAAGTCCGCAAGCGCGTACGGTTGGGGCAGACCTGCGCGAGCACGCGCCGCACAGATTTCACCCAAAACCAGTCATTGAAATCGCCGAGGACGACGGTCCTTCCAGCTCGCACCAGGCTTACCAGGGCCTGAGCTTGCGCATAGCGCTCGTGGATACTCAAGCCGAGATGAGTGGCCACCACGCGCACATCGCCGACCGGTGTCAGCAGTCCCGTGGCAATCGCCCTGCGTGGCTCCCGCTCTCGATAGGACACATCGAGGATCTCGGGCACGCCAGAGAACGGAAAGCGGCTCAGGAGCATCTGACCATAGTCGCCATCCTCGGCGACAATCGACTTGGCGTGAACCCCGTGATCGCCGACAACACTCGCCAACTTCGCAAATGGATCGTCTGACCGCGATCGCGAATCCACCTCCTGAAGCGCGACGACATCAGGGGCCCACTTGCGAACGATCGAGCAAACACCCTCCAAATCGAACTTCGGATTGAGATTGAACGTGCCATGCACATTCCATGTCATGAAGCGCATCGCCGCCATCAGCGCCTCCCGGCGAGCCAGGTCGCGACGAATTGTGCGCCCGCGCAGATCCCCAGCCAGCCCAAGAACGCCAGAGCCAACAGCAATATGTTGCTCCAGGACGCATTCCTGGCGAAGTCTGCGATCTGAGCCCCCAGAACTGCCATGGCGAGAATACCGGGCATCATGCCCAGCAGAGTTCCAACCATGAAGTCACGTAGAGGCAGCGTGCTCGCACCAGCCACGACATTCACCACCGAGAACGGTGCGATCGGAATCATCCGGATGACGACGACGGCTAGAATCCCCTTGCCCACAACGCGTTCCTGGATGCGCGCTGCACGTCGGCCGAGCAACTGCTGGAGGCGTTGTCGGCCGAGTCCCCGCCCGATCGCAAAAAGGATGAAGGCGCTGAGCAAGACGCCCGCCATTGCGGTGATGAAGCCTAGCCAGGGCCCAAGTGCGGCAGCAGTTGCTGCAATGAGCACGAGAACCGGAAACACGACCAGCCCGCCAGCGACGAAAGCTGCGATAGCGAATAGTGGCCCCCATATGGACTGCGAGTAGGCAGACAGATACGCCGAAATATGAGGCGCGTCGGTAAAATCGCTCAAAGGCGTGTACGACCAAGCCATCGTCAGCCCAAATAGCGCCACCGTTATCGACGCGATCCCCATTAGGGTCTTCGTGCTCCACATGCGAGATGCCGCCCGCTCCAGATGAAGCGGCCGCTCCGGGTCTGCCACCGGCTGAACCATTGTGGCCAGCGTACTGGTCAGGACCGAGGACTCCACTTCCCGCAGCGTCTTCGCCCCATCAGCTCTCGACACGTCGTCCAGGAGCGCAAACAGACGATCCTCGTTTTGCGTTATGGTCAGTTCGTCGAGACCGCAGAAATGCGCGATCAGGCGACGGCGGACCGAAGCGATGAAATTCCGATGCTGACCGGATGCCGCTTCAAAGATCAGGTCACATTCGCTATCGGCGCCCATCGAGCGATTGTTCAGGTTAGCCGAGCCGACCCTCAAGATCCTGTTATCGACGATCATGAGCTTGCTGTGCACCATCACGGCAGCTTCGGTATCCCCGCTGCGTGAGATCGGGTAGACGAAGCGGGCGCGATCTGCGACTCCAGCCTCACTGAAGCAGTCGATGAACGCACCACGGCCATTTTGCATGGCTTGGGATTCCAACCACGATGAATGCAGTTTGGGAGTGACGACCAGAACCCGAAGCGAAGGCACGCGAAGCATCTGCAGCGCCAATTCACGCGCGATCTTGGTCGCGCTGGTAAACTGGTTTTCGATATAAACGAAGCTGGTCGCCGACCGGATCGCTGCAGTCAATGAGCGCTCGACCTCCTTGATGGTCGAGCCTGCAGGACAGACGACCTCGGTCCTGGCGATACCAACCGGCAAGTGCTCGGCCTCCACCGGCACATTGGCCGGCCACCGCATCTTCCCTAGCCGGCGCCGGTGATGGGTCTGTTGACCTGAAGCACGCCAGCGTTCCTCCGCGAGGTCGAACAGCCACGCCGCGGCATCCCCGTCGACCATGCATTGAACATCATGAAAGGGAGGGTATGGCTTGCCCTCAGGGTCGCAGCGCAATGGATGCGCGGCCCGATGATCACTGGTGTCCCAGCGCCTGATCGTCAGATCGAGCCCGCCAACGAACGCCAGTGAACCGTCGATACAGACCATCTTCTGGTGTTGGGCCGAACCAAACGGAAGCGTGCAATCGAGACAAAACCGGACGCGGCCAGATGTTTCGGCAGTAAATTTTGCCGCGGAATTCCATTCTCTTTCCGAGGCGTAAAAGGAGACAAAGTCCCAGACAAGGATGTCGATCCGCAAGGTCGGGCGGCGTTGAACGAGCGCGCGTAGCAATGGGCCAAGCTGTTCCGGCAAGCCATCATCCGCTCGTCCGGAAGCTCCGACCAGCCTGGTTGCACTATGGATGTCCCATCCGATGATGTAGACCTGTTCTTGCGCCTCCAGCAGCGCTTCCCGCAGCGCCGCGAAAAACGCGGCAGCATCGTTCAGAACCGTCACGCGCCGCGCTTCGCACCGCCTCCAGACGGTGTCTCCGGGGATCAGGGTCGATGAACTCTGAAGCAGATGGACCTCGCCAATCGCATTCGCGGCTCAACGTCCTGAATGCTTAGGGGGTTCCACGTCCTCTGGGCACAGGGTTACAAAGACGCAGGTGATCTGTTGGCATCACGCGCCTGGGGTCAGAACCGGAGTATCCCGAACACGAAGAGCAGCGCGACAGTGACAAAGCCGGAGATCAGCAGCGAGCCGAGACACCCCAGCCGGTTCGAGAAAAAGAAGAACATGCGTGCTCGCCGTGAAGCTTCCTGCCGGGCTAATTTTTCAAATTCGATAGCGTTCCGGATGCGCTCTCGTTTGTCCTGACCGTCGAGCGGTCTGACTCTACAGACAGCTTGGTTGACTGGTGTTCCTGGAAACGAGGGGTAAGAACCAATCTCTGGGCGAGACGTTGAATTTTTGATGTCCGATGCTTTTGACTATTTCCGAGCGCACGCGGTCCGAGCCCTTTGCAAGGCCCGGGCGATGCCCCGCGGACGAATGAAACATCTCCAATTGGTGGTGGCCCGGATCTACCACCTGCTCACCAAGGAGGCCGCGTACGGCCCGAACCTGCAGCACCTGGACGACTTCCGGGCAGCCCAGAAGCTGGAGAGGTCGATTGACTGATGTCTTTGCGGATCAAGCAGCCCGGTCGACTGCGAAGTTGGTGCAAATGCGCCTAAGTAGACAACGCGATACAAGCCGGAGCGAGTGAGTGGCGGCCGCTGACACCACAACCGTGGCTGAACTCCGCGGGGGTACGCGCAGCGGACTGCGGTGAGTGGAGGCACCCCCTATCCCAGGAACGCTCGCGGGGCTTTCGCGTCTTCTGAAAGAAGAGACGTGCCTATGCTTCCAGCCACGCCCCCGAACCCCACCCTATTCCGCTGCCCCAAATGCGGCGAACCACTCAGTCTGGCGGAGAAGCTGTGGGACATGAAGGCAGCCCGCTTCATCCGGGTGTACAAATGCCGGTGCGGTGAACTGCTCTGGGATGATCAATCGTCCGCGGAACGCAGCTAAGGCACGCCGAGCCGCCTCGCTTGGAGTTGCCACCGATCACGAGCATCGCGGCGCCCTCGACAGGTCAACAGTCACTTCAGCTAGTCGGCGATTGCGCCCTCAATATCGAGCTCAGCTGACCGCGGCAACGAAGCCGCATTGTGTACTGAATTGGACGCACACCCCATCCGAAATCGCATCTAAGTAATTGATTTTGTTGAATTCTGGCGGAAGAGGTGTCTTGTCAACCCTCTTGATATCACATGGCTTTTCGCCCTGCGTCGCGAGCAATCTACGGTCTTAGCCACGGTGAGGGCCTGAAACCGTAGCTTGGACAAACCTGCGAATGCGTGATTCTTATCCTGCCCTCAGCGCAAGGGGGGCGGATCATGGATGCAGTGTCGGCGGTCGGCTGGATCGTGCTGATAGTCGTGTTTCTGGGAGTTGTGGCCGGCGCCGGCCGGCGAAGGTGAGCAGCTTAAAAGTAGGGCCAGACCACTGAGCGGCCCGTTTTGGTGTCGAGCACCTTCACGCACTCATCGGCGCTCCCGGTATCGTCCCAAACCCACCTGAAGCGTCCAGGAGGATATTTCGACATCTTGGAGAGTCCGCCCTCGTACGGAAGATCATGGGCTTCGTACGCCTGTTCGGCGAGTTCCAGTGCCCGATAGATCCCCCCACTGTCGATCGTGTTCGTTCTTCCCGCGGTCCAAGGCGCATCATGTATAGCCCTGTTGCACGCCTCCACGTAGAGCTTGGCCTTTGCCCGCCTGATCTCCGGCTCGTGCTTGACCATGAGTCCGACTCCTTGAGCGGAGCCTATCACGAAAGAAAACGCGGGACCGAAGCGAGACCCTAGTTCATCTTCTGACGTAGCTTTCTGATGAGCTCTCGGAGGTTGGTGGCGTATTCCTCGACGATCCGGCGCGCCTCGTCCAGGCGCGACGGCTTGGCTTCCTTACCCTGGGGTTGTTTTTCGGATTCGGGCTTGTCCCTATATGGAGCGCCGTACAGGCGGGTACCGCTTGAGCTAGATCAAGGGAGCGGTGCTAACTGAGGCGGCCTTAAGCAAAGCGGGCCCGGTGTGCCTAGGAGGCCGGGCCCATAGCCTCAGCAACGGTTGCACCGTCGTTCGGCTATCAGCCCCTTAAGTGCCAGAGAAAACATTCGTTCCTTCCAGAAATTAGGACACTTCTGGACAGCACAGAACAAACGACCGCAGGAGCCGCTCTGGAACAGCCCCAGCGGCCGGTGCCGCGACGTTCCGCACGATCGGCAGGGCACGCCAATTGCTAGCACAGAGGCCCGCCAGCGCGAACCGGCGGGCCTCGTGTTCACCGCCTCAGCCGACGGGCGTGCGCAGCCAGCCGCTGCCGGTTGCGCTTCCTGTGCGATCGGCGCTGGCGCTTCATTCCGGCCCCTCCTGACCGCGATAAGCAGCCTCGTAGTGCTTGCGGAAGGCCTTCGTCATGATGGTCAGCTGAGCTACGGCGAACACAGCGAGCTCGAGCCCGCGAGACCCCTGCTCGTCATCCGGCAAAGAACACTCCTGGATTGCATGTTGCTGGCGTCTTCCTGATGGAAGATCGGACGCCGGCGGGACCTCGCGGTCCTGGAAGATCTTGACGATCGTGCAGATCTGGAGGCCCGCCGGCGCTCTGGGTCCGGGCACGAACGGTAGAGAGGGCTAATCGCCCGCTTGCAATCCAGTGCTCGCTCCGGACCCGACTAGGATGAGGGAGGTCGGTATGAGCGGCAAGCGTGTCATTGGAATTGATGTCGGCAAATCCTGTTTGGATGTGGCAGCAAGGGACCGCTTCGGGAGTTTCCTAGGCTCCGCGATCATCCCATCATGATTTGGTTAAGATTGTCCATTCCCTTGCAGGGGAAAATTTGCGTGTGTGCGCCTTGATGTGGCTCGGCGTCAGCGTGCCATGGAGGCGTATAGCGATGGGACAAACGACCCGAGTTTTGAAGCGGGCGCACCTTCTGCCCGATCTCCTGAAAATGCTTCAGGAGCTCGAGGAGCTCCGAGAGAAGGTCCGGCTCGCCGAGACCGGCCGCGTGCTGCATTAGCTATATCCCCTGCGCTCGCCCCCTGCTGAATTTGCGTCGATTCCATCCGGGCGCTTCGGCGCGCTTGCGTCACTCGCCCACCCGTAAATTTCCCAATATCGCGCGCGTCGAGCTCATTCGATCATTTCGAAATGAGATCGTCGAAGCCAAAGGAATGGACTGAGGCTGAGCGGAAGCGGCTTGCGTGGCTGGTACGTCGTCGTGTCGTGTCGGAGATAGCGGCGGCGCTTGGTCGGCACACCGGATCCGTGAGGCGAATGGCGCGCGCAATGGGGCTTATTCTGAAAAAATAATCTTACCCGCCTTCCAGCCTCATCCCTTGCCCTCCCGCTGCGGTTGCCGTTGGATGACTGTAAGATTTGGGGGAGGCTTATGCATATTTTTCTGATTGCAGCGCTGTGCGTTGAGCTAGGCGGCTGGTCGATAGCGTCCGCGACAGTGCAGGTGGTAAAGTGAGCGTCACCCCAGTTGCGCTTCATAGAGCTTGGGCCATCGGTGCCTTCCGATGGACCGTGTTTTTCTTTGTGGCTATTGCCGCCTTCGCTCAGCGGGATGAGAAGACTGGCACTATCCTGGCAACGCTGGTTTTTTTTAATCGATGTGGTATCCTGGAATATAGCAGAGGTGGTCATTGCGACTACTTCGGCCGCCGCAAACCAACAGTGGCACAGCACACTCTCTGACAGGTTTATCATGGAGAAACTGTTGAACCGCGTTCGCGATCGACAGCCCATTGAGTTTGAACAGATCTCGCAAGAAGGCACTCGCGCAGCAACGGAAGACGTTAACACATTCCTGAAAGACAATACGCTTTGGTCAGAGTGGGGCGGCTTCCGCAAAGGGCTTCTCGGCCTCGGTTACTACCTGTGGTTTTGGCTTCAATACGGTTTGTTCTACGGCGCGGCTGGGTGGATCGGCTCGAGTTTGCGCGGGCCTTACGGCTACTGATTTTCGACCAACCTCTATTGACTGCCCCTGCTCTTGCCTCAGGTTGTCCGAGGTTGAGACGAACCAGATTTTCGAGAGGCTGCGACCGAACGACATGACAAACAAGGAACACTCCATTGTCGCCGAGCCGGAAGACGGCGGCCATCAACAATGGAGCATGGAAATCGACCAAAGCACGCTCAAAGCGCTGGAGACACCACTGGCGAAAGAGTACGCGGAGAACTTGTTACTCCAAAACGACATGCAACGCGCCCTTGCCACAATGGAGTGTTGGCAGCGTCGGTTTGCGTCTTCATCAGATCCCGAGGAACGCCTAATTGCGGCAAGCCTGTTCCGTGATGCGATCATCCAGTTCGTTGGTTGCTTTGACAAAACGACTTTCGGCCGACGAAATATATGGCGGCGACCCAAACGGCCTGTCCTCTTTTCAGTGGTTTAAGGACACGCGCGACGCCTATGCTGGTCATAAGTTCGGCGCGCAGCGGCAATGCGTCGTCGGCGTGGTCTTGAAGGATGGACAGCGGGGAGTCGGCCACCTAATGGCGATTTACCGCGGTCAGAATAAATCCGACGACGACGTCCTCCGAGCTTTTATGCAGACCGCAGCAAACCACCTTGATACTCGAGTAGCCGAGCTACGAAAGAAGGTTGAGGACGAAGTAGCAAAGCTCTCGATCGACGAGATAAGCAAGCTCAAGGACGCGTCCGCGCGAACTTTGCGAATGGATGAGGCGAGGTTCACCAGGGCTGATCTCAATCGAGAGAAGCCAGCCCCAAAGCGCTAAAACCGTGCGGTGCGCCATCGCTGGCGCCGTAGATGAATAGACGATGAATGCCGCGCGCGGCCGGTTATGAAATTCATTTTCTTCCGGGGAAACCGCGGGGGCTTGTGGCGTTTAGTTCCTACAAACCCAATGGGAGGAACTGAAAATGCCATTGACCAGCGCAGCAGCTGCTGCAGTCCTTGCGCTCCAGCTCGGGACACCCGCAGTAGCCCAGACCGAAACGCCCAACTTGGTTCAGGTCCGTGAAGGGCCATGCAGCTACGGGTACGATACCGACATCTACGGACGATGTTATCCGAACGGCGTCATTCCGCCGGAGTATCAAGCCGCACGCCAACCCCGCGCCTACTACGAGCCGCGCCGATACTACAGGGAAGAGTACCGCCCACGGTGGCGACACCGCTATTACCGCGACGACTATTGAGCGGTAGCCGTCGCCGCGCAGGTCCACATTACTGCGTGCCGAAACATGCGACTTCCACAGTGGCAGGATCGTAGGCCGTGCCGGCCAGGTTCACCGCGAACATCGGGTTCGCACTTCCTGAACGCCAACGACACGATCCTTATTACCCATCGTGTAGTCGGTACTGCCAACCTTGGTCAGCCTGCAGAGATTAAGAATTTTCTCCAGAAGCTGAGCGCGTGGCTGGGATTGGTTTGGCTCGAGCTGTTCGCGGCAAGGCTATTTGGCGGTAACGTCTGATATTGCTGCGCCAGCGCCTCCCAGCTTTTTCGAAGTAATCCTTTGATTTTACTGTGAATTCCGAACGCTCGCGAACAGTGGCGAACAATGTACTGGCGGAAGGGGTGGGATTCGAACCCACGGTACCCTTGCGGGCACGCCGGTTTTCAAGACCGGTGCCTTAAACCACTCGGCCACCCTTCCAAGCCCGGAATGGGTGTCGCTTAACGCAGTCGACCGCGCAAGGCAACGCGAAGTTGGCGCCCTGCCCCACACTCTTCTGCTGCCCTGATCTGTCAGGCGAGCGTCAGCCTGTTCCTCTAGCTTGGACAACACCGCTCGGCCGCCCACCGCCGCCGAACCCTCAGCAATCCCGGATACTGGCGACATCTCCCAGGGCGTCGCTGGTTGCGAGGCCCGGTTGGATTCGTCTCCATGTCCGGGCCTCGTTTGCTGGCGCGCAAAAGAAAGCGGCGCCCCGTAAAGGAGCGCCGCGCCAAATTGTTCTTACTGCGTCGGCTCAATACCCGCAGGATGCGCAGCCCATCTGCACCGGCGCGTAATAGGAATAGCCCGGCGAGACCATCTCGACACGCTGGCGCGTGGCGTATTGCGGGGGGATGCGCTCGTACTGGACGCTGGGCGGGGCCACCATCACGGTCTGCGGCACCATCACGGTGCGGTACTGCGCCGGCGTGCGGTGCGCGACCACGGAGCCGGGAGACACCATCACGGTCTCGTCGACGGTGCGGTACTGCGGCGCGACGTATTGCTGCTGATAGCAGGTCGTGCACGGCGGCGGCGCGTAGCAATTGTAGCAGCCGGCGGAGGCTGCCCCCGTCATGGCAATCGCGGCGACGGCGGTGGAGAAAACGACGGCGAGAGTACGAGACATTGCGGTGGTTGCCCCAGTTGCCCGAAATGGATCTTGCTAAGGTCGAACGCAGTATACGCGGCAAAATCCTGGGGTGCCGAACTTCGTCGGCGCATCCTTAATGCGAACGGCCGATCACGGCCGAGCAGTAAGAACTCGTTGACCACGCGCATTAACGCGCGATGCGCATTGGCTCCGGAGTCCGCATGACATGCGAGAGCGTGATCGCTGCGCCGGCGATAGGACACCGCCGCGGGTGCTCCGTTCGAGCGCCGTTCCGAAAGCGTTCAACCGCCTCCGACGGGTTGAGCTTTAGCGCCTCACTGCTCTTTCCAAAAACTCCAGCAGCGAGGGATCGGTCTCCTCGAATTCGACAAAGCGGCGGCGCAGCTCGTCGGCGATTTCCGCGGTGGCATCGCGCGACCATCCCTCCGCGGTATTGAAGGCCACGATACGTGCGGGATGGAGATATTGCCCTTCGACGAGATGTCTGAGCAGGGTCGCGCGATTGGCGTCCTCCTCGGCCGTCTCACACCAAGCGCGGCCCAGTCGCCGGCCGAAGTCATCGAGCACGAGATAAACGTCCCGGTCGGTCGTAATGTGCGGCACGAGCGATGGAGAAGGACTCATGGCTTACTCCGCTACTGGCAATCCGAACAGTTGCGGACAGATCGGGATAAGGCGATTTGCCCCTGACCGGATTCGGAAAAATGGATTCCAGGTATTTTGCCTAGGACCACTTTCTGATTAAATCACAAAAAACGGAAATAAATAAAATTAAATAGCAAAGCGCGGTGAAATCCACTAAATTGATTGCGCCTGGCGGGCGAGCCCGCACGTCGGGCAACCACCTCGCAAACGGCTCCCGCGTCCACCCCCAATAGCCCACACCCCAGGACGCGGGGGCCGTTTCTTTACGGACCTCTGCCCGGGCTCCACGGTTCTGTCATGCGACGGCGCTCGCGCGGAGACCGCGAGCCGTCCCGGAGGGATCGATTTAGCCTGTGGCGCGCCGATCAGGCGCCTATCTCGGGCGACGCTTCACCTCGCGCACCGCGCCGCGCGCCGCGCTGGTGGTGAGCGCGGCGTAAGCCTGCAGCGCGGTCGAGACGTTGCGCTTGCGGCTCTGCGGCTGCCAGGCGGCATCGCCCTTCGCCTCCTCCGCGGCGCGGCGCTTGGCGAGCTCCTCGTCGGAGACCTCGAGGCTGATGCTGCGGTTCGGGATGTCGATGGCGATGCGGTCGCCGGTGCGCACGAGACCAATGTTGCCGCCTTCGGCCGCTTCGGGCGACAGATGGCCGATCGATAGGCCGGACGAGCCGCCGGAAAAACGGCCGTCGGTGACGAGCGCGCAGGCTTTGCCGAGGCCCATCGATTTCAGATAGCTGGTCGGATACAGCATCTCCTGCATGCCGGGGCCGCCGCGCGGACCTTCGTAGATGATGACCACGATCTCGCCGGCAACGACCTTGCCGCCCAGAATGCCTTCGACCGCCGCGTCCTGGCTTTCGAACACGCGCGCGGGGCCGGAGAATTTCAGGATCGAAGCATCGACGCCCGCGGTCTTCACGATGCAGCCGTCCTGCGCGAGGTTGCCGTAGAGCACGGCGAGACCGCCGTCCTTGCTGAAGGCATGCTCGAGATCGCGCACGACGCCTTTCTCGCGATCGGCATCGAGCTCGTCATAACGGCGCTCCTGGCTGAAGGCGACCTGGGTCGGGATGCCGCCGGGCGAGGCGCGATAGAAGGTGCGCACTGTCTCGCTCTTGGAGCGCTTGATGTCCCAGCGCTCCAGCGCATCGCCCATAGTCGGCGCATGCACGGTCGAGACCGAGGTGTCGATCAGGCCGGCGCGGTCGAGCTCGCCCAAAATGCCCATGATGCCGCCGGCGCGGTGCACATCCTCGACATGCACGTCGGCGACGGATGGTGCGACCTTGCACAGCACGGGCACACGGCGCGAGAGCCGGTCGATGTCGCGCATGGTGAACTCGACCTGCCCTTCATGGGCGGCGGCCAGCAGATGCAGCACGGTATTGGTCGAGCCGCCCATGGCGATGTCGAGCGTCATGGCGTTCTCGAACGCCTTGACGTTGGCGATGTTGCGCGGCAGCACGCTGGCGTCGTCCTGCTCGTAATAGCGGCGGACGAGATCGACGATGGTGTGGCCGGACTCGACGAACAGGCGCTTGCGGTCGGCATGGGTCGCCACCACCGAGCCGTTGCCGGGCAGCGCCAGGCCAAGCGCCTCGGTGAGGCAGTTCATGGAGTTGGCGGTGAACATGCCCGAGCAGGAGCCGCAGGTCGGGCACGCCGAGCGCTCGATCACCTTGACGTCGTCGTCGCTGACCTTGGAGTCGGCCGCGGCCACCATGGCGTCGATGAGGTCGACGGCCTTGGTCTTGCCCTCGAGCTTGACCTTGCCGGCCTCCATCGGTCCGCCCGAGATGAACACGGCGGGGATGTTGAGCCGCAACGCCGCCATCAGCATGCCGGGCGTGATCTTGTCGCAGTTGGAGATGCAGACGAGGCCGTCGGCGCAGTGCGCGTTGGCCATGTACTCGACGCTGTCGGCGATCAGCTCGCGCGACGGCAAGCTGTAGAGCATGCCGTCATGGCCCATGGCGATGCCGTCATCGACCGCGATGGTGTTGAACTCCTTGGCGACGCCGCCGGCCTGCTCGATCTCGCGGGCCACGAGTTGGCCGAGATCCTTCAGATGGACGTGGCCGGGCACGAACTGGGTGAAGGAGTTGACGACCGCGATGATCGGCTTGCCGAAATCGGCGTCCTTCATGCCCGTCGCGCGCCAGAGGCCGCGGGCACCCGCCATGTTGCGGCCGTGGGTGGTGGTGCGGGAGCGATAGGCTGGCATGGCGGTTTCCGTCCTCGGGTTGGCTTGGGCCGGGCGGAAAAATGGAAGCCGCCTCAGGCCTTTCCGGCCGGATAGCGCACGGGCTGGCGAGGTGCAACGGGAACTTGGTCCGGACAGGGCTCCCCTGCTCCGGACGCGGCCTCTTCGTAGCCCGGATGGAGCGCAGCGCAATCCGGGGCAGGTGTCTACCGCGGTTAGGGCTGTCCCGGATTTCGCTGCGCTCCATCCGGGCTACGGGAGCCCTCCCCCTATTGCAGGGTCGGATCGAGCCGGTCGCGCAGCCAGTCGCCGATCACGGAGACCGCCAGCGTCGTGACCACGATCGTGGTGGCCGGCGCCAGCATGATCCAGGGCGCCCGGGTCAGGTATTCCCGGCCGTAGCCGACCATGTTGCCGAGGCTGGTCATCGGCGGCTGCACGCCGAGGCCAAGGAACGACAGGCCGGACTCCATCAGGATCACCTCGGGGAAAACCAGCGTGGTCGAGACGATCAGGGTCGAGGCGATGTTGGGCAGGATATGCCGAAGGTAGATCCGCGACGGCGTCGCACCCAACTGGCGGACCGCGGCGGCATAGCCTTGCGCATTGGCCGAGATGGCCAATCCCCGCGCGATGCGGGCGTAACGCTCCCAGCCGAACAAGCCCATCAAGCCGATGAGCAGAGGCAGCGAGTTGCCGAAGAAGGCGAGCACTGCGAGCGCCATGATCAGGAAGGGCATGCTGGCCTGGAAGTCGGTCAGCATCAGCACGAGCTGTTCGACGGCCCCGCGGAAATGCGCGGCCAGGAAGCCGAGCGTGGTGCCGACCACGGCCGAGATCGCGGTCGCGCCGAACGCGATCAGCAGCGAAATGCGGATCGAGACGAGCAGGCGCGACAGCACGTCGCGGCCGAGCTCGTCGGTGCCGAGCCAATGCGCGGCATTGCCGGGCGCGGCCAGGCGATTGCGCAGATCAAGCTGGGTGAAGCCGTAGGGTGCGATCTTCTCGGCGAAGGCGGCGATCACCAGCATGGCGATGATCCAGATGATCGCGAGCGCAACCGAGACCGGGATCGCCGGCAGGCTGATGCGGCGGCGGACGCTAGAGCCCTTTCCGTTCCGATGAAATCGGAACGGGGCTCTAGATTCTGGTTTTGACGCGTTTTCTTCACGCGAACCGGTATCCACTTCGCTTGAAAACGCTTCGGTGTCCTTCAGCGTCGCGTCGGTCATGCATGCGCTCCTTTGGCGCGCAGCCGCGGGTCGAGGAAGCCGTAGAGGAAGTCGACGATCAGGTTGGACGTGACCATGGTCACGGCGACCAGCAGCAGGATGCATTGCACGACGGCGAGGTCGCGGTTGGCGACGGCGACGACGAGCAGGCGCCCTACTCCCGGCCAGGCAAACACGCTCTCCACCACGACCGCACCGGCGATCAGCGTGCCCACCATGAAGCCCAAAATGGTCACGGTCGGAATCGCCGCGTTCGGCAGTGCATGCGACGTCACCACCTTGCGCCATGGCACGCCCTTGGCCGAGGCGGTGCGGATATAGGGCTGGCCCAGCACCTCCAGCATGGCGCTGCGGGTGAAGCGCGCCAGCACGGCGGCGCCGCCAAGGCCGAGCGTCGCAATGGGCAGGATCGCGTGGCGCCAGCTGTCCTGCCCGCCCGACGGCAGCCAGCCAAGCTGCACGGCGAAGACCAGAACCAGCACCAGCGCGAGCACGAAACTCGGGACGGTGAAGCCCGCGACCGCCGTCATCATCACGGCGCGGTCGATCGCCGAGCCCCGATGCAGCGCGGCGTAGATGCCGGCGGGAATGCCGAGCGCCACCTTGAAGGCAAAGGCCGGCAGCGTCAGCGCCAGCGTCGCCGGGATCCGCTCCAGCACCAGCTCGATCGCCGGCCGCCCGTCGCGCATCGAGCGGCCGAGCTCGCCCTTGGCGATGGCGCCGAAATAATCGAGATATTGAAACCAGATGGGATCATCGAGGCCCCAGGCCTTGCGGAACGCCGCGAGCACCTCCGGCGGTGCCTCAGGTCCCAAGATCATCAGCCCGGGATCGCCCGAGAGACGCAGCACGACGAAGGCGAAGGTGACGACGAGCACAATGGTGAGCGCCGCGCGTCCAATGCGAATGGCGAAATAGCGTCCCATCACGCCGCGTCCCGCGTCTCGGCGCCCGTGACCAGATGACAGGCGACCTGCCTGTTGCCGCCGATGGCTGAGAGCACCGGCACCTCGCTCGCACAGCGCGCGATCGCGCGCGGGCAGCGCGGGTGGAAGGCGCAGCCTTGAGGACGCGCAGCCGGATTGGGTGGATCGCCTGCCAGCACGATGCGGCTGGCACTGCGGCGGCCCGGTGCGGGCGAGGCCGAGACCAGGGCCTGCGTATACGGATGCTCGGGCCGCGCAAACAGATCATCGGCGCTGCCGATCTCGACGATGCGGCCGAGATACATCACGGCGACGACATTGCTGATCTGCCTGACGACGCGCAGATCGTGGCTGATGAACAGCAGCGTCAGCGACAGCTGCGCCTGGAGATCGGCGAGCAGGTTCACCACCTGCGCCTGGATCGAGACGTCGAGCGCGCTGACCGGCTCGTCGCAGACCAGGAAATCAGGCTTCGTCGCCAGCGCCCGTGCCAGCACGATGCGCTGGCGCTGGCCGCCGGACAGCGCGCCGGGATAGCGCGCGCCGTGGGCCGGCGTCAGCTCGACCGCGCCCAGCAGCTCGCGGACGCGATCTTCGCGCTCGGCGGGCGTGCCGAGATCGTGGATGTCCAGGGGCTCGCGGATTTGGGTGGCGACCGGCAGCCGCCTGTCCAACGCGCCCAGCGGATCCTGGAAGATCATCTGCATGCGTGCCCGCTGCGCGCGCCATGCGGCCGTTCCCGGCGCGGCCATCGGCTTGCCGTCGAACCGCACCTCGCCGCTGTCGGGCGGCTCGAGGCCGAGCACGATGCGGCCCGTGGTCGATTTGCCCGAGCCGGACTCGCCGACGAGGCCCAACGTCTCGCCCTTGGGAATGGTCAGCGACACGCCATCGACCGCATGCACGGCCGTAGCTCGGCCGAACATCCCGGAGCGCATCGCGTAGCTGCGCGCGATCGCGGACACCTCGACGAGCGGCGCGCTCATTCGGCCGCGATCCCGAGCAACGCGCGGCGCGAAGCCTCGGCGCGGATGCAGGCGACAGCGCGATCATCCGCGATCGGCGCCAAGCTCGGCGAAGCAAGCCCGCAGGGCTCGGCCGCCAGCGTGCAGCGTGGCGCGAAGGCGCAACCGTCAGGCATCCGCGCGGGATCCGGCACGGTGCCAGGAATGGCCGTCAGGCGCCGCCGCGGCCCATCGAGCGGCGGCAGCGCGCCGATCAGGCCCTGCGCGTAAGGATGCACGGGATCGGCGAAGAGCTGATTGCTGGGTGCCTCCTCGACGATGCGGCCGGCATACATCACCGCGACGCGGTCGCAATTCTCGGCGACGACACCGAGATCGTGGCTGATCAGGACCATCGCCATGCCGATCTCGCGGCGGACCGTAGAGAGCAGCTCCAGAATCTGGGCCTGGATGGTGGCATCGAGCGCGGTGGTCGGCTCGTCCGCGATCAGCAGGTCGGGATTTCCGGCGAGCGCCATCGCGATCATGATGCGCTGAACTTGGCCGCCGGAGAATTCGTGCGGATAGGCCGACAGCCGCCGCGCCGCATCGGGAATGCCGACGAGATCGAGCAGCCGCCGCGCTTCCGCCTTCACCGCCTCGCCGGAGAGATCGCGATGCAGCGCCAGCGCTTCGCAGAGCTGCCTGCGGATGGTCAGCACCGGATTGAGCGCACTCGCCGGATCCTGGAAGATCATGGCGACCCGCCCGCCTCTGACATGGTCGAGCTCGACGGCGGGCGCGCCAAGGATCTCACGGCCGTCGAGCAGCACCGAGCCCGTGACCTGCGCGTGGCGCGGCAGCAGGCCCAGGGCGGCAAGCCATGTCACCGACTTGCCCGATCCGGACTCGCCGACGAGGCCGAGCGCCTCGCCCTTCTGCAAGCTGACGTCGACGCCGCGCAGGACCTGCACGCCGTTGAAGGCGACGCGCAGGCCCCGGATGCTGACCAGCGGCGCCACCTCAAGCCTCGAAATTGCCGGCGCGGAAATCCATCGCGAAGGCGGGCGCTGCCTTCCACTTGATCGATTTCGGCTTGGCCGTGAAGGTCGCATTCTGGTGCAGCACCGTATAGGCGGGGTCCTCGCGCTCGGCGATCTCCAGCATGCGGCGGAACGCCTTCTTGCGGGCGGCGCGATCGGTCGACGTTTCCAGGAATTCCGAGAGCTTGTTCAGCTCGGTGTTGGTCCATTCGCCGATCTGCTGCTGCTGGCCGTTCGGCCCGTGCTGGGCGACCAGCGACGACACTGGATCGTTGAAGGCGGCCGAGTTCGACCAGTCGCGCACGGCGCGGGTCGGCGCGCGCTCCATGATCTGCGACCAGTTCTCCTTGGTCTCGATCTGCACGTTGAGGCCGACCGACTTCCACATCTCGACCAGCACCTGCGCGGTCGCGACCTGGTTGGTGTAGTAATTGTTGAGCAGGCGGTACGGGATCGGATCGCCCTTGTAATTGGCCTGCTTCAACAGATCCTGCGCGAGCTTGGGATCATAGGCCGGCACGCTCCAGTCGGCGTTGAACATGTCGCCGTAGAATTCCCATTGCAGGCCCTTCGGCACGCGGGTGCGGCCCGCCCAAAGACTGTCGACGATCGCCTGACGATCGATCGCATGGGTGAAGGCGCGCCTGACGAGCGGATTGGCGAGCTGGGCGTGGTTCTTGTCGAACACGGTGAGGCGGTGATTGAGAATGGTGCCGCCCTGCACCTCGAACGCCGCATTCTTCTCGATGCCGGCGATCTGGTCCGGCGGAATGTCGCAGGCGAACTGGTATTCGCCCGAGAGCAGGCCGTTGATGCGGCTCGCGACTTCAGGCACCTCGAGGAAGCGGATGCGCTTGAGCGGCGGACGGCCGCCCCAATATTCGTCATGGGCTTCGAGCGTCAGCGACACGTCGGGCTTGAGCTCGACGACCTTGTAGGGACCTGTGGTGACGGGTTTGCGCGCCCAGTCGAGATAGCTCGCGGACTCTTCCCACGCGCGGCGGTTCATGATGTCGGAGCCGTAGCGCGACAGCCGGCCCTCGATCGTGACGTCGGGCGTCGCGTTGTAGAAGCGCACCGTGTACTTGTCGACGGCATCGACGCGCACGAGGTCCGGCCAGATGCGGCGGGCAACGGCGGGCACATCAGGCGGCAGCTCCTTGCCGGGACGCGGCGTCGGGATCTTTTCGAACGCCTGGATGGTGGTGCGGCTCTTGGCCTCGGTCTCGCCGAACATGCGCTCACGGCTGAAGGAGAAGAGGACATCTTCGGCAGTGAGCTCGTCGCCATTGTGGAACTTGACGCCCTGGCGCAGCTTCACCTCGACGGTCTGGTCGTCGATGCGGCGCCATTCGGTGGCAAGTCCCGGCACGGCCTCGAGATTGCCGCGCCAGTTCTTGGAGATCAGACCTTCCCAGATCGAGGAGAAGAACACGCGCTCGCCGACATTGGATTGCTCGCGCAGCACGTCGAGCACGTTCGCATTCGTCACCTTCTGCACGGCGATCGTCACCGACGGACGGTTGTCGCCTTGCGCGATCGCAAACCGCGGCAAAATGAGTGCGCTTGCGGCAGCGCCGCCGGATTTCAGGATGGTGCGACGGGTGAGCTTGCTCATGACTGTGATCCCTGCCCCTTGTGATGTCGGTTATTCGGCAAGCCCGAGCGCCGCGAGATGGGCTGCGCCAGCGCGGACGTCGTCGTGGTTACGAAGTTCGAGGATCAGCCGCGGGTTGGACGTCAGCCGTCCCAGTGCGCGGAACACGGCGACCCACGGGATATTGCCTTCGCCCGGCGCCCAGTGCCGGTCGGCAAAGCCGTCGGTGTCCTGGAGATGCACATGCGTCAGCATGTCGCCGGCGGTCTCGACGTAGTAATCGACCGGCGGCGCGCCGGTGGAGATGTGGGCATAGTTGGCGTGCCCGGTGTCGAGGGAGACGCGGACCTTGCTGCTTTCGAGCGCCTTGGCAAGGCGCACACGGTCGCGCGGATCCTTGTCCTCGATGTTCTCGATCGCGATCTCGCAGCCGATGGTCTCGGCACGCGCGATCACTTCGGCCAGCGTCGCCTTGACGCGCTCGACCAGATTGTCGCGATTGTCCGGATAGAGATCGAGATTGTTGTGGTCCCAAGTCGTGAACGGCGAATGGATCACCATCTGGGTCGCGCCGAGGAACTCGGCGGCATCGAGACCCTGAAGCAGACGCTTGGTCACGGCCTGACGGATCATGGGATCGTGGCTGTCGATCTTGAAGCCCCAGAACGGGCCGTGAATGCCGAGCCGGCCGGTATGGCCCGCAAGCATCTGCTTGATCTCGCCGGCGGTCGTGCGCCAGTCACTATCGAGCAGATCGGCGCGGAAAAAATCCTGGATCTCGAGATCGCGCTGCCGTTCCAAAAGCCAGTCGCGATGCGCAGGGATCGATTTGATGGACAATGCGGCGCCCAGCACCGGCTTCGACATGGCTTGCTCCTTGGCCGTCAGCGATGACGGAAGCAGCGCTAGACCAGTTCAATGACAGGCCGGTGAAACGCAGGTTCTTCAACGTGAGGAGATGTGGACATCCTGCCGCCGCCCGCTGCGGATTCAGGAAACAAGATCGCAGCACCGATGCCGAACGAACACACGGCAAGCGTATTCATGTCCGTAGTGATCCGGAATGGAGTCCTAACCATAGTTCGCGTACATCGCCGGACATCGATCGGCGGCCACTTCCACGGGCATCACCTCTGATCGCGCAACATGGGGTTGGGGGACCACATGGGCGGGAGATTGAAGGCTGGGGCAAGGTGACGAGGTCCGGACTCCTAGGCACTCCGGACCTCGAAACTTTTCAGATTGAACACGATTTCGCGCCGTCCGGCTGTTCAACCGGGCGGCGCGTTGTCGTTTCAGCGTCGTCTTCCGGTCTGGCGATTAGCAGGTCTACGGCTCGATCGTCAGCGAACATTCTGTCCATGCTCCTGAGTGGGGACGAGGAGCAAGCCCATCGGGCAGATCACGCCGGGCTCACATCGCCTCCTTGAGCGTGAGGCGGGCCGTGAATGTCACGGTGGTCTTCCCAACCAGCGCCATGCCTTCGACCTCGGCGCCACCGGCCGAGTAGCCGCCCGAGAAACCGCAAGTGACCTCCCTGCCGCCGAACGCGAGCGTCTTGCCGACGGCTTCGGTGTGCTGATTGACGATCATGTCGCCCCGCCACTTGCCGTTCCGGTACGTGTAGCTGCCGGTGTAGTAGAAATAACTGTCGCCGCCCATGATGCGTCCGTCGCAGAGCACGACCACGCCCCTGGCCTGGCCGCGCTTGCCGTCGCGCATCTCGATGTCGAAGATGTAGAGGCCGTTGATGACCCTGGCCTCCTCACCCGCTTTTGCCCCATCTCCGGCCGACATCCAATCGTCTCCCCTATGTCGATCCGCTACACTGATCAGTTCGGCACGTTCCTTTCGAGATCCTCGAGCCATGCCGCCGCGCTCGCGTCCGACGGCGCGCGCCAGTCGCCGCGCGGCGACAATGAGCCGCCGGCCGAGACCTTCGGTCCGTTCGGCATGGCCGAGCGCTTGAACTGGCTGAAAGCGAAGAAGCGGCGCAGGAACACCTCGAGCCAGCGCCGGATCTCAGGAAGTTCGTAGGCCTTGCGCCGGTCGCTTGGGAATGCCGGCGGCCATTCACCCTTGGCGACGTCCTTCCAGGCGTGCTGCGCCATGAAGGCGATCTTGGAGGGACGCATCCCGAAGCGCAGCGTGTAGAACAGGTTGAAATCCTGCAGCTCGTAGGGGCCGACGGACGCTTCCGTGCTCTGCGGCTTCTCGCCAGGCTGCACCGGCACGAGCTCAGGGGAGATTTCGGCAGCCAGGATCGCGCCAAGCGTCCGATTGACGTCGTCGCTGAACTGCTTCGAGGAGATCACCCAGCGGATCAGGTGCTGGATCAGCGTCTTCGGCACGCCGGCATTGACGTTGTAATGCGCCATCTGGTCGCCGACGCCATAGGTGCACCAGCCGAGCGCGAGCTCGGAGAGATCGCCGGTGCCGATGACGATGCCGCCGTGATGGTTGGCGAGCCGGAACAGATAGTCGGTGCGCAGCCCCGCCTGCACGTTCTCGAAGGTGACGTCGTAGACCTTCTCGCCCTTGCCAAAGGGGTGGCCGATATCCTTCAGCATCTGCGTCGCCGTGGTGCGGATGTCGAGCTCCTGCCAGGTCGTCTGCAACGCTTGCATCAACGCCAGCGCATTGGTCTTGCTCTCGCTGCCGGTGGCAAAGCCCGGCATGGTGAAGGCGAGGATGTTTTGGCGCGGCAGGCCGAGCAGATCGACCGCCTTGGCGGCGACGATCAATGCATGGGTGGAATCGAGCCCGCCCGAGACGCCGATCACGACGCGCTTGGTGCCGGTGGCGCGCATCCGCTGCACGAGGCCGGCGACCTGGATGTTGTAGGCCTCATAGCAATCCTGCTCGAGCAGGCTCTCGTCGCTCGGCACGAAGGGAAAGCGCTCGACCTTGCGCAGGAAGCCGATGTCGGCGGCCGGCGGCTTCAGCGCGAATGTCACCTTGCGGAAAAACGCCTCGCGCTGCCGGCGGTTGTCGTCGAACGTGCCCATCAGCGTGCGCTCCTGCCTGAGCAGGTCGAGATCGATGTCGGCATACGTGATCTGGCCGCCCTGGCGGAACCGCTCGCCCTCGGCCAGCCGCACGCCGTTCTCGTGGATCGAGGTCTGGCCGTCCCAGGCGAGATCGGTGGTCGATTCCCCTGTTCCGGCGGCGGAATAGACATAGGCTGCGAGGCAGCGCGCCGATGTCGATTGGCACAGCAGCGCGCGCGAGCGCGCCCGGCCGATCGTGATCGGGCTGCCCGAGAGATTGATCAGCACGCTGGCGCCCGCGAGCGCGAGCTCGGAAGCCGGCGTCACCGGGATCCACATGTCCTCGCAGATCTCGACGCCGATGGTGAGGCCCGGGACGTCCTCGGCCGAGAACAACAGGTCGACACCGAACGGAGCATGCAACCCGCCAAAGGAGATCGTCTCGCCGGCGATGCCGGCGCCGGAGGCGAAATGCCGTCCCTCGTAGAATTCGCGGTAGGTCGGCAGGTAGCTCTTGGGCACGACGCCGAGGACGTTGCCGCGATGAACGACGACGGCGCAATTGTAGATGCGATTGCCAAAGCGCAGCGGCGCGCCAACGATCAGGACCGTCATCAGCGCTGAGGAGGCCTTGACGATCGTCACAAGCCCGCGCTCGACCGCATCGAGCAGCGGGTCCTGCTTGACCAGATCCTCGATCGCATAGCCGGACAGGCACAGCTCGGGAAACACGGCAACCGCCACCGACTGTTCGTGGCAGGCATTCGCCGCGGCCAGAATGGCCTTCGCATTGGTCGAGGGATCGGCCACGTGGGAGGTGGTGACGCAGGCCGCCACGCGCGCAAATCCGTGGGCGTAGATCGAGTGGAACGTCATCGAGCGCTGTACCTTCAATCCCTTGCAATCTCTTGCGCCGCCGGCCGCAGCCGTCAGCTCCACATCATATGTAGCCCATCGACCGGGGCCGGTGCAGGCCATCCGCCGTCATGCATAACGGATTTGCATATCGGCCGGCCGGCGCCCGCGACGTCAGGCGCTGCGGGCCAAGACCCCGGACAGATCGTTGCGCAGCCACTCGGCGATCCGGGGCCAGGCATGGGCGTGGGTCCGCGCCCCCATGAACAGGCCGAGATGATTGCTCGGCTCGGAGGCTGCCGCAATGAACGCCGGCGGCGTGCCGACGAGACCCGCGGTGGCGAGTGCCTGCACAGCCGGCACGACATCGTCGTCCAGCCCGGCCAGCAAGAAGACCGGCACCTTGACGTCCTTCAGATCAACCGGGCGGCCGAGCGCGACGAATTGTCCGCCGGCAATCCGGTTCTCCCGGAAAATCCAGTTGACGATCTCAAGGTAATAGGTGCCCGGCAAATCGAGCGTCTCGGTATTCCAGCGATCGAAGCGCGCGAGCAGGCTCGCGCCTTCCTCGTCCGAAAGCCCCCTCTGCAACGCCACTTCGATACCGTCGCTGTCAGGCGATTTGGACCAGAAGCGCAGCATCTCCTCGCCGCTGACATTGCCGCCGCCGCGTGCGACGAGCTGGTCGTAAACCAGCTCGGGCGCGTTGCGGGCGAGCCGCGACAGCGCCGAGTCGATCGATAGATCGACGGGAGCGCCGACCAGGACCAGCCGCCGCACCTTGGCCGGAAAGCGTGCCGCATAGAGCAGCGACAGCCAACCGCCCTGGCACAGCCCGACGAGATCGACCGGCGCGCCGATCTCGTCAATGGCGACGTTGAGATCGGTAAGATAGCTGTCGATCGAGAGATAGCGCATCTCCGGCGTGGCTGACCGCCAGTCGGTGAGATAGACGCGGTCGATGCCGCCATTTTGTAGCGACTGCACCACGCTGTGGCCGGGCGCAAAGTCGGCGATCAAGGCCCGATGTAGCGCATAGGGCGCGCAGACCAGCGCCGGCTGGCCGGACCGCGTCTGCGTGAAATCGCGCAGGCGCATCGTCACAAGCTCCAACGCGACCGTGCTGGGCGTCGTCCACGGCAGGCTGCTCTCGCCCTGCTCCGCAGCTCCGCGCTCCAGCCACCAGAAACAGGCGTCCATGGCGAGCCGCGCCGCCGTAAACGGCCACAGCAGCGGATCATCCGGCGCATGCCCTGGTCCGCGTGGCTGTTTGCCGGTCTTCTCCACCATGGCTATCTCAATATCCTCACAGGAACGCCTCGAGGCTCACGACCGAAATGCCGCGATCCCTAAAACTCCGATGCGTCGCGGCCAGGGAGCCGTCGAGATCGATGCCGCGACAGGCATCCTCGACGACGGCAACCTCGAAACCTGCCTGGCGGGCATCCTCCGCCGAGAAGCGAACACAGAAGTCCAGCGCGAGACCAGCGACGAAAACGGTCTTCAGCTTGCGCTCGCGCAAGTAACCGAGCAGTCCGGTCGGCGTCTTATGGTCGTTCTCGAACAGCGCCGAATAGGAATCGATGCCGCGGCGGAAGCCCTTGCGTACCACCAGGCTCGCCCTGACAACGTCGAGCTCGCGGTGGAATTCAGCCCCCGCCGTCCCCTGCACGCAATGAGAGGGCCAGAGCACCTGGGTGCCGTAGTCGAGCTCGATGGTCTCAAACGGCTGCTTGCCGGCATGGTTCGTCGCGAATGACACGTGATCACGCGGATGCCAGTCCTGGGTCAGCACTACATTGGCGAATTTTTGGGCGACTCGGTTGATGGCGGGGACGACCTTTTCACCGCCGGGAACGGCGAGCGCTCCGCCGGTGCAGAAGTCATTCTGCACGTCAATCGCCAGCAGCACGTCACGGTCGGAGATCTTCATGCAAGGCCTCATTCCAGCCGTCCGGGGACTGTAGGCACCGAGACGCTCGTCTCCAATGTCGATCTTCCCGCGCGGCTTCGCAACCATCGTACGCGCGGTGCGGCTTGTAAGAAATGGACCGATCGTTCCTGAAATGAAACGGTTTGGCCTGGTCCGTGTTGACTAGCGGCACCCAAGGGCGGATTCTCGGGCATCCGCACCCATGCGGGCTGCGTCGACAGAGTGGAGGAGAAGGGTTCCCGTAGCCGGCAGGGCCGCGGCAGCCATATGGTCATGACGATCGGCAAGACAGGACAGATTCTTCTCGCCGATATCGGCGGCACCAATGCGCGCTTCGCGCTGAGCCAGGCCGAATCCAGCGACGGCGATCCGGCCGGACCGATCGACTACGTGAAGGTCGCCGACTTCCCAACCGTCCGGGAGGCCATCGTCGATGTTCTCGGACGCCAGTCCGGCGCCGAGCAGCCCCGAAGAGCCGTGCTGGCGGTGGCGGGCCCCGTGACCAACAATCGCTGCGTCATGACCAACAGTCCGTGGGTCATCGATGGCAACGAGCTGCAACCTGCGCTCGGCTTTGACAGCGTGCACGTGCTCAACGATTTCGAAGTGATGGCCTGGTCCCTACCCGCCTTGCAGCCTGCCGACCTGATTCCGCTTGGCGGACAGGACGGTCTGCCCGGAGAGCCGTTGCTGGTGATCGGGCCCGGAACCGGTTTTGGCGTGTCCTGTCTGGTCGAGCGCCACGGCGCACGGCTGGCGGTCGTGACCGAGGCCGGTCACGCCACCCTGCCGGCCGAGAACGAGCGCGAGGAACGCGTGATCGCTTGTCTGCGCAAGCGCCTTGGCCATGTCTCCATCGAGCGTGGCGCGCTCTCGGGTTCCGGCCTGCAAAGCCTCTACGAGGCCCTGGCGGAGGTCGACGGCGCCCAGGTGCCGCATCGCGATCCTGCCGCCATCACCAAAGCCGCGCTGGAGGGCCATTGCTCCGTCAGCCGCGCGACGCTCGACATGTTTTGCGCCATCCTCGGCTCGGTCGCGGGCAATCTCGCAGTGACCTTTGGCGCCCGCGGCGGCGTCTATATCGCCGGCGGAATCGTGCCGCGTTTTCCGGAATTTCTCGCGGCGTCCGCATTCCGGGCACGCTTCGAGGCCAAGGGACGCTTTCAGGATTACTTGCGCAACATCCCGACCAGGCTGGTGATCAAGCCTGACGCGAGCTTCGTCGGCCTCAAGATGTTCGCCGAGCACAATCCAAATTGAGGGACAAAGCGCCCTTCTCGCGGGTTCCAGTAATTCACAGCTGATTGCAGCGGTCACGCAATTCTACGCAGGATCGTGCTTGCCTGCGCGTGTCCGATGCGAAACAATCCTGTCCTGTGTGTGGCGTAGTTGCGGGGGCGTGGCATGCGTAAACAGGATTTGGGTTTCGACTATCACCGCTACCACCGCCTGCTGCGCGAGGCGGATAACGAAAACAAGCGGCTGGCCTTGATCGAGCTCTTGATCGAGGAAAAGGCCAGAGACCGGCTGGCTGCCCAGCGCGCCTCGGATCGCGCCGCCATGACGGCCCGCACCATTGCCACGGTACTGAGGAACGGCCGCAACTGAGACTTGCGAGCTCCTCCCGACGCGGGAGAACTCGGCGTGATTGCGACTTCGTTAACGATGCCTCGCAATCTGACGTCAAACTTTTTGCTCTAAGAGTTCCCCCACCTGAGGCAAATCAGGGCCAACAAAAGGGGGGAAGTGAACATGAGCATGATTTCGCTCGCCGTGATGCCGGCCGCCGTCGAGGCGCGGTTCGCCGATTCTTCGTTCAAGACCATCTTGCTATTCTGCTGCACGGGCCTGGCCGTCTCGTTCGGCCTGATCGCCCGTGGCATCGATCTCAGCGCCGGTCTGATCTGACAGCGCACCGAGCTCTTTCGCCAATGGCCGCCCTGACGGGCGGCCATTTTCGTTGGCGTTCCCGGTGCGGCGTCTTCGCCGTCACCCAGTGCGGCATCTTCGCCGTCACCCAGTGCGGCATCTTCGCCGTCACTCAGTGCGGCGTCTTCTCTGTGGCTTCCGGAAACATCGAATCGATCATCGCCTTGAGCTGATCCATTGCGATCGGCTTGCGCAGGATCGGCCTACGCCGGAGCAAGGACGGCAGCAGCTCCGGCCCGTAGCCCGTCGCGAACAGGAACGGTTTTCCACGGCGCTCGATCAGGTCGGCGACGGGATCGACGTAAACGCCCATGAGATTGATGTCGAGGATGGCCAGATCGTATTGCGCGGTCATGGCAAAGGCGCTGGCGTCGCGGACATTGTCCGCTTCCGCGACGACGTGGTGGCCGAGTTCCTCCACCATGTCCGCGATCATCATCCGGATCAACGCCTCGTCTTCGACCAGGAAAACGGAGAGTCCGTCCGCCATATCAACCCCGCAGTCAGCCTTACGAAGCTAACCATAACCGAATTGCGGAGAGGATTCACGAATTCGTGGCAGGCGCCGTTAATTCAGGCGCGCCCGATCCGATTCAACTTGATCAATCCAATCCCCGCTCGTGGCTCAGGCGCACCATCTCCTGAATGAAGACCTGCTTCTGCTTGTCATCGAGGCTCGAATAGAGCGGCTCGGCGGCGTCGGCGACGTTGCGCTGGTCGGCGGCCCGGTCGATCAGGAACTGCGCCTCGTTGCGCATCTGCTCGATGATGTCGTCGGGCGGATCGCGCTTGGCGCGGGCAACCCGAAGGTTGAGCCGCTCTGCACCATTATGCCCCAGGTAGTGCATGGCGCTCGAGAAACCGTACCAGTGCTTCTCCTGATCAGGCGTGAGGTTCAGTTCGGTCTTGATCCGCTCGATGTAGGAATCGCTGTTGGCGACGATCTGCTCCGCGGTCTGCTGCGGTGCGCCGCTCTGGGTCAGAACCGTAACATCCTTATTATCCTTGTTGTCCGTGCCATTCGGCGCGGCGTTCTTCGCCTCCTTGCTCGCTTTGGCGCCCTTGCCCGCCTTGGCGGTCTTGGCATCCTTGTCCTTGCCGCCCGGCTGCCTGGAATCCTTGCTGGCGTCCTTGCTGGTGTCCTTGGGCGGCGGCGCCTGATTGCCATTGTTGCCGACGCCGAGCACGCCGGTGAAGACGCCCACCACGCCGCCGATGGCGCCGCCGAGCACGCCGCCGACCGGACCTGCCGCCTTGTTTCCGGCCGCGGCTCCCTCCTGAACGCCTTTGACCAGACCTTGAGCATTCGCCACCGCGGCTGCGCCGAGCAGCAGCGCGAGCACGGACCCCAGCGCAAACCATCGTCGCAGGTGAAGCCGCGCTGGCAGCGCCGGTTTGATCATTCTCGTCTCCATCGTCGATCTGCTGGCCTGTCGGGCGAGAGCCCCATGGCAATTGCAACTCTATCGTTTCCTCCGCGCCGAGGTCCAGACGCGGACATTTGCTGTCCACGTCCGAAAAGTCTTTCGCGCGAAGCGGTTATGCAGGCTTATTCGAAACTGCGGCGTAATTGCGCACGGATCGTTCGAGCCCGGTTGGTCAGAGTGTGCGTCGCAAAATGAACGCCCGCGGTTCGCCTGCAACGCATCGTCCTGAATGCGGCCACGACGGTACCGGACACGCCCTTAGTTCTAGACGAGCAGCCGTTCGGCTTTCTCGACAGACGCGATCAATCATGATCTGATCGCGCTACCAATTTGCTGCGACCTGCGTGAATTGCCGACGCGGGCCGGCGGCACCAAGACGGCACTAATAAGAAAATCCAACAAGAACTCGAAGAAAGAAGTCTCTCAGAGGAAACTCCAACAACAACACCCAGGCGAGGAAACGAGATGTCACGCAAGACACTGACGCGACGTCAATTTGTGGCTGCTACTGCAATGTCCTCCGCGGCGCTGATCACGGCGCCCTATGTCCGGGGCGCTTACGCCGCCGGCAAGCTCTCGATCGGCTTCTGGGACCATTGGGTGCCGGGCGCCAACAAGGCCTCGACCGATCTCGTCAACGAATGGGCCGCGAAGGAGAAGGTCGAAGTCTCCATCGACTACATCACCAGTCAGGGCAACAAGCTCCTTCTGACCATGACCGCCGAAGCGCAAGCGAAGTCCGGTCACGACATTCTCGCGTCCGGCAATGGCTGGCAGCCGCATGCCTATGCTGAATTGCTTGAGCCGGTCAACGACGTCATGGAGCCGATCATCAAACAGAATGGCGAAGTGAACGGCACGGTCAAATATCTCGGCCAGGCTGGCGGCAAATGGCTGGCCGTGCCCGCGACGGTCGGCAGCCAGATCAAAGGCCCCTGCTCGCGTATCGATCTGATGAAAAAACACGCCAATATCGATGTGCAGGAGATGTATCCGGCGGGTTCACAGCCGAAGGCCGACAACTGGACGATGGAGACCTTCCTCAAGGCGGCCGAAGCCTGCCAGAAAGCCGGCTTCCCCTTCGGCATTGGTCTTGGCGAGACTACTGACAGCGTCGACACCGCAGGCGCAATTTTTCAGTCCTTCGGTGCTGAGCTGGTCAATGCCAAAGGCGATCTCACAGTCAAAACGGATGCAGTTCGCCAAGCGCTCGAGTACTATAAGAAGCTGATCGCGGTCCTGCCGCCGGACGCCCCGTCGTGGGATGACGCTTCGAACAACAAATGGCTGATTTCCGGCAGGGGTGCGCTAATTATGAATCCGCCGAGCGCCTGGGCGGTTGCCAAGCGTGACGCACCGCAAGTCGCCGAGCAGTGCTGGACGCACGGTTTCCCCGCCGGTCCGAAGGGACGTTTCGCGCCCTTCCTGCCGTTCTTCTGGAGCATCTGGAGCTTCTCCAAGAACAAGGAAGCGGCCAAGAGCCTCCTCACCCATTTGTCGCAGCCGTCGTCGATCGAGAAATTCGTGGCGGCAAGCGGCGGTTACGATTTGCCGGCGTACGCGAAGATGACGACACTGAAGACCTGGGCTGAGGAAGGGCCGCCGAAGGGCACGCTCTATCATTACCCGAACCCCTACAATCATCAGACGTTGTCGATCGCGGCCTCGCCGGCTCCGCCAAAAATTGCGCAGCAGATCTATACACAGGCGACGCTGACCAAGATGGCGCTCCGCTACGCGCAAGGTGAGAAAATGGAAAACACACTCGCTTGGGCAGAGGGCGAGTGCGAAGGCTTCATGCGAAGCTGATGCGAGAATTGACGCGGCGGCTCATGCTGAAGCGTGAGCCGCCACTGTCGACCCATTCACGCGATCCTGGGCCGGCATATGCCGGCTTCGCCGCCTACGATTCTGCAAGGAAGCTGCACCATGGCTGAAGTCGCCGTTCAGCAAGCAAGCGCCCGCCCTTCGAGAGCGCGCAAACGCTCGGGCCTGCGCTATGCGATGAAGCACAAATCGACAGTGGCGTTCTTGATGACGCTGCCGCTGATCCTCCTGATTGCGCTGCTGGTGCTCTACCCCGCGCTCTATTCGGTTCATCTCGCCACGCTGAACAAGTCGATGCAGAAGTTCGTTGGCTTCGGCAACTTCACCTTCCTGTTCAAGCGCGACACGTTCTGGATGGTCGTGGAGCAGTCCTGCATCTTCGCGATTACCGCCGTGGTCTTCAAAGCGCTTATCGGTTTCATCGTCGCGCATTTCGTCCACAACATTCCGGCCAAGGGCCAGCGCAAATGGCGCGGCATGCTGCTCGTACCCTGGGTCATTCCGCCGGCGATGAGCACGCTCGCGTGGCTCTGGCTGTTCGATCCGTCCTACAGCGCCTTCAATTACACGCTGTCCTTCTTCGGCATTGGGCCGATCCCCTGGACGGGCGATGCCGTGTGGGCGCGCTTCTCGGTCATCCTGGTCAATGTCTGGTACGGCGCGCCGTTCTTCATGATCATGTACTTGGCGGCGCTCAAATCGGTGCCTGATCAGCTCTATGAGGCAGCCGCCATCGACGGCGCCAATTGGTGGCAGCGGATCTGGTACGTCACCTTGCCGATGATGCGCAACATCATCGCTATCACTACGCTGTTCTCGCTGATCGTCACCTTCGCCAACTTCGACATCGTGCGTATCCTCACCTCGGGCGGTCCGCTCGACCACACCCACATCTTCGCGACCTGGGCGTTCCGCGTCGGCATCGAGGGCAGCGACATCCCGCTCGGCGCCAGCGTCTCGCTGTTCATGGTGCCGATCCTTGCTGTCGCCGCGATTTTCATCCTGCGAGATGTCTCTAAACGTGGGAACGAAGCCTGATGAGCACTGTCGCTATCGACAAGGCCGGTCCGCGGCGCAAGATCAAATACGGCAGCATGAGCCGCGACCGTGCCTGGGCGCTGCGCTGGTCCTATTTCTTCCTCGTGATCTTTGCGATCTTCTCACTGACACCGCCGCTCTACATGCTGATCACGTCGTTGAAAAGCAGCGCGGAGATCTCGGCGGCGACCAACCCGTGGTGGGTGTTCCATCCGACACTCTCGAACTACGTCGAGCTTTTGACCTCGAACCAGTTCCTGCGTTTCTTCTGGAACTCTGCCATTGTGTCGATCGTGGTGGTGATCGTCACCATGCTGATCAGCATACCTGCTGCCTTTGCGCTGGCGCGCATGAAGTTCTGGGGCTCGGCCACGCTCGCCACCGGCGTGTTCCTGACGTATCTGATCCCTGACAGCCTCCTGTTCATTCCACTGTTCAAGATGTTCGCGACGGTCCAGAACTGGACTGGCATCCCCCTGCTCAACACATGGTATGTGCTGATATTCATCTATCCGACGCTGACCGTGCCGTTCTGCACCTGGATCATGATCGGCTATTTTGCTTCGATCCCGAAGGAACTAGACGAGGCCGCCATCATCGACGGTGCGAGCTGGTTTCAGACCTTGACGCGGATTTTCATCCCGGTCGCGCTCCCCGGCCTGATCGCGGCCACGATCTTCGCCTTCACGGTATCCTGGGCGCAATTCCTCTATCCGATGGTGTTTACAACATCGACGGATCAGCTCGTGCTTCCGGTTGGCATCATCACCACGCTGATCAAGGGCGACGTGTTCAACTGGGGGCAGATCATGACCGGCGCGCTGCTTGGCGCGGCGCCGCCGCTGATCATCTACGCATTCCTGATGGACTACTACATTGCCGGCCTGACCGCCGGTGCGACAAAGGGTTGATGACTCATGGCTGACGTTGCTTTGCGGAAGGTAGTCAAACGTTACGACGATGTCGAAGCCGTGCGCGGCATCGACCTCGATATTGCCGACCACGAGTTTATCGTCCTGGTCGGCCCCTCCGGCTGCGGCAAGTCGACCACGCTGCGGATGATCGCGGGGCTCGAGGACATCAGCGACGGCGACATCATGATCGGCGGCGACGTCGTCAACGACGTGCCGCCGAAGGACCGCGACATCGCCATGGTGTTCCAGAATTACGCGCTCTACCCGCACATGACGGTCGCGGAGAACATGTCGTTCGGCCTGCGCCTCAAGCACTATCCCAAGGCCGAGATCAAGGCGCGGGTGACGGAAGCCGCCCGGCTCCTCGACATCACCGACCTGATCGACCGCAAGCCGAAGCAGCTCTCCGGCGGCCAGCGCCAGCGCGTCGCGATGGGCCGGGCCATCGTGCGCAACCCGAAAGTCTTCCTGTTCGACGAGCCGCTGTCCAATCTCGATGCCAAGCTGCGCGTGCAGATGCGGATCGAGATCAAGAAGGTGCACCAGAAGGTGCGCACCACCACGGTCTACGTCACCCACGACCAGGTCGAGGCGATGACGCTGGCCGACCGCGTCGTGGTGATGAACAAGGGCCGCATCGAGCAGATCGGCACGCCGAACGAGCTCTATCACAAGCCGGCGACACGCTTCGTCGCGGGCTTCATTGGCTCGCCCGCGATGAACTTCATCCCGTGCCGGCTCGAGGACGTCGGCGGCACGCTTCAGATCCGTCTCACCGACCGCATCGCTTTCCCGCTGCCGCCGGCCCGCGCCGCACGCTACAACGCTCTGCCGCGCACCGAGAAGCTGCTGCTGGGCCTTCGCCCCGAGCACCTCACCGAGTCGCATGCGCATCTGGAGCCCGGCGTCGAAACCTTCGAGACCGTCCTCGACGTGACCGAACCGATGGGGATGGAGACGCTGGTCTATTTCGGGCTCGACGGCACTCCGGTCTGCGGCCGCGTCAATCCCAATGCCGGCGCCAAGGACGGGGCACCTATGCGTTTGGCGATGGACCTCAACAACATGCACCTGCTAAACGAGGCCTCCGGCGTCGTGTTGTGACGGCCGGACAAGAAACTCGCGCAGGCAGGGGACGATGGCGACCAACAAGAAGAAGATTTTCGTTACACAAACTTTGTCGCAAGGGGCACGCGCCCTCCTCACCCAGCGGGACGATATCGAGCTCGTCGAGTTTTCGAACCTGATCTCGGCGAAGGACTTCGAAGCCTTGCTCAAGAGCCATGCACCGGTCCACGGCGTCGCGCTTGGCGCCACCGCCTTCGGCGAGACCGAGCTGGAGGCGTCCGGCGACATGAAGGTGGTGACCCGCATCGGCGTCGGCTACGACGCCGTCGACGTGCCCGCCCTCTCCCGCCGCAAGGTGCCGTTGATGGTGGCGGGCAGCGCGAACTCGCCCTCGGTCGCGGAAGCGGCGCTGTTCATGATGCTGACGCTGGCCAAGCGCGCGCAGGAGATGCACGCCTGCGTCAAGGACGGCAAATGGGCCGACCGGCTCGGCATGCTGCCGTTCGATCTCTACGGCAAGACCGTGCTGATCATCGGCTTCGGCCGGATCGGCAGTCGCACCGCCAAGCGCTGCCTGGCGATGGAAATGAAGGTCCAAGTCTACGATCCCTACAAGGGAGCCGCCGAGATCAAGGCCGCGGGCTGCGAGCCGGTCGCCGATCTCGATGCCGCGCTGCCTCACGCCGATTTCGTCACCATCCACTGCCCGAAGACGCCCGAAACCACCGGCCTGTTCGATGCGGCGCGGATCGGCCGGATGAAGCCGAGATCCTATCTCATCAACACCGCGCGCGGCGGAATCGTGAAAGAGGCCGCGCTCTATGACGCGCTCACTTCTGGAAAGATCGCCGGGGCCGGCATCGACGTGTTCGAGGTGGAGCCGCCGCCGCTCAGCAACGCACTGTTCGCGCTGCCCAACGTCATCATGGCCCCGCATGTCGCCGGCGTCACCGTCGAGGCCGTTCAGCGCATGAGCGAGCAGACCGCGCGCAACATCCTGAGTGCGCTGGACGGCGATCCCATCCGGCAGAACGTCATCAATCAGGACGTGCTGGGCTGAGTGAGCCAATGGTCGGGCGGCCCGTCCGCCCCGCCTTCGGAAGGCCAGAAAGCGTCCCATTTTGGTGCAGATCAAGCCCCAACTCAGCCTTAATCAAACGCGCGTAATGAGAGGGAAGCGCGGCGGTGGCGGGACAGACTGGCCGGCGCGTCGAGCTGGAGGATGGACCCTTGGCAGAGATCGACCCGACTGACCACGCGCTGGCGACCATCGCCAGCATTCTGGAGCACCCCGAGCACGTTCTGGTCGTTCGCGAGACCGAGACCGAAATGGTCGTCGCCGGAGAGCGTGAGCACATGGCCAACGACGAGCAGCCAGCTGTCGACGAGCATCCGGTGGTCGAGGAGCAGCCGCTGGTGCCGGAGCACACCGATGCCGACGGCTACAGCAAGATCGGCCCCGGCCCGATGGTCGCGATCCGCCTGAAATGGACGGTCCATCGCGGCGATGACGGCCAGTACTACGTCCACGAGACCATCGGCGAGCAGTCCGCCCCCGTGGTCAGCGGCCCGATGACGAGCGAAGCCGCCGTGCATTTCGTCGATGCGCAGGAGCACGAAGCGCATCGGCGCTTCGAAGAGCTGCGCAGCGAGATCGCCGGCCGCAGCTCGCTTGCCGACTATGAGCGCAAGGGCGAAGCTTAAGGCAGCTTGCAGACCGGATGTCTCTGCACCTCTCCCCGTCGGGGAGAGGCGAACATCGAGCCTACCTACTTGCGCCCGAGATAATCCTTCTTCACGAGCTCGACGCCGGCGTGCCGCAACAGGTCGTAGGCCGTCGTCACGTGAAAGAAGAACTGAGGGACGCTGAACGTCAGCAGCAGCGCCCGCCCGGTGAAGGGCAGCTCGGTGCCGTTCTTCAGCTTGAAGAAGACATTGCGTTCCGCCGCGGCGTCGATCGCAGCGCGCGGCAGGCTCTCGACGAATTCGATCGACGTCGCGATGCGCGCCTGAAGCCCGGCCATGTCGTGCTCCAGCACCGGCAGCGTGACCGGCTCGCGCTCGGCCAGCAAGGCCGGGGCGACCACGGCATGGCGACAAGCCTCACCGACCTGCTGCGCCAGATCGTACATGTTCGGCGCAAGGCGCATACCGAGCAGAACCGCCGGATTGAACTTGCGAGTCTCGGCATAGGCGACGCCCTTGTCGAGCAATCCGGACAGGTTGCGCAAGTTAGGCACGAAGAGGCCAACCGAGGCCTCGTACATCGAGATCGTCACCTCTGAATTCCCTTCAATTCTGCCTCGCCAGCGACGGGCATCTGGTCTAAATCCACGCCTCAAGAGCTGCACAATGACAGCTCGGGCATGGGCGGAAAAGAGATGATCGTTCGAATCTGGGCGGCTTTAGCCGTGGCGTTGCTGGTAAATGTCTCGGCGCATGCGCAGCAGGCGCCCTCGCGCCTCGACGAGATCGTCAAGCGCGGCACATTGCGCGTCGGCATGACCGGCGACTACAAGCCCTTCACCTATCTGGACAAGACCACGCAGCAGTTCAGCGGCTTCGACGTCGACATGGCGCAGGCCCTTGGCAAGGCGCTCGGCGTCAAGGTCGAATTCGTACCGACGGCCTGGCCGAAGTTGATGAAGGATTTCGAGGCCGACCAGTTCGACATCGCCATGGGCGGTGTCTCGGTCACGCTCGACCGGCAGAGGAAGGGCTTCTTCTCCACGCCGATCATGCGCGAGGGCAAGACGCCGATCGCGCGCTGCGCCGACGTCGGCAAGTACCAGAGCATCGCCGACATCGACAAGAAGGGCACCCGCGTCATCGTCAATCCCGGCGGCACCAACGAGCGCTTCGCCCGCGCTAACATCAAGGATGCCGAGATCACTGTCTTCGCCGACAACACCGTGATCTTCGACGAGATCGCCAAGGGCAATGCCGACCTGATGATGACCGACGCCTCCGAGACGCGCTACCAGCAGAAGCAGCATGCCGGCGTGCTCTGCGCGGTGCATCCGGAAAAGCCGTTCGACTTCTCCGAGAAGGCCTACTGGCTCCAGCGCGACATGGCGCTGAAGGCCTTCGTCGACCAATGGCTGCATATTTCCATGGAGGACGGCAGCTACAGGAAGATCTACGCCGCATGGTTCGATTAAGACGGGCCGGCAATCAATCGTGCCCGTCTTCGCTCTTTCTCAGCTGCATGCTGAAAAAGGCGATGGCCGCGTCATCGAACTCGCGGTGAAACGCCCGCCGATCGAATCCCGGCGGATCGGTGCACAGGATCGGAGCGGTTTCGGCGAGTTTCGGCGGGCACGGAATGACAAAGGAGAAGTGCGAGGAGTTCGGCACGATGCGGTAGTCAGGGCGTGCCGGAAGAAGCTGCGCCAGCGCATCGATGCCGTCAGGCACGACGCCGTCGCCGCCGAGCTCGGACCGCCAAAGGAGGATCGGTATCGTTACGCCGGCAAGACGTTCGCGGGTGAAGAGGCCGTCAAAGAGCGGGGGATCCGCCAATATGGCGGCGCGGACTCTGGGATCGTGAACGGGTGGATCGGTTGGCACTCGGCCCGCGCGAACATCCAGGCATTTTTGCGTCGAGGCTGCCGCTTTCTCGCACAAGGCCGCCAAAGCTCCGAAATCGGGATTGCCGCCGATCACCACGAGGCCTGTATAGGCGCCGCGGGAGAATCCGAACAGGCCGACCCGCCTGGTGTCAATGACCGCTGCATGCTCCCAGCCACTGAGCATGAAATCCGTGAGCCGCTTGATGTCGGCGGGGCGCTCGACCAACACTGAGAACTCATCGGTCCGGCTGCTGTCCTTGGCCGTGTCGCCAGGATGATTGACGGCGGCGACCACGAAGCCGGCATCGGCCAGCGCGGCCGCAGTGTCGGTGTGCGCCAGGAACGAACCGCGTCGCCCGTGCGAGACGACGACCAAGGGCAGTCGATCGCCCTCGATCTGACACCTCACGATGCCCGGCAAAGCGGCCCCCTCGTTTGCCACGACCTTGGCTGCGCACGGCGTCCACACGACGCCTGCGAGTGAGAGCCCGCCAGCGTCCGCGGGCACATCGATGAAGCGGATCCCGGCCGCCTGCGCCGCAGCCGCGCCGAGACAGCAGGCCGCGGTCACAATCGTCTGGCAAAGCCGTCGTCCAAACATGATTCACGCGTCGGTGTTGCAGCCGCCGTTCGGCGTGCGTGTCCCGATGGATTTCATCAACCAGAACGATTTTACGGGCGCCCCCTGCGCTCGTCCAGGCAGGGATTTCTGCGTCATCCCTGTGCCGGCCACGTCCAACTCTGGACCGAGTTCGGCGTTATTGAACCAAGATCAGAGCGAGCACGACTCATACCGAGAACAGTGATCTAGATCACTTTTTGCGATCGAGCCGGGGCGTAAGCGTCGGTCCGGGGACCATCTGCTCAGGAGACGGAAATGAGGAAGCTGTTGGCCACGGCCGCATTCCTATTGGCGAGCACGGCTGCTCAGGCACAGTACACCTTCGAATATGGGGGACGCACCATCCGCATCGATCCCGACCGCGGCACGGTGCAGATTCCCGGCGTGTACGACAACACCGGCCAGGGCAAGGCCAAGAAGGCCAAGAAGAACGAGCAGGCGCCGCAGCAAGCCACGGTCGATCCGCAAGCGCCGGCTGCTGCTCCGGCACCGGCTCCCGCCGCCGCGCCGCCCGCGGCCGTGCAGGCGCCTGCACCCGCAGCTGCTGCGCCGCCTCCCGCTCCGCCACCACCGGCCCCGCCGCCGGCCGCCACTGCCAACAACACGCCGGCCGCAACGGCCGTGGTGCCGCCGCCTGCGCCGCCTCCGGCCCCTGCTCCCGTCGAGCAGCAGGCAGCGCCCGCTGTGACCCCGCCGCCCGCCCCGACCGTGGCTGCCGCACCACCGGCGCCGCCTCCGCCACCCGTCCCGGCGCCTGCGCCCGCTCCCGTTCAGGCGGCCGCAGCCACGCCTGCTCCGGCAACCGCGCCCACGCGCGATCAGAATTCGCCGCTCGGCGTCTGGCTCACCGAGGAGAAGGAGGGCAAGGTCCGCATCGAGCAATGCGGCACCAATCTCTGCGGCTATTCGGTCGACTCCAAATCGAACCAGAACGGCGAGCAGGTCCTGATCAACATGAAGCCCGGCAAGGACCAGAAATGGTCAGGCCGCATCCTCGATCCCAATTCCGGTTCGACCTACGATTCGACGATCGCGATGAAGGGCACCGACCGATTGCGCGTGCAGGGCTGCGCCTTCGGCGGCATGTTCTGCGGCGGCCAAACCTGGACGCGCGTGAACTGAGTTTGGCTTCGATGCTCTGATCAGAACGAGGGGCCCGTGATCCGGGCCCCTTTGCGTTGTCCGCGGTGTGATGGCGAGGTGAGCCACCTCACAGAGCCTGCTGCAGGCGTGAGCCCCCTCACATCGCCGGTTCTGCGAGCCGTGCCACGGTCCCCTGCATGGTCAACCACAGGGGCGTGCCATGAACGGCATTCGCACAGGACTCTTCGTTACGCTTGTCGCCATTGCCTTTCCGCTGACACAGGCCGGTGCCACGACAAGCACTTTCGACGGCACATGGAATGTCCGCATCTCGTCATCGAGCGAGACCTGCGGCAACGGCGCGACCGTCGCGATCGGAATCAACAATGGTCAGATCGCATCAAGCAGCGCTGCGGTGACGGCGTCGGGCCGCGTCGCCGATGCCGGCAACATCAACGTCACTTTAAGCACCGGCATCAAGCGCGCCGTCGGCTTCGGCCGGCTCAGCGGCACGTCAGGCTCCGGCACCTGGCGCGGCGCCATGTGCACGGGCACGTGGACGGCGGAGCGGATGTAGGTCTTGTGTCCCGGACGCGGCGCGGCGCGAAGTGCCGTGACGCTGAGCCGGGACCCAGCAGTGTCAATCGCTCGGAAGAGTCTGGGCCCCGGCCCGGCGACGCATCGCCTTAGGGCGATGCGTCTTGTCCAGGGCACGAGGATCAGCCCAGCGCCGCCCCATACTCCGCGTCGGTGACCGGCTCCAGCCAGGTCGAGTAGACGCCGTCGAGTGCTTCCTGCATGGCGATGTGGCACATCCCGTTGCCCGGCGACGCGCCGTGCCAATGCAATTCGCCCGGCGGAATCCAGACGGTGTCGCCCGGGCGGATCTCGCGGATCGGGCCGCCCTTGGACTGGACGCGGCCGACGCCGGAGATGACGTAGAGCGTCTGGCCGAGCGGATGGTGATGCCAGTTGGTGCGCGCGCCCGGTTCGAACGCGACGCGCGAGCAGTTCAGCCGTGCCGGCGCGGGCGCCATGATGACGGGGTCCTGCCACACGGTGCCGGTGAAGTGTTCATTGGGCGCGCGGCGGGTCGGCCGCGTGCCTGCAACAGTGATTTCCATTGGGATTACCTCGCTGCTTCCCGATTACTTCTTGCTGGCGGCGTAGCGCGCCTTGGTCTCGGCGTTCATGGGATAGAGGCCCGGCAGCACGGCGCCGTTGTTCACCTCGTTGACGATCCAGGCTTCCATCCGCTCCTGCTCGACGCCCTCGGCGAGCACGTGATCGAGCATCGCCTGCGGGATCAGCACGCAGCCGTCCTGGTCGGCGACCACGATGTCGTTCGGGAAAACGGCGACGCCGCCGCAGCCGATCGGCTCGCCCCAGCCGACGAAGGTCAGGCCCGCGACGGAAGGCGGCGCGGCATAGCCGTCGCACCAGACCGGAAGATTGGTGCCGAGCACGCCCTCGACGTCACGCACGACGCCGTCGGTGACGAGCGCGGTCACGCCGCGCTTGACCATGCGCGCGCAGAGGATGTCGCCGAAGATACCGGCATCGGTGATGCCCATGGCATCGACCACGGCGATGCAGCCTTCGGGCATCGCCTCGATCGCGGTGCGGGTCGAGATCGGCGACGACCAGGTTTCCGGCGTCGCCAGATCCTCGCGCGCGGGCACGAAGCGCAGGGTGAAGGCCGGTCCCACCAGACGCGGCAGGCCCGGACGCAGCGGCCGCGCGCCGCGCATCCACACATTGCGCAGGCCCTTCTTCAGCAGGACCGTGGTGATGGTGGCGGTGGTGATGCCGGCGAGGGTCTTGCGGGCTTCGGGGGACAGCGACATGGAAACAGACGAGCTCCGGATGGGCGGGAAAGAACGCGCGCATCTTGCGAGCCGCAGCCCTTGCGTCAAGGGCCAAGAGGCTAGCAATAACGCAGGGCCGCTGGGCTATTATGCGACGCGATAACAAGGCCTTATCGCTTCCCCCAGCATTAATTTATTGGACTTGCGGACGCATTTACGCGAAGCAGGAAGAAGCGGAACTCGAACGCCGGGGGCCGCATTCTTCAGAAGCCCGATTTCGACAGCTCATGGCCGCGACGCTTCCCCCGCCCCGCCTTCTGCCCAGTGGCGACAGCGCCGTCACGGTCGAGTTCAGCCGCACCATCGATGACGATGCCAACCAGCGCGTGCTGGCGCTCGACAAGGCGCTTTCAGCAAGCCCGATCGACGGCATCACTGAAGCCGTGCCGACCTATCGCTCGCTGCTGGTGCACTACGATCCCGGCAAAATCGGTTTCGATACGCTCGGCGACAAGCTGATCGCGCTCGCCAGCCAGAAGTTGCCGCGGGCGACCAAGGCGCGCCGCTGGCGCATTCCCGTCGCCTATGGCGGCGAGCACGGCATCGATCTCGAGGACGTCGCCAAGGCGCTGAGCACCACGCCCGACGACATCGTCGCCCGCCACGTTGCCGGCGACTACAAGGTTGCCATGATCGGCTTCACGCCGGGCTGGTCCTATCTCAGCGGCCTCGACAAATCCCTCCACATGTCGCGCCGGCAGAATCCGCGCGTGCTGACGCCGGCCGGCACGATCTCGATCGGCGGCGTCCAGGCCGGGATCCAATGCCTGGCTGCCCCGAGCGGCTGGCACCTTTTGGGCCGCACGCCTGTCAGAACCTATCAGCTCCACCGCAATCCGACCTTCCTGACCGAACCCGGTGATCGCGTGACGTTTTTCGCCATCGACCACAAGACGTTCGAGGAATTGGACCGCGCTGCGGAAGCCGGCGAGATCGTCGCCGAGCAGGTGGTCGCATGAGCCGGCTCGTCGTCGCCAGCATCGGCCCTGCAAGCTCGGTTCAGGATGGCGGCCGTTACGGCGCGCAGCGCTATGGCCTGACGGTGAGCGGGGCGATGGACCGGCTGTCGCTTGCTGCGGCGAACACGCTTGTCGGCAACGGGCCGTTTGCGGCCGCAGTCGAGATCGGTCCATTCGGCGCCTCCTTCACCGCCCGTGATGGTGCCGTGCGCGTCGCGATTTCAGGCGCGCCGCGCAATGCGGATATCGCCGGAAATCCGATCGCGATGGACACATCGGTGACCTTGAAGGATGGCGAGACGCTGACGCTGGGCTTTGCCCGCGGCGGCGCCTTCACCTATCTCGCCATCGAAGGCGCCATCAAGGGCGAGGCGGTGTTCGGCAGCCTCGCCGTGAATGCGCGCGCGGGCCTCGGCAGCCCCTACCCGCGCCCGCTGCAGGCCGGCGACGAGTTCAGCGTCGATGCCGCCAGCGGCGCGAGCGAATTGCGGATCGAGTTGCCGAAGCCCGTGAGCGGCCCGATCCGTGTTCTGCTGGGTCCGCAGGACGACGAGTTCGACGACGCCAACAAGGCGCTGTTCCTGGACAGCGAGTGGAAGATCTCGGCGACCTCCGACCGCATGGGCTACCGGCTCGAGGGCCCCGTGATCAAGCATCTACACGGCCACAACATCGTCTCCGACGGCACCGTCAACGGCAGCATCCAGGTGCCCGGCAACGGTGCGCCGATCGTGCTGATGATGGATCGCGGCACCTCCGGCGGCTATCCGAAGATCGCAACGGTGATCACGGCCGATGTCGGCCGCCTCGCGCAGACCTCGGCGGGAACCGCATTCCGCTTCAAGGCCGTCAGCATGGCCGAGGCGCAGGACGAGGCGCGCAAATTCGCGCAACTGATCCGCAGCCTGCCCGATCGCCTGCGCTCTGCCGACACCGTCGCGCTCAACATCGAGGCGCTCAGCGATGCTAACGTTGCGGGCTATGCCGTGAGCGCCGTCGACGCCGGGACGTGGCAGGTCGCGGCGGAACCGTAAACGGCAACAAAGACCAGAGGCGGAGAGCACCCATGAAGACGATCGACCTCAATTGCGACCTCGGCGAAGGTTTTGGCGCGTGGGAAATGGGCAATGACGCCGCCATGATCGAGCTGGCGAGCTCGGTCAACGTCGCCTGCGGCTTCCACGCCGGCGATCCTGATATCATGCGCCGGACGGTGGAGCTCGCGAAGGCGCGCGGCGTCTCGGTCGGCGCGCATCCGGGCTACCGCGACCTGCACGGCTTCGGCCGGCATCCGATCGCGGGCCTGAAGGCCTCCGAGATCGAAAACCTCGTCGCCTACCAGATCGGCGCGTTGCAGGCGATCGCGACCGCGGCCGGCCACAAGGTCACCCATGTGAAGGCGCATGGCGCGCTCTCCAACGTCGCCTGCGAGGACGACATGACGGCGAAGGCGATCGCCGCCGGCATCAAGGCGGTCGATCCCAGCCTGATCTTCGTCGTGCTCGCCAATTCGAAGCTGGTGAAGGCCGGCGAAGCGGCTAATCTGCCGATGGTGCACGAGGTGTTCGCCGACCGCGCCTATGAGGACGACGGCAACCTCGTCTCGCGCAAGAAGCCCGGCGCGGTATTGCACGATGCGAAAGTGATCGCCGATCGCGTCGTGCGTATGGTGCAGGACGGTGCGGTGGTGTCGGTGACAGGCAAGGTGATCAAGATGCGCACCGACACGGTCTGCATCCACGGCGATACGCACGGCGCGGTCGAGATCGCGCGCAGTGTGCGTCAGGCGTTGAAGAATGCCGGGATCGAGGTCGCGCCGTTCAAGCGCGGGGCGTGAGGCACGGCGGTGCCGTAGGGTGGGCAAAGCGGAGCGTGCCCACCTTGTCGATCTCGTGTGTTGAAAGATGGTGGGCACGGCGCGCGAAGGGCGCGCCTTTGCCCACCCTACTGGAGCATCAGAACGGATGCACCGAGAGCGTGCCGAACACGATCGCCGCGATGACGGCAAACGCGCTATAGAGCGCCAGATGATGGGCGCTCGCCCCGGTCCGCCGCGAGAGCGAGCGCGCGTAGAAATGCAGCCTGGCTTCCGCCGATAGTTCGCGCATGGTCGATCTCCAACGCCCCATTTGTGGGATTATGAAGGATCAACCCTGGCGGGAGGCAAGGTGGCTGCGGAAATAGCGATGACGGTTCTCTGAAAGGTCGGCATCGCAGGCGCAAATTCTTCCGCCACCCCGGTTCCGAGAATCTTATTCGTTAGAATCCGATCCAGCTGGAACCGAGTCGGGCCCGACGGGGTCAACATGGGTCACTGTATGGTGGGTTACGCCATGCGGACCGCGCTTTGCGCAGCCGCAAGGCTAACCCACCCTACAAGGCTCATCCCGATGTTCTCGCGCCTTAGTAGACGTCAGCTTGGAAGCGGCCGGTCTTCTTGAGCTCGGCGACAAAGCTGACGGCCTCGTCGGTCGAACGCGCGCCGAACTGGGCGACGATGTCGACCAGCGCACGCTCGACGTCCTTGGCCATGCGCTTGGCATCGCCGCAGATGTAGAGATGCGCGCCTTCGGCAAGCCACGTCCACACCTCACGTCCGACCTCGCGCATGCGGTCCTGCACATAAAACTTCTTCTCGCCATCGCGCGACCAGGCCAGCGACAGGCGCGTGAGCAGACCCGACGTCTTCATCGCGTTGAGCTCCTCCTGGTAGAAGAAGTCGCAATCGCTGCGCTGGTGCCCGAAGAACAGCCAGTTCTTGCCGGGCGCGCCGGTGGCCTTGCGATCGAGCAGAAAAGCGCGGAACGGCGCGATGCCGGTGCCGGGGCCGATCATGATAACTGGCGTCTTCGGATCCCGCGGCAGGCCGAAGGCGTGTGCCTTCTGCACATAGACGTTGAGCTGCTCGCCTTCGGCAATGCGTTCGCCGAGGAAGGTCGAGGCGACGCCGAGGCGCTTGCGCTTGCCAATGACGTAGCGGACGGAGTCTACCGTCAGCGACAGCTTTCCAGGCGTCGCGTTGTGCGAGGACGAGATCGAGTAGAGCCGCGGCTGGAGCGGCTCCAGCGCCTCGACGAAGGCCTCCGGGTGCGGCCGCGTGCCCGAGAACTTCTGGAGTGCCGCCATGACGTCGAGGGTGGCGGCATCGCCATCGGGATCCTCGCCCTGCGCCAGCGCTCGCGCCTTCTCGCGCTGCGCGCCGCCGGTGATGAAGGAGATCAGCTCGAACAGCGTATCGGGCGCCGGCGACAGCGAGACGTCGTCGATCAGCACCTCGCGCAGCGTCTTGCCGTTGACTTTCGTGGTGTGGGAGGCACCGAGCAGCGCGATGATCTGGTCGACGAGGCCGACATCGTTGCGCGCGAACACACCAAAACTGTCGCCGACGACGTAGTCGAGCTTGCTCTCGGAGAGATCGAACTCGATGTGATAGGTTTCCTTCTCCGATTTCCCCTTGTTGAGCAGGCGGCGCGACAGGAAGGTCGCGGCAACTGGGTTGTCGCGTGAGCGGCCCGGCTCCGCGATCGTCACGGTCACGGCCGGCGCCGGAGCGTCCGCTTTGTCCGCCGCTTTGGCCACTGCGGCCTTGTCGAGCTCCTCGTACAGCGACTTAAGCATCCGCGCGGTTTCCTTGCCGCCGGGGACGCAGAGGTTGAGCCGTGCTTCGCTGCGGCTCGCGATCGCCTCCGAATAGTCGTGGCAATTGTAGCCGCACTGGCCGCAATCCTGCTGTGCCATTGCCGCCATCATCTTGCGGCGCACGGGACGACCCTCGGCGAGCTTCATCCGGTCCGCGATCGGCATGGTCTGGTCGTGCCATGGCGCTTCGCCGTCGTCGCCGTCACCGGCGGCGCCTTGCATGACGGCAGCGCCCTGCTCGGCCGACAGCGGCGCGGCCGCGTCAGGCGACAATAGCCCGGCGAAGAATCCGTTCAGCCAGGAACGCTGCGCATCGGAGAACGGCGCGCTGGCGGGAATGATGTCGAGTTTCGGCGGAGGCGTGATCTGGTTCATGCGGACACCTGTGCATCGGCAAGCTTGCGCAGCGTTTCGCCGTCATGGCGGCGCGCAAAGGACAGGAAGGTTTCTTCGGGAGACGAGCGATGGGCGATATAGGCCTTGAGCAGTGCTTCGACCGTCTTCGGCGCGTCTTCGGCCTTGAGGTCGTGATAGACCTCCTGCCCGACGTCGGCGTCGGGGCCGAACCCGCCGCCGGTGAAGAGGTGATAGCCCTCGACCGTGTCCTCCTCGCCGACTGGCACGCGCGCGCCGATCAGCCCGATGTCGCTGATGTAGTGCTGCGCGCAGGAATGGTGACAGCCGGTGACGTGGATGTTGACCGGCTTGTCCATCGCGACGCGTGGCTCGCACCAGTCGCCGATCTCGGCGGCGTGGCGCTTGGTGTTCGCAGCGGCGAAGCGGCAGCCGGCATTGCCGGTGCAGGCGATCAGGCCGGCGCGGATGTGTGAAGCCTCGACCGCGAGCCCGATCTGCTTGATCGCGGCAACGGCGAGCTCGACATTCTCATCGCGCACGCCCGAGACCAGCAGGTTCTGCCAAACCGTCAGGCGGATCTCGCCGTCGCCGAGGTCACGCGCGACCTTGGCGAGACCGCGCATCTGATCAGAGGTGAGCTTGCCGAGCGTCAGCGATACGCCGATCCAGTTGAGGCCGTCCTGCTTCTGCTTGTGCACGCCGACATGCGCCATGCGGTCGGCGGCCGGCCGCGGCGCAAACGCCTCTTCAGGCACGCGCGTGAACGGCGTCTTCAACCGCTCCTCGACCAGCTTGAGGAAGCCGTCATGGCCCATGCTGTCGAGCACGTATTTCAGCCGCGCCTTGTTGCGGTTGGTGCGGTCGCCATGGTCGATGAACACGCGCACGATGGCGTCCGCGACGGCAGTCGCCTGCCCCGGCTTGACGATGATGCCGGAATATTTGGCGAAGTCCTTGTGGCCTGTGATGCCGCCGAGGCCGAGCCGGAACCAGACCCCGGGCTCGACGCCGAAGCCGTCTTTCACCTCGTAAGCCGTGAACGCAATATCGTTGGTCTCCTCGAGCACCGCGATCCTGCCGGCGCCGTCGAAGGCGACGTTGAACTTGCGCGGCAAGCCGTAGAGCGAGCGATCATTGAGGATGTGATAGTGCCACTCGCGCGCATAGGGCCGCGTGTCGATCAATTCCTGCGGATCGATGCCGGCGGTCGGCGTCCCCGTGACGTTGCGGATGTTATCGGCGCCGGAGCCGCGCGAGCATAGGCCGAGATCCTGGATGCCCTCGATCAGCTTCACCGCATGCTTCGGTGGGATCTCGCGGAGCTGGAGATTGGCGCGCGTCGTGACGTGGCTGTACGGGCCGCAGAGCTCGTCGGCGAGATCGGCAAGGCCGGACAGCTGCCAGTGCTTCATGATGCCGTTGGGGATCCGCAGGCGGCTCATGTAGGAGTCCTGCGTCGGCGCGACATAGAAGATGCCGTAATAGCGCCAGCGGAAATTGTCCGCCGGGCTCGGCGGCGCGTTGTTGAGCGCCTGCTGGCGCAGCCGCGGATAGGCATCGAAGGGATGCTCGTCGCGCTTGAACTTCTCCTGGTCGGCGAGCTTCTTGCCGGCGGCGATGACCTTGTCCTGCGCCTTGATGTGCACAGCATCGGGGCCGGTGGGCTCGGCGTTCGCCTTGCCGGCACCGCTGCCGCCGAGACCGCGACCGACCCGGCTGATCTGCAGACCGGTCGTGAAGCCTTCGAGATAGCGTTTCTGCTCGTCGGTAAAGTCGACTGCGAGCGTATCGATTTTCATGGTCGGTAACGAAGCTCCTGCGGCCACCGAGGTGGCATCGACGGAAATTGGCGCGACCCGAAGGGCACCTTGCTGGCTCGAGAGCCGGCCTAGCCACCCAACGGTCCGATCAGCTTCGTTGCTGCGGGACTTGGCTCAGCAGTCACCTGTGACAAGCTGGCCGCAGTGCAACATTCAAGTTGCGTGCCAGCTTCGGCGAAATGAAAGACGTCGTGATTTCAAGAAATTAGCGGAGATCCCGGAACCTTCCGGTCCCGCAGCGCCTCATGAAATTCGAGCACTCGGCTCAAAATTTAGCCGATGCGCCAAATTGCACAATAATTATGCAACGACGAATCAGGCCTTCCAACGCCCCACTTCGAAGGCCTCGAGGTGCCCCAAAATGTTGTCGGCATCGAATACGGGCCCGGCGAAGGCCCCAAATGCCGCCGGGGCTTCCTCGGGCGGGCGGCGGCCGAGGGCCGCGTCGTAAAGGTCGGGCCTGAACACCGCCATGGCGGTCTTGGCGCCGTCCGAGCTCAAGGCCGCCTGCCCCCACCGCACCATCTGCGCATAGAGCCAGGCGGCCTGGACCGGATCGGGGCGCCCTGCCTCCTCGCGTCCGACCAGGAGATAGCGGCCGCTCTCGCGGAAGGTACCGTCCGGCGAAATCTTCAGGCGTCCCGTGAGGGTGCGCTGGATGACTTCGGCATCGACGCCGATCCGCTCGGGTTGCGCCAGAATCCGCGCCGCTTCGATCCGGTTTTCCGGATGCTCGATGAACTCGGCCGCCTTCACTGCCGCGCGCACCAGGCTAGCGACCACGTCCGGATGCTTGTCGGCCCAGACCTGGCGGACGGCCAGGACCTTCTCCGCTGCGCGCGCCAGGATGTCGGAAACGAAATGCAGGATGTGGCCGATGCCAAGATCGACCGCGATCGAGTTCCAGGGCGCACCGACGCAGAATGCGTCGACATGGCCGCTCTTGAGACTGTCGACCATGTAGGGCGGCGGCAGCACGACGAGGCGCACGTCCTCATCGGGATCGACACCGGCCGCCGCCATCCAGAACCGCAATTGGTAATTGTGGGTCGAGAACGGGAAGGTCATGCCGAAGGTCAGCGGATCCGCGCCGGCCTTGCGGCGTTTGGCGACCACTCGCGCCAGCGCCTTGGCGGTGGCGAGCGGATCGAAGCGGTCGCCATCGATCTCCTCCATCAGCGCCGTATGCAGCGCCGGCGACACCGTGATCGCGTTGCCGTTGATGCCGAGATTGAAGGGCGCGGCGATCGGCACCTTGACGTGGCCGAGCCCGAGCGAGGACGCGATCGCCACCGGCGCGAGCAGATGCGCGGCGTCGAACAGGCCGATATTGAGCTTGTCGCGGACGTTGGACCATGACACCTCGCGCACCAGCTCGACGTCGAGCCCTTCGGCGGCGGTGAACCCCTTGTCGACGGCAACGATCAGGGCTGCGGCATCGACCAGCGGGATGAACCCGATGCGGAGGGGAGCAGTCATTTCAGCATCTCCGACGCGGTGATGATCGACTGCGCGATCTCGCCGATTTTCTTCTTCTCGCGCATCGCCGTGGAGCGCAGCAGCACATAGGCCTCGTCCTCGGTCAGACCCTTCACCTTCATCAGGATGCCCTTGGCGCGTTCGATGATCTTGCGGTCCTCGAGCTGCGACTTGGTGCGTTCCAGCTCCTCCTGGAGCTTGGCGAAGGCGTTGAAGCGGGACACGCAGAGGTCGAGGATTGGCTTGATGCGCTCCTTCTTCAGCCCATCGACGATGTAGGCGGATACCCCCGCCTCGACCGAGGCCTGGATCGAGGCGGAATCGCTCTGGTCGACGAACATCGCGATCGGCCGCTTCACGGCGCGGCTGACCTGGAACATCGCCTCCAGCACGTCGCGGCTGGGGTTCTCCAGATCGATCAGGATGATGTCGGGGTCGACCGCATAAATACGGGCAAGCAGGCTCTGCATCTCGCGGATATGGACGACCTGCGTGAATCCGGCCTCCCGCAATCCTTCCTCCAGGATTGCAGCCCGGATCGGGCTTTCGTCGACGATCACGATTTTGGGCGACTGTTCGGCGCTCATAGCTCACTCACCACCAGTGATTCATCCATAGCACGCCGGAACGCCCTGCAAAGGGTTGTAATTGTGGGCAATTGGGACTAGCTCAGGCCCGTCAATCAGGCAGTTTTAGATATGGATCAGACGGCTGCGCCCAAGGTCAGCTTCGTATCGCTCGGGTGTCCCAAGGCATTGGTGGATTCCGAGCGCATCATCACGCGCCTGCGCGCCGAGGGCTATGAGCTCGCCCGCAAGCATGATGGGGCCGACATCGTCATCGTCAACACCTGCGGCTTCCTCGACAGCGCCAAGCAGGAATCGCTCTCGGCGATCGGCGAAGCCATGGCCGAGAACGGCAAGGTGATCGTAACAGGTTGCATGGGCGCGGAACCCGAGCCGATCGAGCAGGCCTATCCCGGCGTGCTCTCCATCACCGGCCCGCAGCAATATGAGAGCGTCCTGGATGCCGTGCACCGCGCCCTGCCGCCGGCCCACAATCCGCATCTCGACCTAGTGCCGCCGCAGGGCATCAAGCTGACGCCGCGCCACTACGCGTACTTGAAAATCTCCGAGGGCTGCAACAATCGCTGCACCTTCTGCATCATCCCGAAGCTGCGCGGCGACCTCGTCTCGCGCCCAGCCAATGACGTGCTGCGCGAGGCCGAACGTCTGGTCGGTGCCGGCGTCAAGGAATTGCTGGTGATCTCGCAGGACACCTCGGCCTATGGCGTCGATCTCAAATACGCCGAGAGCCCGTGGAAGGATCGCCAGGTCCGCGCCAAATTCCTCGACCTCGCGCGCGAGCTCGGCGAGCTCGGGGCCTGGGTCCGACTGCAATATGTCTACCCCTACCCGCATGTCGACGAAGCCATCGCGCTGATGAATGAGGGCAAGGTATTGCCCTATCTCGACATCCCGTTCCAGCATGCGAGCCCCGAGGTGCTGAAGGCGATGAAGCGCCCGGCGGCGCAGGACAAGACGCTCGCGCGCATCAAGCGCTGGCGCGAGGAATGTCCCGATCTCGCCTTGCGCTCCACCTTCATCGTCGGCTTCCCCGGCGAGACCGATGCCGACTTCGCCTATCTGCTCGACTGGCTGGATGAAGCCGAGATCGACCGCGTCGGCTGCTTCAAATACGAGCCGGTTGCGGGTGCGACGTCGAATGCGATCGAGAACCCCGTGCCGGAAGAGGTCAAGCAGGAGCGCTACAACGCGCTGATGGCCCGCCAGCAGAAGATTTCCGCGCGCAGGCTGAAGCGCAAGGTCGGCACGCGCCAGCAGATCATCATCGACGAGGTCGGCCCGACGGTGGCCAAGGGCCGCTCCAAGGCCGATGCACCCGAGATCGACGGCGCAGTCTATCTCTCCAGCCGCCGCCCCTTGCGCGTAGGCGAGATCGTCACCGCGAAGATCGAGCGTGCCGACGCATACGATCTGCACGGCAGCGTCGCGGGGTTCTGACGGCGTTTCGCTGTTGCGATCGGTCTAGCCGCGGGCTCGCTGCAACCTCTCCCGCTTGCGGGAGAGGTCGGCGCGAAGCGCCGGGTGAGGGCTTTCTCCTCGTTGGGAGTCCCTCTGCAGATGCACCCTCTCCCCAGCCCTCTCCCGCAAGCGGGAGAGGGAGCGGACCGTCGCCGGGGCTGCAGCCCCATCAAACGAGCCATTTCGGCACCCAGCGCTCCGGACGCGGTGCCCGCGCAAGATCAGCCTGTGCCTCGGATAATTTTGCCGGCTCGCCCTCGATCGTCGGGCGCACATCGTATTCGAAATTCGGCATGATCCGGCCATCGGCATAGAGCCCGAAATGCATCGCGTACCATAGTCCGAGCTCGGGCTGGGCACGGCGCATCTGCTCGCGCAAATCGCGCAGCAGGGATTCGATTGAGGCCGCTTCCTCGAACGGCTGCGGCCCGCGCGAAAGGACGCGCGCCTCGTACTGCTTGCCGACGATTGCGATCTCGAAGCGCGTCTGGTCCCAGGGCTTTTTGCCCTTCGGAAGATGCGCCGCCAGCCGCCAGCCGAGCTCGACCATCAGGCGGTGATTGGCCCAATAATCCTCGCGATCGCGGCTCCACTTCTCCACGAAGCCGCGAAAGTCGGGCAGCTCCGACGATGTATCCTCGGGCGCCGCTATTTCGCTTGTCGGCCGGCCAGCGAGCCACTGCGCGAGTTCGGCCGTCTGGCACTCGACTTCGTCATTCGGCTTCAGATCGCTCCAGGCGTTGTCGAATTGCTGCGACGTCAGTTTTGCGAGCAGCCCGTCGAGGCTCGGCGCGAGCAGCTCGTAGTCGCCCTCCGACCCCAGCCCCACGATCGGCGGATTGTCGCGGTCGAGACCGGCGCCATACCAGCCGCCGACTGCCGAGCCATCCGGCAACCGCATGAACAGCGAGAACCTGTCGCGCAAGGGACTGCCGTCGACGATCGGCGCATGATCGGAGAATTGGCCCTGCAGCGAGAAGCAGCCGACGCTGCCCCAGGGCCGCCCCTTCAGCCATCCGGCGAAGTCGAGCAGCAGGGATGGCGCCTCGATGCCCGGCGGAAATGCGCCGCGAATGCTGTCGAGGTCGATTGGATAAGGCGTGTCGGACAAGGCTGAAACTGTCTGGTTGGTCCCGCCCCTCTTGGTCTGAGCCGCCATGCGTCCGGTTCGAACCAATTCGCGTGCCTCGATCACAAACGCGCCAGCGGCGCGATGGTTTCTGCAGGTCGAGCGATGAAATGGGATAAAACGGCCGGTATTGGGAGCGGACTGCATGTGCCGGCGCTCTGATCCCATCCGCATCTTCGTGGTTTCCGCTGCCGCGATGCAAAGCGCGCGACGGCACGCGCGAGCAATGTGACACTATAGTGCATTCACGCAGGGGTCACGGACTCGGCCTAACTCTGCCCGCGCTTTCAACGCGAGCGAGGAATGAGGATGAGCCGTCTCTCGGACATGCTGCGCACGCAGCGCTTCGACGATTATCGCTTCTACCACCAGAGCACCGTCAACCAGACGCTGCACCTGATTAGCGCCGTGATTTTCCTCGGCTGCTACGCGCTCCTTTTTAAGGATCCGGCGCTCGCGGGCCTGATCGGTTGGCTCGCGATGCTAACACGGCAAACCGGGCACTTCTTCTTCGAGCCGAACGGCTATGACGCCGTCAACGACGTCAGCAACGAATACAAGGAAGCGGTCAAGGTCGGATACAACCAGACCCGCAAGATCATCCTGCTCTTGGTCTGGGGCAGCGCGCCGATCGCGCTGTACGTCTATCCGACGCTGTTCGGTCTGTTCGTTCCGCCGGCCGATCGGTTGGACTTCATCCGCCACGTCGGTGCGCTCTGGCTCGCCATCGGCATCGGTGGAGGGCTTGCCCGCATGATCCAGCTCTTCGCAAGGCGCGACGTCACGACCGGACTGGTGTGGGTGTTCAAGGTGCTGACCGATCCCTTCCACAACATCGCGCTGTACTGGTCATCGCCGCTCAAGCTGATGCGCGGCGAGCTCATCGACCCTGCGATTGCGGACGCGGATTGGGGTGACGACGGCGCCGAAAAGGCTGCGCATCCGACCTGACCGATGCACGCCGGGCGAGTGTTTTTCAAAACCTCCGCTTGACAAGCCATGCCGTTCGGCTGTAGGGACGCGCCCCATGATCAACTCTCGGACCCACCGCCGCGCAGCTTTCCGTCGTCGCACCCGCGACGATGATGGGTTGCGCCATGTCCGACGACGCCGCTGATCGCCTGAGTTCAGCAGAGTTTTCGAGAAGGCCGCACCCGCAAAGTGCGGCCTTCTTGCTTTTCGCGCGTCTTTTCCACCCGCCTCCAGAGGAGTTCGACATGATCACCGCCACCCATCCGTATGATGCGCTGATGGACATCACTGCACGGCCCAAGGCCGTGTTCGTCCGCGGCGCCGGCTCCTACCTCTGGGACGACAGCCGCAAGCGCTATCTCGATTTCGTGCAGGGCTGGGCCGTGAACTGCCTTGGCCATTCGCCACCTGCGATCGCCGATGCGCTGGCCGCGCAGGCCAAGCGGCTGCTGACGCCGAGCCCTGCGTTCTACAACGAGCCGAGCCTGAAGCTTGCCGAGGCGCTGGTCGATGGCAGCGCGTTCGATCAGGTGTTCTTTGCCAACTCGGGCGCGGAAGCCAATGAGGGCGCGATCAAGCTGGCGCGCAAATACGGCAGCCTACACAGGAACGGCGCGTTCGAGATCATAAGCTTCGAAGGCGGCTTCCACGGAAGGACGCTTGCGACGATGTCGGCGTCTGGCAAGAAGGCGTTCGAACCGCTGTTCGAGCCCAAGGTCGCCGGCTTCAAGAAGGCCAAGCTCAACGACATCGCCTCGGTGGAGAAGCTGATCAACGACAACACCGTCGCTGTGATGCTCGAGCCGATCCAGGGTGAATCAGGCGTGTGGCCGGCGAGCGATCAGTTCCTGCAAGAGCTGCGCGCGCTCACCGAGGCGCACGGTCTGCTCTTGATCTTCGACGAGATTCAGACCGGCATGGGCCGGACCGGAAAGCTCTTTCACTGCGAGCACACGGGGATTTCGCCCGACATCATGACGCTCGGCAAGGGCATCGGCGGCGGCGTGCCGCTCGCTGCTCTGCTTGCGACCGAACGCGCCTCCTGCTTCGCGCACGGCGATCAGGGCGGCACGTTCAACGGCAACCCGATCATGTGCGCGGCGGGGCTTGCGGTGCTTCAGGAGGTCAGCAAGCCCGACTTTCTGAAGAGGGTCACCGAGACCGGCCTCCTGCTCGAAAGCGAGTTGCAAAAGGTCTCGGCCCGGCATGGTCTCGGCGGCGTGCGGGGACGCGGGCTCTTGCTCGCGCTCGACCTCAAGCTGCCGATCGCGCCCGGCATCGTCGCGCAAGCGTTCGAAGCCGGCGTGCTCCTCAACGCGCCACAGGTCGACACGCTGCGGTTCATGCCGTCGCTGAACGTCACGAAGGGAGAGATCGCCGAGATGATCGATTGTCTCGACGGGATTTTGACCAAGGCCGGCGCGGCACGGCGGGTGGCGTGAGGTTCGTCATTGCGAGGAGCTCGCGACAAAATTGCGAAGCAATCCGGTCTGCCTCCGTGGAAAGATTCTGGATTGCTTCGCTTCGCTCGCAATGACGGAAGAACTACGGCTTCAAGATCGACGCGCCCGTCGTCTTGCGGCTTTCCAGATCGATATGCGCCTTCGCGGCGTCCTTCAGCGCGTAGGCGTGGTTGATCGGCACGTGCAGCTTGCCGTTGATGACGGCGGCGAACAGCGTGTCGGCGCCTTCCAGCAATTCGGAGCGCTTGCCGACATAGTCGTTGAGCTTCGGCCGCGTCGCAAACAACGAGCCGTGATTGTTGAGCTCGGCGATCGAGAACGGCGGCACGGGACCGGAGGCATTGCCAAAAGAAACAAACATGCCGCGCGGCTTCAGGCAGGACAGCGAGCCCGGGAAGGTCGCCTTGCCGACGCCATCATAGACGACGTCGCAACCCTCGTTGCGGCTGATCTGCTTGACGCGCGCGACGAAGTCTTCCTCGTTGTAGAGGATGACGTGGTCGCAGCCATTGGCCTCCGCAAGCTCGGCCTTCTCGCGCGAGCCGACGGTGCCGATGACGTGGGCCCCGAGCGCGCTCGCCCATTGGCAGGCCAAGAGGCCGATGCCGCCGGCAGCGGCGTGGATCAGCACGCGATGATGCGGCTCGACCTTGAAGGTCTTGTGCAGGAGATACCAGACCGTGAGCCCCTTCAGCATCAGCACGGCGCCCTGCTCGTGGGTGATGTGGTCGGGGAGCTTGACCAGCTTCTCCCAGGGAATGTTGCGCTCGCCGGTATAGGCACCGAGATTGTGGTAGTAGGCGACGCGGTCGCCGGGATGGAAATGCGTCACGCCGGGCCCGACAGCTGTGACCTCGCCCGAGGCCTCATTGCCGGCGATGAAGGGCAGTCCCGGCGCCTTGTAGAGGCCGGTGCGGTAGTAGACGTCGATGAAGTTCAGACCGACCGCGTGCTGGCGGATGCGCACTTCGCCCGGGCCCGGCGCCGGCACGTCGACGCTCTCATAGACCAGGGCTTCAGGGCCTCCGACCTGGTGCACACGGACGGCTTTGGTCATCACCTGACCTCCTCGTTGTCTTGCTCTCGGCCTTCTCGCGAACAAGCGAAAGACATCGCGCCCGCCTTGTCAACTCGACGCAATTGGAACGGCTAGACCGACGGCGCGCCGGCTTTCCTGCGGTTGCGCTTGGCCAGCACGTTGAAGAATTCGACTGCCGCCGAGAACGCAATCGCGAAATAGATATAGCCGCGCGGAATGTGGAATTGGAATCCGTCCGCGACCAGCGCGACGCCGATCAGCACCAGGAACGCCAGCGCCAGCATCTTGGTGGTCGGATGCTCCGCGACGAATCGCGACACCGGGCCCGACGAAATGTACATGATCAGGCAGGCGATCACGACGGCCGCGATCATGATCTCGATGTCCTGCGCCATGCCGATCGCGGTGATGATCGAGTCAAGCGAGAACACGATGTCGATGATCACGATCTGGACGATCACCCAGAAGAAGGCGTTGCCGGCGGACTTCTCGTCGCCCTCGCCGTCATCGGCTTCGACCTCGCCGTGGATCTCGTGCGTTGCCTTGGCGATCAGGAACAGGCCACCGCCGATCAGGATGAGGTCGCGCCAGGAGAAGTCGTAGCCGGCGAACGAGAACACCGGCGCGGTCAGGCCGATCAGCCAGACCAGGAGGCTGAGCAGGATGATGCGGAACACCAGCGCCAGCGCGAGCCCGATCTGGCGGGCACGGTGCGCCTGCTTCTCCGGAATGCGAGAGACGATCACCGACAGGAAGATGACGTTGTCGATGCCGAGCACGATCTCGAGCGACGTCAACGTCAGCAGCGCGGCCCAGGCTTCGGGGCTGGTGAGGAGATGCATCATGCGAAGGATTTTACCAGTCGTATCAGGGCATCGCTGAAGGTGATCCAGAGCGCGATGGCGCAGAGCACCACGGTCACGCCGGTGCCGACGCGGAAATCCATCTGCAGCACGTAGAGGCCGAGCAGCGCCCAGATCGCGATCAGCGACATCGTCAGCCAGCGCAGCCGCACGACGCGGACCGGATGCAGCACGTGGAACGGCACGAAGGTCAGCACGACGAGCGCGGCGACCAGCAGCGTCGACCAGAGCGGCGGCCAGTGCAGCAGGAACAAATAGAACGCTGCCGCATTCCACAGCGCCGGGAAGCCCCGGAAATGATTGTCGTCCGCCTTCATGCGCAGATCGGCGAAATATAATGCGCTTGTGACGATGATGGCGACGCCAAGCAAGGGCGCGGCGACCGGCAGCAACAGCCCGCTGGCCACGATCGCATAGGCTGGCACGAAAACGTAGGTGACGAAGTCGACCACGAGATCGAGCACGTCACCCGACCAGTTCGGCTGCACGTTCTTGACGTCGAGCCGACGCGCGATCGGACCATCGATCGCGTCGATGATCAGAGCGATGCCCAGCCACTGAAACATCGCCGCCCAGTGCTCGCGCACGGCCTCCAGCATCGCCAGCAACGCGACCGCCGCACCGAACGCGGTGAAGATGTGCACCGAGAACGCCGCAGCGCGGATCGCGGGGGTGGGCTTCAGGGAATCCTCTTGGCTGTCCATGGCTTCTGCTACCAGAACGAGACCGATTTGCACATCCGCCATTGCGACGCGCGGCCGCGCAATTCGTCATAAAATCAAGCAAAATCAGCGGGCTTGAATTTGCCGCGGGCCATGTCAAATGTCGTTCCATGACAGACGCATCGACACTCCATGACACCGCCGTGATCGGCGGCGGACCGGCGGGACTTGCAGCAGCGATCGCATTGGCGCAGGCGGGTGCGCGGACCGCGCTGGTGGCGCGGCGCGTGCCCTATGCCGACAACCGCACCACCGCGCTGCTCGGTGCCTCCGTCGATCTCCTGGAGCGCCTCGACGTCTGGTCGCGCTGCAAGGACAAGGCGGCCGCGCTCGAGGTCATGCGGCTCGTCGATGACACCGGCCGGCTGTTCCGTGCCCCGGAGGTCCGGTTCTCCTGTCACGAAATCGGTCTCGACACGTTCGGCTACAACATCGACAACCGTTCGCTGATGCTGGCGCTCGAAGAACGCGCGGCCGAACTCCCCCAGCTCGTCCGTTTCGACGACGAGGCGGAAAGCATCTTGATCGAAGCCGACGACGTCGCCATCCGCACAGCCTCGGCACAATTCCTCTCGGCGCGGCTCGTGGTCGGCGCCGACGGCCGGCACTCGCTGTGCCGCGAGGCTGCCGGCATCGCGGTAACGCGGCGCGAGCTGACGCAGACGGCGCTGACCTTCAACGTCGCCCATGCGCGGCCGCACCGCAATGTCTCGACCGAGTTCCACACGCCGCATGGTCCCTGCGTGTTCGTCCCCCTGCCCGGCGACCGCTCCAGCATCGTCTGGGTCGCCGCGCCCGCGGAGGCCGAACGGCTGCGCGGCCTGAGCGACGAGGAGCTGTCCGCCGCGATCGAGAAGCAGTCGCATTCGATTCTGGGACGCATGACGGTCGAGCCCGGGCGCAACCTGTTCCCGCTGGCGATCGAACGGCCAAAATCCTTCGGCCGCGACCGTATCGCGCTGGTCGGCGAGGCGGCACATGTGGTTCCCCCGATCGGCGCCCAGGGCCTCAATCTCGGCCTGCGCGATGCCGCCGACATCGCCCGGCTCGCGGGCGAAGCCGTCGCAGCGGGCCAGGATCCCGGCATGGACGAGGTGCTGAAGCGCTACGACCGGGCGCGGCGTCCGGACATTTTGAGCCGCACCTTTGCGATCGACATCGCCAATCGCTCGCTGCTCAACGATTTCCTGCCGCTCCAGCCGGTCCGCGCCGTCGGCATGCACCTGCTCGGCGCCATCGGCCCGCTCCGGCGCTTTGCGATGCGCGAGGGCCTGACGCCGACGTGGCGGCGATAGGGAGTCTACCAAGCCTGAATGGCGTGAGGATGGATTCGCGGCGGGCTCGGTGCACCTCTCCCGCTTGCGGGAGAGGTCGGCGCGTAGCGCCGGGTGAGGGCTTTCTCCGCGTCGGGATTTTCTCTGCACTATCTAGACAATCCCAACGCGGAGACACCCCCTCCCCAACCTCCCCCCGCAAGCGGGAGAGGGAGCGCACCTACCTTGCGGCAGGCGGCGAAGCTCTATTCTATTGCGCTCCAAACCCGCTCATGGAAACGTCAGCCGCCCGCTCTGGATCGCCCACATCACGCTGGTCAGCGTGATCACGGATGCGAAGGTGCCGAGCAGCACCGCGACGGAGGCGGATTCGATCCAGGCATCGTTCTGGCGGGCGATCACGAACACATTCAGCGCTGGCGGCAATGAGGCCATCAGCATCGCAGTCGCGGCCCAAGGCTGCGCGAACGGGCCGAACGCCAGCATCAGGCCGAACGCCGTGAGCGGATGGATCAGCAGCTTGACCGCGATCACGCCCGGCACCTCCCACGGCACCCGGTCGAACGGGCGCAGCGCCACGGTCACGCCGAGCACGAACAGCGCAGTCGGAGCAGCAGCGTTCTGGAGGAAGGTGATGGTGCGGTCGAGCGCGACCGGCAGCTCGATATGCAGTGCCGCCACCGCCGCCCCAAAACAGGCCGACATGATCAGCGGGTTGAGCACGATCTGCTTCAGCACCACGCCGAAGGCGTGCACGAGCGAGGGATGGTCGCGATCGGACAGCTCGATCAGCAGCGGCACGATCGTGAACAGGAAGATGCTGTCGCAGCAGAAGATCAGCGCGGTCGGCGCCGACGCCTTCGGCCCGAGCACCGCGAGCGCCAGGCCCGGCCCCATATAGCCGATATTGCCGTAGCCGCCGGAGAGGCCCGCGAGCGTCGCCTCGCGCAGCGACAGCCGGCCGAGCATCTTGCCGACCACCAGCGCCAGCGTGAACGCCGCAACCGTCGACAGCGTGGTCGCGACCAGGAACGGAGGATTGTTCAATTCCGCAAACGGCGTCTTCGACATGATCGCGAACAACAGCGCCGGGAGCGAGACGTAGAGCAGGAAGAAGTTCATCCAGGCGAGGCCCGATTCCGGCAGGGATTTGGTCTTTCCGCAGGCGAATCCGACGAAGATCAAGCCGAAATAGGGTAGAGCCAGATTGAGGATATCGACCATTATTGAAGTGTTTTCTGAAGACTTGGGGGCTATGCGCCCCTGACGCGAAGGTTAATTCCGGATAAGGCCACTAGCATCGGCCACAATCCTGGTCTATCGACGGGGGATGATTAAAGCGCGGACAGCCAAATTCCAGATCGGACAGGTCGTGCGCCACCGGATCTTCTCGTTCCGGGGCGTGATCTTCGACATCGATCCGGAATTCAACAACACCGAGGAGTGGTGGCTGTCGATTCCCGAGGAGGCGCGGCCCCACAAGGACCAGCCGTTCTACCATCTGCTCGCGGAGAACGCGGAGTCGGAATACGTCGCCTATGTCTCGGAGCAGAATCTGTTGCCCGACGATTCCGGCGAGCCGGTCCGGCATTCACAGGTCGCCGAGATCTTCATCAAGGACAAGGCCGGCGGCTATCGCCCGCGCAATCCGTCGCTGAACTGAAATTCGCCGTCAGCAAGCGGCCAGTAAAAAAGGCGCTCGAACCGAGCGCCTTTTTCATGTTTGGGATGTGGTCCCGATTACTTCTGACCGGCCGCAGCTGTGCCGGGAGGCGTGCCCTGCTGCTCGAGCTTCTTGCGCTGCTCCTCGGCCTTCTTCTGAAGCTCTTCCTGGAGCTTCTTCTGGGTTTCCTCGAACACCTTCGGATCGGTCGGCGGACCGTCATAGGCCTTCTGGAATTCGCCGGCGAGCGGCAGCGGCAGCGTCAGCGGCGCACCGTTGGCGTTGATCGCCTGGACAACGAGATTCTGGCCCTTCTTCATGCTGTTGATGAGCTCGGGCGTGGCCTCGTAGTCCGACATGCAGCCGTTCTGGAAGCAGATCACATACGGTTGCTGCAGCGGCGCGTTGCTGTCGACGATGATGCGGGTGCCGTGCACGAGTTGCATGCCGAGCGGCAGCGTCACGCGCAGGATCTTCTTGGGCTCGCCTTCCGGCTCGATGATCACGGCGGCGATGACCGGCTGACCCGACTCGATGCGACCGTCCTTGCCGGTGAAGCAGACCTGCTTGGCATTGGCGTCCTGGCCCTTCAGGCAGAACTTGGTCCAGGGGGCATAGATCAGCTGGATCTGCTGATCAGCCGGCTGGGCTGCGCCCTGCTGCGCCGGAGCACCCTGAGCGGGAGGCTGCTGGGCCTGCGGAGACGCTGCGGGCGCCGGAGCCTTGGGGGCAGCCTTCGGAGCGGCTTTTGGGGCCGGAGCCGCCTTGGGAGCACCTGGGGCCGGCGCCGGGGTCTGGGCCTCGGCGGCAACCGGAACGGCCAACGCCGTCGCCGTCAACAAGGCGAGAAGTCGCCCGCGCGGCCGGACGGACGCGGCCAAGTAACGAAAATTCATTGCGGAAAACCCTTTCTGAACGGGAAGTGCCCGAACCGCTCCGAAGCGCCGAACCTGGCCGCCTTGGGCGCGGCTCTCTCCCCGTCAATTGAGGCGGATAAGTGACGGGCTCGGCGCTCTTGCGCGATTGACCGCCTTCTTAACGTGGCCGACGAAAAGATCAATGCCGACAAGCGTCTTTGGCCACATCCACAGCCGCGCCCAGTGAAATTCCCTGTGATAGGATTCAGGCCCGCCGGTCCTCGAATCAACGTGTGCCGATGTTCATGTTCCAGCGCCTCTTCGAGGGCCCCGGACGCCGCCTTTGCCGTCTCGCCCCGGCCCTCGTTTTGGCTCTCTCCGTCGGGCTGTCGGCGGGCGGCGCGCGTGCCGAGGAAGCCCATGCCATCGCCATGCACGGCAAGCCGGCGATGCCTGCCGATTTCACTCACATGCCCTACGCCAATCCGGACGCCCCGAAAGGCGGACGCATGACGTGGGGCGTTCTCGGCACCTTCGACAGCCTCAATCCCTTCATCGTGAGAGGGTTGGCCGTGCAGCAGGTGCGGAGCTATGTGGTCGAGAGCCTGCTCGCGCGCGGCCAGGACGAGGCGTTCACACTTTATGGTCTGCTCGCCAGGACCGTCGAAACCAACGACGACCGGACCTTTGTCACGTTCCACCTCGATCCGCGCGCCCGCTTCTCCGACGGCAAACCCGTGCTCGCCGAAGACGTGCTGTTCTCCTGGCAGCTCTTGCGCGACCACGGCCGCCCCAATCACCGCCAGTATTACGCCAAGGTCACGAAGGCCGAGGCGCCCGATCCCCTCACCGTCCGCTTCGACCTCACCGACGCCAATGACCGCGAGCTGCCGCTGATCCTCGGCCTGATGCCGATCCTGCCGAAGCATGCAGTGGACGTCGCCAGTTTCGAGGAGACGACACTGACGGGCCCGGTCGGCTCCGGCCCCTATCGTGTCACGGCGGTGAAGCCCGGCGCCAGCGTGACGCTGACCCGCAATCCCGACTATTGGGGCCGTGATTTGCCGATCAATCGCGGGCTCTACAATTTCGACGAGATCAGGCTCGACTATTTTCGCGAGGCCAACGGCCAGTTCGAAGCCTTCAAGCGCGGCCTCTATGATTTTCGTGTCGAGCACGAGCCCCTGCGCTGGCACGACGGCTATGACTTTCCGGCCGCCAGAAGCGGCGAAGTGATCCGCGACACCATCAAGCCGGGGGTGCCGCAGCCTTCCGAATTCCTGGTGTTCAACACCCGCCGACCGATCTTCGCCGACATCCGCGTGCGCAAGGCGCTGACGCTGCTGTTCGATTTCGAGCTGGTCAACCGCAACTATTTCTTCGGGCTCTATTCGCGCGTCGCCGGCTATTTCGCCGGCTCGGAACTATCGGCCTACGGCCGCCCTGCGAATGCGCGCGAGCGTGAGCTGCTGCAACCCTTCGCCGCGCAGATCCCGCCCGACATCATGGACGGCAGCTACCGCTTGCCGGTCACCGACGGCTCGGGTCGCGACCGCACGACGCTCCGCGCCGCGCTGAAACTATTGTCAGAGGCCGGCTACGATCTCGACGGCGGCGTGATGCGCAACCGCGCGACCAAGGCGCCCTTCACCTTCGAGATCATGGTCACGACCCGCGACCAGGAGCGCGTCGCGCTCGCCTTCCAGCGCGACCTCAAGCGCGCCGGCATCGAGACGACCGTACGCTCGGTCGATCCCGTACAGTTCGATCAGCGCCGGCTCGCTTACGAGTTCGACATGATCCAGAACCGCTGGGACCAGTCGCTGTCGCCCGGCAATGAACAGTATTTCTATTGGGGCAGCGCAGCCGCCGACAATCCGGGGACCCGCAACTACATGGGCGCCAGGGATCCCGCCGTCGATGCCATGATCGCCGCCCTGCTGGAGGCCCGTGAACATACGGATTTCGTCTCGGCGGTGCGCGCGCTCGACCGCGCTTTGATCGCGGGCTTCTACACAATCCCCCTGTTTAACGTATCCGAGCAATGGATCGCCCGCTGGAATCGGATAGAACGGCCCAAGGCCACTTCGCTGTCCGGCTATTTGCCGGAGACCTGGTGGTCGAAGGGGCAGCCGCAAGCTCATCAAGCAAAGTGACGCCGTGAACCAGCCAACAACATCGCCGACGCTCGACACGCTGTTTCAGCGCACGCTGACCCGGCAGCCGCACGCGCCCGCTTTGCTCGATCCCCTCAACAAGGCGCGGGTGACCGGGCACCAGCCGCGGCGGATGACCTACGCCGAGGCCGATACGGCGATCGAGGCGCTGTCGGCGTATTTCGTCGAATCCGGCCTGCCGGCCAATTCCGTCATCGCGATCCAGCTGCCCAACACGGTCGAGTTCGTGCTGACGGTGCTCGCCGCCCATCGCGCCGGCCTCGTCGTCGCCGTGCTACCGCTGCTGTGGCGGCATGCGGAGCTGACCGCCGCGCTCAACCGCACCGCCGCGCGCGCCATCGTCACCATGAGCACGGTCGACGGCGTCAGCTATGCTGACCTGGCGATGCATGCGGCGGCCGAAGCCTTCTCGATCCGTCACGTCTGCGGCTTCGGCACCGATCTGCCCGAGGGCATGGCTTCGCTCGACGACGTGCTGGCTCGCCCGCCCGGCACCACGCGCACCGTGATCCAGGACGGCCGCAAGGCGGCGATGATCTCTTTCGACGTCACCGCGGAAGGTTTTCGCCCGGTGCCGCGGCCGCATTTCAGCCTGATCGCCGGTGGTCTCGCGATGTCGCTCGAAGCCGACGTCAAGCAGGGCGCGACCGTGATGGCGGCGTTCGCGCCGATGTCGTTCGCGGGGCTGGCCTCTTCGCTCGCAGTGTGGCTGCTCTCGGGCGGCACGCTGGCGCTGCATCATCCCTTCGAGAGCGAAGTGCTGGAGCAGCAGATCAACCAGCACGAATGCGAGGTGCTGATCGCGCCTGCCCAGCTCGCGCTGCGCCTCGGCGATTCCGATCTCGCGGCGCGGATGCCCACCTTACGCAACGTCATCGGCCTCTGGCGCGCGCCCGAGCAGGTCGCCGCAAGCGATGCCTGGATCGCGCCGCATGCCCCGCTCACGGATGTCTATCTGTTCGGCGAGGCCGGCCTGTTCGGCGCCCGCCGCGGCGAGGACGGCATGCCTGTCGCGGTGATGCCGGGGCCGCATGGCGCCCCGCGCGAGCAGTCCGGCTCCTCCATCGCCGGCGAGATCCTGCTGACCCCGAAAGGGACGCTCGGCCTGCGCGGGCCGATGGTGCCGATCGCGGCCTACGCGCCGCCGCAGCCGGTCGGCGAGACGTTGATCGCGCAGCCGCCGCGCGACTATGTCGATACCGGCTATGCCGCCCGGCTCGACCGTCCGAGCGGCGCGATCTGCATCACCGCGCCGCCCTCCGGCATCATGGCCGTCGGCGGCTACCGGTTCCTCTCCAACGACCTCCAGGAATGGGCCCGCCGGCTCGGCCAGGGTGCCCTGCTCACCGCGCTGCCCGACCGCCTCTCCGGCCACCGGCTGGCCGGCCGGGCCCAGGACAATGCCCGCGCCCGCGAGGCGCTCAGCGAGCTCGGGCTTAACCCCCTGATGGTCGAGGCCTTTCGCGACCGCTCGGGGCCGGTCTAGGCCCAGTTTCACCCGTTGCGTTGACGCTGCATTAAGGCGGTCAATCTAGATTGCGCGGCACCTGTTGCGTGATCAGAGTTTGCAATGTCCCAGGCGGGCCCGATCCTGTTTGTGTCGAATGTCGAACGGCCGCCCTTCATTGCGGCGCTGGACGAGGCCAGGCTCTTTCCCGTGGTCGACACCGACTGGGCCAGCGCCGCACGCGCGGTCGAGCAGGTGCAGCCGGCCGCGGTTCTCGCGGCGATGCATGCCGGACACGAGCCGCACATCGGTCCGCTCGCGAAGAAGATCGCCAGCCAATCGCCCTACCTTCCCTTCGTGGCCATGGACGCCGCGGGCACGCTGCCTCCCAACGCCCTGCCCTTCGCCTCACGCAGCGGCAATCCCGACCGCCTGATCGCGCGGCTCCGCGCCGCGCTGCGAGTGCGCACCCTTCATGCCACCGTGCTGCGCCGGCTGCCGGAGGCGACGGTCTCGCTACCTGAGGCCGATCCCGCACGCGATGCCACCGTGCTCCTGATCGGCCGTGGCGCGGCCTATCCTGCGCTCTCGGTCGCGCTCGGCGAACGCGTCGGCGTCATCGGCGCGCTCTCGATCGAAGCCGCTGCCAAGCATCTCAACACCCGGGACCTCGACGGCGTCGTGCTCGCCGAAGGCTTTACGGCGCGCGTCGCCGATGCCTTCCTGACGGTGCTCGCCGAGGACACCCGCTTCCGCAACCTGCCCGTCGTCGTCACCGCACACCAGCTCGCGCAGAGCTACGATCTGCCCAATCTCGAGCTGATCTCCGGCGAGCCGGTGAAGGTCGCCGCCAATGCACTGCCGCTGATCCGCCAGCATGCGATGGAAGCGCAGCTGAGCCGCACGCTGCGCTCGATCGACGCCGGCGGTTGGCTCGATCCGCGCAGCGGCCTGCTCACGGTGGAAGCCTTCGCCCGCGATTTCGCCAAGGCGGTCGAGCAGACGCTGGCCCGCGGCGGCGGCCTCTCAGTCGCCCGCTTCGCCTTCGATCCCAATAATCCCCGCGCCCAGTTAGATGCCGCGCGCATCCTGAGCCGCCTGATGCGGCAGATGGATTTTGGCGTGGCGCAAAAGGACGGCTCGGTGATCGTGATGTTCGCGGAGACCGACTTCCGCACCGCCCACATGATCGCCCGCCGGCTGTCCGCGGTGATGCGGCACACCTCCAACGGCAAGCACGAGATGCGCAGCGATCCCGTGGTCAGCGTGGACTCGCTGTCGCCGTCGGATACGGCACGATCGCTGCTGGCGCGGCTGTCGGCCGATGCGTCGCGCGCGGCGTCGTAGTTACAACCTCAATGCCGTAGGGTGGGCAAAGGCGCAAAGCGCCGTGCCCACCATCTTTCCGTGACGTTGACAATTGGTGGGCACGCTTCGCTTTGCCCACCCTACGGCACCTCGCTACGCCGCCTTCTTGCTCTCGGCGAGATGCGCCAGTTGCCGCATGATCTCCGTGGTGCCGGCGAGACGCTCTTCCGGGGTCTCCCAGTCCTGCAGGAACACCACCTTCATGTCGGGGCGCACCTTGGCGGCCTGGCCGTGGCTGCGGATGAAGGTCACCAGGCGCTCGGGATAAGCGAAGGAATTGTCGCGGAAGACGATGACGGCGCCCTTCGGGCCCGCGTCGATCTTCTCGACATTGGCCCTGCGACAGAACGCCTTGATCGCGGCGACCTTGAACAAATAGCGGACCTCGTCCGGCAGCACGCCGAAGCGGTCGCGCATCTCGGCGCCAAAGTTCTCGATCTCCTCCTCGGTGTCGAGATCGGCGAGACGCCGGTACAGCGACAGCCGCACCGAGAGATCGCCGACATAGTCCTCGGGAATGAGCACGGGCATGCCGATCGTGATCGACGGCGACCAGCGGTCGGCGGCAGGCTCGGAGACGCCGGCCTTGAGATTGACGATCGCCTCCTCCAGCATCGATTGATAAAGCTCGAAGCCGACCTCCTTGATGTGACCGGACTGCTCCTCGCCGAGCAGATTGCCGGCGCCGCGGATGTCGAGGTCGTGCGAGGCGAGCTGGAAGCCCGCGCCGAGCGTCTCCAGCGATTGCAGCACGGTGAGCCGGCGCTCGGCCTGCGCGGTGATCTTCTGCTGCGCCGGCAGCGTGAACAGCGCGTACGCCCGCAGCTTGGAGCGGCCGACGCGGCCGCGGAGCTGATAGAGCTGGGCGAGGCCGAACATGTCGGCGCGGTGCACGATCAGGGTGTTGGCGTTGGGGATGTCGAGGCCGGATTCCACGATCGTGGTCGACAGCAGGATGTCGAACTTGCCGTCGTAGAAGGCCGTCATGATGTCCTCGATCACGGCGGGCGGCATCTGACCGTGCGCAACCGCGACCTTCATCTCCGGCACGTTCTTGTCGAGGAAATCCTTGACCTCGGCGAGGTCGTCGATGCGCGGCACCACGTAGAATGCCTGGCCACCGCGATAGCGCTCGCGCAACAGCGCCTCGCGGATCATCAGCGGATCGTGCGGGGCAACGAAGGTGCGAACCGCGAGGCGGTCGACCGGGGGCGAGGCAATGATCGAGAGTTCGCGCACGCCGGTGAGCGCAAGCTGGAGCGTGCGCGGGATCGGGGTTGCCGATAGCGTCAGCACGTGCACCTCGGAGCGCAACGCCTTCAGCCGCTCCTTGTGCGTGACACCAAAATGTTGCTCCTCATCGACGATGACGAGGCCGAGCTCGCGGAACTTGATCGCCTTGCCGAGCAGCGCGTGGGTGCCGACGACGATGTCGACCGAACCGTCGGCGATGCCCTTCTTGACCAGGTTGAGCTCCTTGGTCGCGACCAGGCGCGAGGCCTGCGCCACGTTGACCGGAAAGCCCTTGAAACGCTCGGTGAAGGTCCTTGCGTGCTGGCGCGCGAGCAGCGTGGTCGGCACCACGACAGCGACCTGCTTGCCTTCGAGCGCAACGGCAAAGGCCGCGCGCAACGCCACCTCGGTCTTGCCGAAGCCGACGTCGCCGCAGATCAACCGGTCCATCGGACGGCCGAGTTCGAGGTCCTTCAGGGTGGACTCGATCGCGCCCAGCTGGTCCTCCGTCTCGTCATAGGGGAAACGCGCACAGAACTCGTCGTAGAGGCCCGGTTGCACCGGCAGCTTGGGCGCCTCGTGCAGATGGCGCGCGGCGGCGATCTTGATCAATTCGCCCGCGATCTCGCGAATGCGGTTCTTGAGTTTTGCCTTCCGGGTCTGCCAGCCGCCTCCACCGAGGCGGTCGAGTTCGACCGTGGTCTGGTCGGAGCCGTAGCGGGATAACAGCTCGATGTTTTCGACGGGAAGGAACAGCTTGGTTTCGGCGGCATAATGCAGTTCGAGGCAGTCGTGCGGCGCGCCGGCGACATCGAGGGTCTGCAGGCCGATGAAGCGGCCGATGCCGTGGTCGACGTGAACAACGATGTCGCCGGCAGTGAGGCTCGTCACCTCCGAGATGAAATTGTCGAGCTTGCGGCTCGCCTTGCGCGGCCGCACCAGGCGGTCGCCGAGGATGTCCTGCTCGCTGATCAGTGCGATCTCGTCGGTCTCGAAGCCGCTTTCGAGGCCGAGCACGGCGAGCATGGTCTCGTTGCGCGGGGTCGCCTGCACCGTCCGCCAGCTGTTGACGCTGGTGGTGTGGGCCAGCTTGTGGTCGCGCAGCATCGAAGTCATGCGGTCGCGCGAGCCTTCGGTCCAGAGCGCGATCACGACCTTCTTGCGCTGCGCCTGCAAGGCCATCACATGCGCGACGACGGATTCGAACACGTTGACGGTGGTGTCGTTGCGCTCCGGCGCGAAGTCGCGGCCCTTGCGCGCACCGGCATCGATGACACTCGTGCCATCGGCCGGCACCGAGAACTGCGTCAACCGCGCCAGCGGGATATCACCGAGGCGCCTGCCCCACTCCTCCTCGGTCAAATAAAGCCTGTCAGGCGGCAACGGCTTGTAGATGGCACCGCCGCCGGGATGCTCCATCGCCTCGCGCCGGGCCTCGTAATAGTCGAGGATCTGCTTGAAGCGCTCGCGCACGGCGTCCTCGGCCTGCGGCTCGATCGCGACTGCTGCCCCTTGCAGATAGTCGAACAGCGTGTCCATCCGGTCCTGGAACAGCGGCAGCCAGTGCTCCATGCCGGGATGGCGGCGCCCTTCGCTGACGACCTCGTACAGCGCATCGTCGCGCTCGGGCGCGCCGAATTCGGCGACATAGCCCATGCGGAAACGGCGGATGGTGTCGGTGACGAGCTGAAATTCCGAGATCGGAACGAGGTCGAGCGCACGCATGTCGAGCAGCGTGCGCTGGGTCTCGGCGTCGAAGGAGCGGATCGACTCCAGGCTGTCGCCGAAGAAGTCGAAGCGCACGGGCTGGTCGAGACCGGCCGGAAACAGGTCCAGGATGCCGCCGCGCACGGCGTATTCGCCGGGCTCGCGCACAGTCGAGGAGCGGTTGTAGCCGTTATGCTCCAGCCAGGCGACGATGGTGTCCATCGGCACCACGTTGCCCGGTGCAACCGACAGCGCCTGCGCCGCGACGAGCTCGCGCGCAGGCACGCGCTGAACCACGGCATTCACCGTGGTCAGCACGATCAGCGGCTTGTCGCTGCCAGTCAGGGACGCAAGCCGCGCCAACGTCGTCAGGCGTTGCGCCAAAATGCCGCCATGCGGCGAGACGCGGTCATAGGGCTGGCAGTCCCAGGCCGGGAAGATCAACACCGGCAGATCGGGCGCGAAGAATTGCAGCGCCCGTTCGAGCTGCTGCATCCGCGGACCGTCGCGGCAGACCACCGCAAGACTGACCGCCGGCTTCTTCGGCCGCGCCGCGATGGCCCGGGCGAGATCGGAGACGACGAGGCCTTCGGCGCCCTCGGCGACATTGGCGAGCGTCAAGGCGCGGCCGGGCGTCAGCAGCTCGGCCGGTGATTTCATACCCTGCTTCATGCGTCGCGGTCCGCGATGGGATACGCCTTGATGCGGGCTAACAGCGCGCCGGTGACGTCGGCCGGAAGCACCTTGTCGCCGGTGATGGCGGCATAGAGATCGGGATCGTTGACCTCGAGCAGGCGCTCGAGCTCGATCAATTCAGGCTCGGACAAATTGCCGATCTCGGCATCCGCAAAGCGGCCGAGGATCAGGTCCATCTCGCGCGTGCCGCGGTGCCAGCAGCGGAACAGAAGCCGCTTGCGGCGGTCGTCCAGCCCGCTGCTCGATCGTGTCGTTCCCGTCATGTCTCAAATCCAGTCAAACGCAGAAAGCCCGGACGTGCCGGGCGGGGTGGATATAGCCACTCGGACCGGCCGTGTCAGCCCTTTGTTGTGACAGTTCGCCCATCCGGTGCGTCATGGTCAGCCGGGCTTCGAAAAAAAGACGTGGATGCCCGGTATAAAGCCGGGCATGACGGCGAGGAACGATCTTAGATTCCACGAATGCGCCCCAGCCTGCTCAACCCGCTGTTTGCTCCCGTGACCAGCCTGTCCGGCGTCGGTCCGAAGCAGGACAAGCTGTTGCAATACCTGCTCAGCCGCAGCGAGACGCCGCGGCTGGTCGATCTGCTGCTGCATCTGCCGAGTCAGGTCATCGACCGCCGGGCCCGGCCAAAAATCCGCGACGCCGTCCAGGGAACCATGGTGACACTGGAGGTCACCGTCGATCGCCACCGTCCGCCCCCGCCGCGCAACGCGCGCGCGCCATACCTCGTCTACGCCAGCGACGACACCGGGGACGTCGTGCTGACGTTCTTCCGCGCCAAGCCCGGCTATGTCGAGAAGCTGCTGCCGATGGGCGCGAAGCGTTACGTCTCCGGCACGCTGCAGATGTATGACGGCATCCCGCAGATCGTGCATCCCGATCGCGTGCTCGACGAGGAGACGATTGCAAAGCTCTCCGGCATCGATCCGGTCTATCCCTTGACCGAGGGCCTCGCGCTCGGCTCACTTCGCCGCGCGATCGCGCAGGCACTTCAGAAGCTGCCAGCCCTGCCGGAATGGATCAGCCCGGAGGTGATGCGCCGCTGCCACTTCCCGCCAATTGCCGAAGCGCTCAATCGCGTGCACCAGCCGGTCGAGCTCACGGACATTCTGCCGGACCAACCGTTCTGGTCGCGCCTCGCTTTCGATGAACTCTTGGCCGGCCAGCTCGCGCTCGCCCTGATCCGTGCGCAATTGCGCCGCCCCGCCGGCGTGCGCAACGCCGGCGACGGACACCTGCGCAACAAGATCATCGATGCCCTGCCCTACGCGCTCACGCCCTCGCAACGCAGCGCTGCCTCGGCCATCGCCGAGGACCTGAAACAGCCCGTGCGCATGCTGCGCCTGCTCCAGGGCGACGTCGGCTCCGGCAAGACCGTGGTGGCGCTGCTCGCGGCCGCGGCGGTTGCCGAGGTCGGCAAGCAGGCCGCGCTGATGGCGCCGACCGAAATCCTGGCGCGCCAGCACATCAAGACCATCGCCCCACTCGCCGAGCGCGCTGGCATGCGCGTCGCGATCCTCACCGGCCGCGAAAAGGGCAAAGAGCGGCGCGAGCTGTTGGCGCAGCTTGAAGCCGGCGAGATCGACCTGCTCGTCGGCACCCATGCGCTGATCCAGGATGACGTGATCTTCCATGATCTCGCGCTTGCCATCGTCGACGAGCAGCACCGTTTTGGCGTGCGCGAGCGCCTGGCACTGACGTCCAAGGGCGAGGCTGTCGACGTGCTGGTGCTGAGCGCGACCCCGATCCCGCGCACGCTGGTGCTGACCTATTTCGGCGACATGGACATCTCCGAGCTGCGCGAAAAGCCCGCCGGCCGCCAGCCGATCGACACCCGCGCGGTGCCGATGAGCCGCATCAGCGAGGTCATAGAGGGCGTCGGCCGCGCGCTGCAATCGGGTAAGCTGGTGTACTGGATCTGCCCGCTGGTCGAGGAATCCGAGGCCGAAGGCACCGAGCATCTGACCAATGCGACCAAACGTTTCGAGAGCCTGCAAAAGCGCTTCGGCGAGCGCGTCGGCCTCGTCCACGGCCAGATGAAAGGCGCCGAGAAAGACCATGTGATGGGCCAGTTCGCCGCCCACGAGATCGGGCTTCTGGTCGCAACCACCGTGGTCGAGGTCGGCGTCGACGTGCCCGCCGCAACCATCATGGTGATCGAGAATGCCGAGCGTTTTGGTCTTGCCCAGCTGCACCAGCTGCGCGGCCGCATCGGACGTGGCTCGGAAGCCTCGACCTGCCTGCTGCTGTATTCGGAACCGCTCGGCGAGATGTCGAAGGCGCGGCTGAAGGTGATCCGCGAAACCACTGACGGTTTTCGTATCGCCGAGGAAGACCTGAAGCTGCGCGGCGAAGGCGACGTGCTCGGTGTGCGCCAGAGCGGCCTGCCCGGCTACCGCATCGCGCGCCCGGAGGTGCACAGCCAGCTCATCGCCCAGGCCCGCGACGAGGCGCTGCGCATCCTGAAGGACGATCCGAAGCTGAAGGGCGAGCGCGGCGAAGCGCTGCGGTGCCTCTTGTATCTCTACGAGCGGGACGAGGCGATCCCGTTGATCGGTGCGGGCTGATGCGTTCTCGTGCGCCCGAGGCAAGGACAATGCAATTGCCCCAATGAAGGGTAAGGTTTTCCTTGTTTCATTGCGAACTTGCTCACATTCAGGGACGGATCACTCGTGCTAAAGGTATATTGGAACTGTCCCCACATCCCTGCTGGAGGTAGATCATGCAGTTCATCTCGACCGAATGGCAGTCCACTTCGACGGCTCCCTTAGACGGGGATCTCGAAATCTGCGCGCTGGACTTTGATGGTATCGTCCACTCGCTTCCCTTTCCCTGTCACAAGGATGGATCCAATTGGGTCGATCGATCGGGCAAAACGCACGCCGATATTCAGCCTACCCATTGGCGCATATGGGGTCATCCACGCTGATCCGTCGCCGGCGCAATGCCTCCGGGAAAGCGATGCTCGGGCAAGACGGTACATTCCCGTCATTGCCTGCCTTGAGCGCACGCACGGAACTCTTGCCGTAGCCTGATCCCGGGGCATGATTTCCCGTAGGACAGGCAAAGGCGCGCTTGTCGGGCCCCGCCGCGGAACGGAACGCACGATCGGCCCGTTAATTGCTCAAGGGCGGCGCAGACAGGAAGGAGCAGACCATGAGGGCTCCCACCACCATCGCCGCGCTCGCGATCTTACTCGGCGCGCCCGCAGTATCGCTCGCGGGTGGGCAAGGTGCGGTTGAATTGAGCGACGGCACAACGATATCGCAACATCCATCCCTGCCGAAACTCAGCCTCACCAACGCGCAGCGCGAGCAGATCCGCAAGACCGTGCTGACCGAGCATAACGAGATCCAATTCCGGCTGAAGACCACCCAGCCAGCCAAGGACTTTACCCCTGCCGTTGGCGCAACACTTCCAAAAGGCGTAAAGGCTCAAGGACTGCCAACGCAGGTGCTCGCGCAATTGCCAGAGCTGCGCGATTATATGTACTTCAAGATGAAGGATCAGGTGCTGATCGTGGACGGCATGACCAACAAGATTGTCGATATGTTCTCGGAGACGCAACCACTGTCTTAGCCCAAGGTCTTGGCGCAAGACATTCGACAGATCGGGCATGCAGGTAGATTCTAGTCCTTCTTCGGGACCTTCGCCGCGAACGCCTTCATCAGCGCGGCATCCATCGCCTTCCCCTTGGCATCCTCGGCGAGATGCTCGAACCACTTCGCAAAGCCTTCATAGATCTGGCTGGCTGGATGATCCGGACCCAAGAATCCCGAAATCTCCCGCATCTCGGCGACCCAGCGATACGCCTTCGGGACCATGTCCGGCAGCGCCACTTCGAGGCGCGCCAGAATTGCAGGCTGGCTGAGCGCGAGCTCGTCGCGCAGCGCGTCGGCCGCGCCCGCTTTCGTTGCGGCGATGACCATGGCCGAGCCGATGCCGGCGAGGCCCTTGACGATGCCGGCGTAGGACATCTTGAGCGCAGAGGCTGCGCCGACCGGGCCTTCGACGATCCGCACGTCGAGGCCGAGGTCCTTTAGCACGGCGACATCCTTGGCGTGCTCGCCGGACATGTAGAAGGCCGGGCTCTTGCCACCACGCTGCGGCGGAAAGCCGATGATGCCGGCATCGACGAACGGCGCCTGCGCCGAGCCGATGATCTCCTCGATCCTTTGCACGGTGTCGACATTGACGGCGTTGCAGTCGACCACGACCGGCTTCTTCTCGCGCCGGACGATCAGCGCGGCCAGCCGTTCAGCCAGCGCCACGGCTTCGCCCGGCGGCACGATCGAGAGGATGATGTCGGCTTCGGCGAGCGCGTCGTCCTCGGCGCCGATCATGCCGGCGTCCGCCGCCCGTTTCAGCGTCGCCTCGCTCCGCCCCTTCAGTGACGTCAGCACCCGTGCGCCATTCTCGCTGAGGCGGCGAGCCACGGCGCTGCCCATGGCACCGGGCGCGAGGATCGCAATGGTTTTGGACATCATGCACTCCAGGTCGAATTCCGAACGATACGATCAGTTCAACCGGAGACTAGCAGAGGACGCGAACGCCTGCGTGAACGCGGCCATCCCGCGCGGGAATGGCCCTACTCCACTTTCGCAGGCTGCTGGGGTTGGAGCGCAGACGCGTTGGCGATGCGTGCGGCGTTCGCCACGCCCGCGAGCGCAGCGGCCTTCTTCGGATCTGGTGCCGAGCCAGGCTGCACCACGCCGGCCGACATGATCAACGTCGCTGCATCCTCGGCACTGAGGTCGACCTCGATGATCTTGCTCTTCGGGACGTAGAAGAAGAATCCGGTGGTCGGGTTCGGCGAGCACGGCAGGAACACCGAGACGTGCTCCTCCTGTCCCGGCAGGTTGCGCGCGATGTCCTCGTTCGGCGATTGCGAGATCAGCACGATCGACCACATGCCGGGCGAGGGAAACTCGACCAGGCCCACTTTCCGGAAGCTCGAGCCCTTGCCCGAGAACAGCGTCTCGAACACCTGTTTGAGGCCGCGGTAGATGGCGCGTACCGCGGGAATCCGGCCGAGAAAGGTCTCGCCGACGTCGACCAGCGTCCGGCCGATCAGGTTGGCCGCGAGGAAGCCGACCAGCGTCAGCGTGAAGAATGCGACAATCAGTCCCCAGCCGGGAACACCATAGGGCAGATAGGTTTCGGGCCGATAGGCCAGCGGCACGAACGGTCGCACCACGCCGTCGACCCAGGTGACGAACCACCAGACCAGATAAAGCGTGATCGCGATCGGCCCCGTCACGACGAGGCCAGTCAGGAAATAATTGCGAAAACGGCCCATTAGGCCGGTATGCGGTTCCGGGACGGGATCAAGAGGCGCAGGCGCGTCGTCGCGGGGGGTCATTCGGGTTCCAGATCGGTCGCAGCACACAAGCTAGGGTCTTCTAGCAGGTTTTGGAAGACTGCGACCAACCGATATCCCTTGTGCCTATTCCACGGTCACCGATTTCGCGAGGTTGCGCGGCTGGTCCACGTCGGTGCCCATCACCACGGCCGTGTGATAGGCGAGCAGCTGCACGGGAACGGCATAGACCATCGGCGTGAACGCCCCCGCCATGTCGGGCATCACGATGGTGACGAGAGAATCGACGGTCGCCTCCTCCGCGCCCTTGGCATCGGTCATCAGAATGATTTTGCCGCCGCGGGCGGCGACCTCCTGCATGTTCGAGACGGTCTTTTCGAACACCCGGTCATAGGGCGCGATGACGACGACTGGCATGGTCTCGTCGATCAGCGCGATGGGTCCGTGCTTCAGCTCGCCAGCAGCGTAGCCTTCGGCGTGGATGTAGGATATCTCCTTCAGCTTCAGCGCGCCTTCGAGCGCCAGCGGAAAACTGGTGCCGCGGCCGAGATAGAGCACGTCGCGCGATTTCGCGATCTCGCGTGCCAGACGCTCGATCTCAACCTCGGTGGTGAGCGCATCCGACATCAAGCGCGGGATCTCGACGAGGCCATGGACGAGCCTGGTCTCATCCTCGTCTGACAATTCGCCGCGGGCCTTGCCGGCCGCAATTGCAAGATTTGCGAGCACCATCAGCTGGCAGGTGAAGGCCTTGGTCGAGGCGACACCGATCTCGGGTCCCGCCAGCGTTTGCAGCACGGTCTCGCTTTCGCGCGCGATCGTCGAGGTCGCCACGTTGACGACGGCGACCGTGTGCACGCCCCCGGCTTTGGCATAGCGCAGCGCCGCCAGCGTGTCGGCGGTCTCGCCGGACTGCGAGATGAAGATGGCGAGATCACCCTTGCGCAGGGGCGCTTCGCGGTAGCGGAATTCGGAGGCGACGTCGACCTCGACCGGCACACGCGCAAAACGCTCGAACCAGTACTTTGCAACGAAGCCGGCATAGCTCGCCGTGCCGCAGGCCGTGATGTTGATGCGCTGGATGGTCTTGAAATCGAATGGCAGCTTGACCGGCAGCGAGACGCGCTCGGTCGCCATGTCGACATAGCGCGCGAGCGTGTGACCGACCACTTCCGGCTGCTCGTGGATCTCCTTCGCCATGAAGTGGCGGTAGTTGGCCTTGTCGACCAGCGAGGTCGAGGCCGCATGCCTGATCTTGTCGCGGTGGACGGCGTGGCCGTCCTTGTCGAAGATCGTTGCGCTGTTGCGGGTGAGCACGACCCAGTCGCCGTCCTCGAGATAGCTGATCGTCTCAGTGAAGGGGCCGAGCGCGATGGCGTCGGAGCCGAGATACATCTCGCCGTCGCCATAGCCGATCGCGAGCGGCGGGCCGTTGCGGGCACCGATCATGAGGTCGTCGTCGCCGGCGAAGATGAAGCCGAGGGCGAAGGCGCCGCGTAAGCGCGCCAGCGTCAGCTTGACCGCCTCGACCGGCTTGTTGCCGCGCGCGAGCAGATCGTCGACGAGGTGCACCACGATCTCGGTGTCGGTCTCGGTGTGGAACACCGTGCCGTTCGTCTCGAGTTCCTCGCGCAGCTCGCGGAAATTCTCGATGATGCCGTTGTGGACCACGGCGACGCGCTCGGTCGCATGCGGATGGGCGTTGTTGACGGTCGGCTTGCCGTGGGTGGCCCAGCGGGTGTGCCCGATGCCGGTGGTGCCCTTCAACGGCTCCGCCTCGAGCCGCTTCTCCAGGTTCTTCAGCTTGCCCTCGGCGCGGCGGCGCTCCAGGTGCTTGCCTTCGAGTGTGGCGACGCCCGCGGAATCATAGCCGCGATATTCGAGACGTTTGAGCGAATCCACCAATTGCTCTGCAACCGGTTCGCGCCCGAGAATGCCAACAATCCCGCACATGCGGATCACTATCCCCCAAATCGCCGAAAAATCGCCTAAACGACGCGGTCGGTTTTAGCGAAACTCCTACGGAACCAGATACTCAATAATTATTGCTGATTGAGACAGCGCCAAATCACACCGAGCCTCGCCTGCGTCGATTGGGCCGGCCTTTAATCTCGCACATTAACTCACTGTCAACATGTTTGGCCAACGATTCTCGCCCAGGAGAGACGGCCATGAGAAGCTCATCCGACCGCAAAGGCCTGTCGTCGAGGTATCTGCGCGCCAGCGAGACCTCGGGCACGCACCTTGCGCATTGGCCGCCGCCCATGCGCGGCAAGGAAAACAAGCCCGTCTTCATCAAGCATCCCGAAGGCGAGCCGGCCAAGCGCGCCAAGCCGCGCGGCTGGCGCCTGACCCGCGCGATCTTCTCCGAGTTCGCGGACGACGAATAGCCTCGCTCACTTCTCCGGCTTCTTTTCGAGAGCCTTGCCGCCCGTCTTCATCTCGCGATAGCGCGCAGCACCACCTTCCCGGATGGTCTGCTGGTTGCGCTCCAGCGCCATCGCATCGTCGGGCACATCGCGGGTGATCACCGAGCCGGAGCCGATATAAGCGCCGTTGCCGATTTTGACGGGGGCGACCAGCGAGGAGTTGGTGCCGACGAACGCACCCTGCCCGATCACCGTCTTGTGCTTCCCGAAGCCGTCGTAATTGCAGGTGATGGTGCCTGCACCGATGTTGGATTTGGCGCCGACGATCGCATCACCAATGTAGGCGAGATGATTGGCTTTGGCTCCCGCCTCGAGTGTCGCGGCCTTGGTCTCCACGAAGTTGCCGATCTTGGCACCTTCGCCGAGCGAGCTGCCCGGCCTCATGCGCGCGAACGGACCGACAGAGGCGTTCTTCCCGATCGAACTCTGCACCATGTGCGAGAAGGAATGGATCACCGCGCCGTCGGCGATCGAGACGCCCGGGCCGATCACCACGAACGGCTCGATGATCACGTCGTTGCCGAACACGGTGTCGGCGGATAGATACACCGTTTCCGGCGCGACCAGCGTGACGCCGGCCTCCATCGCCGCTTTGCGTAAGCGCGCCTGCATCACGCTTTCCGCTTCGGCGAGCTGCGCCTTGGTGTTGATGCCACGCACTTCATCTTCACTGGTCTCGATCACGACCGACTCCCATCCTTTTTCGCGGACGATGCCGACTGCGTCCGTCAGATAATATTCGCCCTTGGAATTGGCATTGCCGATCTGCCCGAGAATTTCGAGCGCGCGGCGACCGTCGATCGCCATCAGGCCGGCGTTGCACAGATCGATCTTGCGCTCCTCTTCACTTGCATCGGCCTCTTCGCGGATCGCGACCAGGCGGTCGCCCTCGACGATGAAGCGGCCATAGCCGGAAGGATAGGCGGCGCGAAAACCGAGCGCGGCGATCGCGGCGCCCCTGGCGAGCGGCTCGCGCAGCCGCGCGAAGGTTTCGGCCGAGATCAGCGGCGTGTCGCCGAACGCGATCAAGAGATCATCGACGCCCCGCGCGATCGCCTCGCGCGCCGCCAGCACCGCATGCGCGGTGCCGAGCCGCTCGGCTTGCACGAAGGTGAGCGCATCGGAGCGGCTGCGCCTCGCCTCCTGCGCAACTGCCTGATGATGGGGACCGATCACGACTGCGAGCGACGTGCCGGTTCCCTTGGGTGCGGCTGCGAGCACATGGGCGAGCAGCGTCTGATGTGCGACGGGATGCAGCACTTTCGGCAGGCTCGATCGCATGCGCGTGCCTTCGCCGGCGGCGAGCACGATCGTGAGGCTGGAACGGGCGGTCATCGAAATCCTGTCAGATACGGCCGAATCAATTGGTGCGGCGGACGGCAGGCCGCCCTGATGCCATCGCCTTGCTACCCCCGCAAACGCCCGGAATTCAAGTGCGGGGCGTATTTCCTGTTAATGTTCCCTGATTGATTCGGGGAAGCCGGACAGGGCTGGGCACTTAACGTTCATGGCAAAGGATTCCGACCCACTGGCGGACGCCTTCGGCACCAAGGAGACCGGCGGGCTGTTCTCCGGACTTTTGGCCGAGGAAAGCGCATTCGACCGGCGCATGATGTGGCGGCTGGGCTCGTGGGGCGTCGCAGCCGTGGGGGCCGTCGTCATCGCCGTGATGGCCAATCAGGCCCAGCTCAACTGGCGGCGCGACCAGGTCGCCTCCGCCGATCTCGCGCGCCAGGCCGACCGGCTCCAGATGCTGACCAAGGAGAGCCAGAACGAGGCCCGCCGGCTCGCCGCCGCCATCGAGACGCTGAACAGCGATCGCGATCGGCTCTATTCACGCGTCACGATGCTGGAGCAGGGTCTCGATTCCGTCACCGGTGCCATCGCCAAGCAGAGCGCCGCGCCGCCGCAAGGCGCCAAGCCGCAGGATGTCGCGCCAGCGACCGCAGCTCCCAGCGTGGCGCCGGTCGCCTCGACGCCAGCTCCGGCGAGCGAGAAGCCGCGCACTGAAGCCCCGAAGGATAATCAGAAGGATACTCACAAGGAGCCTGTGAAGGAGCCCTCGAACCCGCCGCCGCAGACCGCGGCTGCCGCCTCGCTCGTGCAGCAGTCGCCGGCCACGACATCGGCGCTGCCGACCCTTCCGCTGGTGCCGTCCAAGTCGATCACGGCGCCGCCGGATCCGGCCGCTTCCAAACTGATTCAGCCCGAGGCAGCTGAGAAGGCCGCCGAGAAGAAGGCCGAGCCGGCTCCTGCTCCAACCGAGGTCGTCGCGGCAGCAACGAAGCCGCCGGAAGCCGCCGAGACCGAAGCCCCCGCGATCGCAGTCCAGCAGACGCGCTTTGCTATCGACCTCGGCGGCGCCAACTCGATCGACGGCCTGCGCGCGCTCTGGCGCGGCGTGACCAAATCCAATCCGGAAGTCGGCGCACTGCGGCCGATCATCATGATCAAGGAGGGCGCCACCGGCCTCGGCATGCAGCTTCGCTTGGGTGCCGGTCCTCTGATCAACGCCGCCGCCGCCGCAAAACTCTGCGCCGGCCTTACCGAGAACGACCGCCATTGCGAGACCACCGTATTCGACGGTCAGCGCCTGTCGATGCGCGGCGGCCAAGAAAAGGCGCAAGAGAAGGCGCAAGACAAGAGACAAGAAAAGACTCAGGACAGGGTTCAGGAGAAGAGCTCCGAGAAGAACCAGGACGCGGCACCGCAAGCCGAAACCGCGCCCGCGCCCAGCGCAAAGCCCGAGAAGCCGCAGCGCCGCCACAACTACTCCTCGAAGCGCTCGTCAAAGCGTGAGGAGCCCGCGCCTGCACCCGCGGCCCAGCCGGCGCCGGCGAAGCCGGAGACGGCATCAGCGTCTGCGGGATCGACGCTGTCGTCGTTCTTCCGGCGGTAGGTCAGAATCTGCTTCCACCTGAACGCGCGGTGAATGCCGCCATGTTCCTGCGCGCGGAGATGGACTTAAATTTCGGTCCACCACCGAAACCAGCCACCGGCTGCCAAGTTATCCCGGTCCTGAACCGGAGCGGCCGACGCGCGACATCGCTCGTGCCCGCGTCCATGACCAAGGAGAAGTACACGTGAAGAAATTGATCATCGCGACGGCCGTCGTTCTGGCGGCATCCTCGGCGCTCGCGCAAACGACGAAATCGCCGGGCGCTTCGAGCAACGCGCCCGGTCAGCAGATGCAGAACACGACGAAGCCTTCGACAGCTCCCGGCGCTTCCGAATACGCGCCTGGCCACCAGACCAATACCACCGCGGGACCGGGTCACTCGGAAAGCGCGCCCGGACAGAAGATGCAGAACACGACGGGCTCGAGCACCAAGAAGAAGTGAGGCTGCGCCTCGCCTTTGTAATTTCGATAACCGGCGCCTGATCAAAGGATCAGGCGCCGGTCTGCATTTGGAAACAGAGCCGGAAGACGCAAGGTCGAATTTGATGGCTCTTTGCGCACGCGATGATTTACTCGATGCGCGCCTTTTCCTTCAGATCCCGGATGCGCATCTCCGCTTCATCCCTGGACTGGACGATTTCCGACCAATCCTCCACCCGCGCCTCCTTGCTCAACCTCTTGAGCTCGTTCAGCTGCTCCTGAGTTGGCTTGTCCATGCTCACTCCTTCAAGGCAACATGCGTTCGACGTCATAACATTCAGAACTCAGCCCGCCCCTCGCGTGTTCCCAAAGGCTGCCCGGGCGAGCCAAACCAACAGAAACATGGCCTGGCCTGTTGCCTGCCCGCGCCATCCCGACCATATTGCCCCCATGAGAAAAAAGCCCTTCCGCCTCACGCCCTACCAGGTGCAGTTCCTGATCGTCGTCGGCTTCGTTTCCGTCGGCTATGCGCTCTATCTGCGCTACCTCGCGATCGAGCTGTCGCCAGTCGCGCTCGCCTGCGATGCCGGCCTGCAGACGCTGATCTGCAAGGCGCGCTCGGTCTCGACCGTGCTGTTCAAGAATTCGGTGTTCGGCATCGTCGCGCTGGTGGTTGCGACGCTGAACCTGATGCGGCCGTCGATCGTGCTGCTTACCGTCGGCGTCATCGCCGCCGGCCTCGGCATCGTGCTCTACAATGTCGTGCTGTCGGGCCTTGCGATCGGCCTGTTCATTCTTGGATTTGCTCGGCCCGCGCCCGCCACAGCGTGAGCGCAAACAAAAGGTAGATCGCGCAGGTCCACAGCGACTGCCAATTCTCGCGGCCCTCGTTGAAGAGCACAAAGACGGCCGACAGCGCCAGCACGCCTGCGAACACCGCCTCCGCGATCGGACGCTGGCCGATCTGCGGCCGGTTCAACATCAAGAGCGCGAACGGCACCACCGCCATCGTCAGCGCGGCGTAGGGAAAATCCTTGTAGCGCGGGTCGAACACGAAACCGAGCGCGGTCTGCGCCGCGATCACCGCGGTCACGGCCAGCGTCAGGCCGAGCACGGCGGTGAGCTTCGACCATTTCCGGCCCTCGCGCGGGCCGAGCAGATCGAGGAAGGTCGGGAGGCTGCGGCCGATCACCATCGCCTGCGCGCAGAAGATCGGCGACAGGATGCCGGCGAGTAGCAGCGCGCCCCAGAGCAGCCAGCCGCCGATGCCGTAGCTCTCGTAATACATCTTGTCGGCGCCGATCCCGAGCAGGATGCCCGCCGTCGTCGCCGAGATGCCGACGCCGAGCCAGGCCGAGAAGCGCGGCGTCCAGGGCCGCCGGCGCAGCGTGAGGCCGGCAACCGCGAACACCAGCACGCTGAGGCCCATGCCGGCGCCCATGTACCATTTCCAATACGGGAAATTGCTGATCGGCTCGCCCGGCGGATATTTCAGGCTCCGGCGCACCGAGTCATACAGGCCCCAATAGCCGCCGACGGTGCCTTCCAGCTTGCGCTTCCACGGCTGGTCGTAGGACTCGATCAGGTTGACCCGGAACTTCTGTGCCTTCGCAAGGCTCAGGATTTCCGAGACGACGCGCGCCTGGTTGGTGCGCGACGGCAGCGCGCCGTCGCGCATGCGCCCCTCGCTCGGCCAGCCAGTTTCGCCGATCAGGATCTCCTTGCCCGGAAACGCCACCGCCATGCGCTCGCGGATCGCCTCGACATGGCTTGCTGCGAATTTCGCGCGCACCGGGAAATCCTCCCAATAGGGCAGGATATGGATCGTGACGAAGTCGATGGCGTCATAGACCTCGCGGTTCTTCAGCCAGTACTCCCAGACGTCGGCATAGGTGACGGGCACACTGACCTGCGCCTTGACCGAGCGGATGATGGAGACGAGGTCGGCCGTGGTCATCTCGCCGCGGAGCAGCACCTCGTTGCCGACGATCAACGCGGTGATGATGGACGGGAATTCCTTGGTGAGGCGAACCGCGAGCGCGGCCTGCTCGAAATTCTTGCTGCGGTTGCTGGAGAGCCAGATGCCCTGGAGCACTTTCAGCCCGCCGACCTTGGCGGCGATCGCCGGCACCTGGTCGAGCCCGTTCTCCATCGAATAGGTGCGGACGCAGTCGGTGATCTGCTTGAGCTGGCGCAGGTCCTGCTCGATCTGGTCGGCGTCGATATGCGTCCACGCATCCAGCGGCGACTGCTCGCCGCGGAACGGTGCGTAGGAGACGCATTGGACCTTCTCGGCGGGATCGATCGGGGCACGTGCGAGCGTGATCGGCGTCGCCAACCACCACCACACGGCAGCAATCGCACCCAGTGAAACGAGCAGAAGCGCCAGTGGCGTACGAAGAGAAATCGGTTCCGTCCTCCGCGAAGGGCCCGTCGATTACCTGCTTGCACGCCGTCTGCCAAGGGGGTGTCCAGGTGCGGATCAGTTCCTCCCCCCAACGGATTTTTTGCTGCGGCCGTTCGACCGGGGCCTAGCATCGTGACTTTGCTGGACAAAATTCCAAATACAGGTCATGGACTCCCAAGGACTTTTCCGCCGCATTGGAGACCCATTTGGACGCCATCACCGGCGCGTCCGCGAGGTCGGGATGCGGACGGTCAGCGGACATATTGGGGAATTCATGCGGCAACGGGTGTTCGAGTTACGAAATGCGGTCCTGCGGCAGTTCGCCGCCACCTTGGCCGTCTCCTGCCTTCTCGTTCTCGCCGGTCTCGGTGGCGCCTACGCCCAGAGCGGCTCGCCCGCCCCCGACCAGAGCAAGGCCGCCGCCCAACCCGCCGACGCCGCCAAGGACGCCGCCCAGAACCAGCGCCGCACCGACGAATTCGCGGAAGCGGCCCAGGTCATCAACGGCCCCGCCGGCAATCCCGAATGCGTCTGGCTCGGCCGGCGCGTGGTGCGGCTGATGTGGCGGGATGATCTCGATACCGCGTTCCGCCATCTCGACCTCTACGACCGTTTCGGCTGCCCCGGCGGCCACATCCAGGCCGCCTTCCGCTGCCTGACCCGCTTCGGCGGGCAGATCGACCCCAAGGTCGCCGAGACCCTGGACAGCCGCGTGCACGCCTGCTGGATCAACCCGGCCTCCCAGCCGCAGCAGGCGAGCGCCTCGCAAACTGCAGCGCCGGCTTCAGGCAATTCGCAAGCTCCCCAGCCGGCCGCCAGCCCCTCGCCTGCGCCAAGCCCGACGCCCGCGCCCCAGAAATAGCCGCGATCGTTTCAGCTGTCGTTCAGGAACGATCGGCCATAGACACGGTTGGCACTGCCACGCATCGTTCGAAAAGGCCATGCCCTCATAAGGACATGAGGCCATGACAGTTGTGAAACCGCGCGGCAGAGGTATGCTCCCTTTGCCGCGGACTCGGTCGGATCTCGGGGTCGGATCCGCTGCCCTGCCACCTCAGCCCCTATTGGTTTAGCCGCGATGCGCGTTGTCGCCGCCGTTCTGTTGCTTGTGTCCGCGCTCCACGCCGGCCTCTGGGGAGTCCTGCGCGACAAGGAACCCGCGCCTGATTTCAAGGGCCTCTTGCCCAGCGTCTCCTACGCACCGTTCGAGGGCTCGGCCCACCCCGACATCGACAACATCCCGACGATCGAGAAAATCCGCGCCGACCTGAAAACGCTGTCGACCATGACGCGCGCGATCCGCCTCTATTCGTCCACCGGCGGTGTGGAGCTGGTGCCGCCGATCGCCGCCGAATTCGGCCTCAAGGTCACGGTCGGCGCCTGGATCGACAAGGACAAGGATCGCAACGAGCGCGAGATCAAGGCTGCGATCGAGCTCGCCCGCAAGAACAGCAACGTCGTCGGCGTCGTGGTCGGCAACGAGGTGATCTACCGCGGCGAGCAGAAGGTCGAAGACCTCATCAACATGATCAAGAAGGTCAAGGGATCGGTCCGCGTGCCGGTCACGACCGGCGAGATCTGGAACATCTGGCGCGACAATCCCGACCTCGGCTCCAGCGTCGATTTCATTGCCGCCCACGTGCTGCCCTATTGGGAAAACTTCCGCTCGGACCAGGCGGTCGACCAGGCCGTCGACCGCTATAACCTGTTGCGCAACCTGTTCCCCGGCAAGCGCATCGTGATCGCCGAGTTCGGCTGGCCGAGCCAGGGTTACAATTTGCGCAACGCCGATCCGGGCCCGTTCCAGCAGGCGCTGATCCTGCGCAACTTCGTCAGCCGTGCCGAAGCCATCGGCATGGAATACAACATCGTCGAGGCGATCGATCAACCCTGGAAATTCTTCGAAGGCGGCGTCGGTCCGTACTGGGGCATCCTCAACGCCAGCCGCGAGCCGAAATTCGCCTGGACCGGCCCGGTGGAGAACCCCGACTATTGGAAGCTGATGGGCATCGCGCTGCTGGTCGGCATCCTGCTGTCACTGCCGATTCTGCGGCTTGAGAAACCAACCGCGAAGCAGGCCTTCCTGCTGTCGGCGACTGCCAACGGCGTCGGCGCCTGGGCCGCAACCGTGTTCGCGTTCTGGAACAGCCATTATTTCATCTTCGGCTCGGCCTTCGCGCTGACCCTGGGCATGATCCTGCTCGTTCCGCTCGTGCTCATCGCGATGGCGCGCATCGACGAGATCGCCGCGGTCGCCTTCGGCCGGCCACCGCAGCGGCTGATCACGAAGGGCAAGCCGGTCGAGAACGTGCCGGAGAATTACTACCCGAAGGTCTCGATCCACATCCCGGCGTACTTCGAGCCGGTCGAGATGCTCAAGCAGACGCTCGATGCGCTGTCGCGGCTGAACTATCCGAACTACGAATGCGTGGTCATCATCAACAACACGCCGGATCCCGCCTTCTGGCAACCGATCCAGGACCATTGCCGTGCGCTCGGTGAACGCTTCAAGTTCATCAACGCCGAGAAGGTGCAGGGTTTCAAGGCCGGCGCGCTGCGCATCGCCATGGACCGCACCGCGGCGGATGCCGAGATCATCGGCATCCTCGATGCCGACTATGTCGTCGATCCCGACTGGCTGAAGGACCTCGTGCCGGCGTTCGCCGATCCGCGCGTCGGCCTGGTGCAGGCGCCGCAGGAGCATCGCGACGGCGGCCTGTCGATTATGCACTACATCATGAACGGCGAATATGCCGGCTTCTTCGACATCGGCATGGTCCAGCGCAACGAGCTCAACGCCGTGATCGTGCACGGCACAATGTGCCTGATCCGCCGCGCCGCGATGGACATGGCCGGCGGCTGGTCGTCGGATACGATCTGCGAGGACTCCGATCTCGGCCTTGCGATCCAGGAGCTCGGCTGGACCACCCACTACACCAACCATCGCTACGGCCAGGGCCTGCTCCCCGACACCTACGAGGCCTTCAAGAAGCAGCGTCACCGCTGGGCCTATGGCGGCCTCCAGATCGTCAAGAAGCACTGGCGACAGTTCCTGCCCGGCAAGAGCCGGCTGACGCCCGACCAGAAGCGCGAATATGGCCTCGGCTGGCTGAACTGGCTGGGCGCCGAAAGCCTCGGCGTAGTCGTGGCGCTGCTCAACCTCGTCTGGGTGCCGATCGTCGCCTTCGCCGACATCGCCATCCCCGACAAGATCCTGACGCTGCCGATCATCGGCGCCTTCATCGTGTCGCTGGTGCACTTCCTGTCGATGTATCGCGCCCGCGTCGCGATCAAGCCCGGCCAGATGCTGGGCGCCATGATCGCGGCGATGAGCGTGCAATGGACGGTGTCGCGCGCGGTCGCGCAGGGCCTCATCACCGAGCACATCGCCTTCGCCCGCACCTCCAAGGGCGGCCTTAGCAGGATGTCGATCGAGTTCCAGGCGTTCTGGGAGGCCGTGATCGGCACCCTGCTGGTGATCGGCGCCGGCGTCCTGATCGCCAGCAACAGCTTCCGGCAGATCACCGAGATCTACGTCTTCGCCGACGTCCTGGTGCTGCAAAGCCTGCCGTTCCTGGCCGCGGTCGCCATCGCCATCCTCGAGCTTAGCCGGATCAACTCGTTCCAGTTCTGGCGCGACAGCGCGATCCGCTCCGCCGAGCTGATCGGCCTCCGCCCGGTCGCCCTGCCGACCCCCGGTACGCCGCAGCCGGTGCCGAACGAGGTCCGGCGCGAGGCGAAGTGACGGGCGCCCGAAACTCGGGCGCCTGGACCCCGTGATTAAAAGTCACGTGCTCTTCAGCGTGGATGACCGCCCGCCAATCAGGTTGAAAATCCCAAGCTAAGCCGCGGGGATGCCGATGGAATCCCCGCCCCTGCCAAGAACTTCGGCAGCCACCCGCACTATTGACCTCCGCAGCCACTCCCCCTACACAGCGCGGAAGCATGATCCGGAAACAGCCGGTTTTCCCCGCAACGCAAGTCGAGCGCGGCGGCAAGACATGCTTCTCGAAATGACCGAACACGATGGCGATCCTCTTCAAGCCATCAGCGGCCATGGGAGCGCGTAGCTCAGCCGGTAGAGCACGTGACTTTTAATCACGGGGTCCTGGGTTCGAGCCCCAGCGCGCTCACCAAGCCAAATCAAATATTTAGCCCGGAATACGAGCCGACCTAAAAAGTGCTTTGTGGGCACTGTGTTGGCAAATCGACTGCTGCGCTCAGCGCGGGTGAGTCAATTTGACTCAACCACACCGCGGGCCCGCCAATTCCATCCTGCCCTGGGTTGGCAGAGGGGCTGGTTATGGATGCGGTGTCGACGGTGGGCTGGGTCGTTCTGGTCGTCGTGTTTGGACACGGCGCCGATCTGACCACCACCCGCGAGGCCTTCACGCGATGGATTTTGTGTTTTTGATCGGCCGCCACCGCTCAGTATGATGCCCGAGTAGCCAGTCACAGTTTACCGTGGAGTGGCACAATGACGCATAACCTCGTAGCCGTGTGTGTCGTCGTGGCCTTAATTATCATGGCCTCGATTGGCTTCGCCCAAAAGCACCATCAATGTTGGAACGGGCACGTGCTCAAAAATTGGCGGCACGGGCACGTGCTCATAACCCGTGAGCCCTGCGGATCCGTTGGCCCCTCCATATAGAACCGCCGCCCCTCGGAGCTTTTCCCCACCCACGACGCGCAGTAGCTCGCGCGACGGATGAGCCCCAAGGGATTGATAATTTGCGAGGTACTTACAATGCCGCTTTGATCGCGGCATGCCTCGCCCTGCACGCCGCCACACTCCTACGCACGCCGCCGGCCGGCCGCAGTAGACCAGGACTCCGCGCAAGCCCATCTCGCGCATCTGGCCGAAGGTGATCTTGAGCCGCCATTGCAGCCATCACGTGGCTCTGAACGCCGATCGCTGGCCTGACGATGTTCACTTGTCTGATATCGAGCCGCGTTTCGTCTGCGGCGAATGCGGCAGCCGCAGAGCTGAGGTCAGGCCCATTACGACCATTGCGGTGACAATGCACTTAATGTGCCACGGAACGGGTGCCCATTGTTAAGTGCATTGTCACCGTAATTCCCTGGGTTCGAGCCCCAGCGCGCTCACCAATCAGCTCCAATAACGTCGCGAATAGCCGACCAGCAAAGCTCGTGGGCATTGTGCTGGCAAATCGACCATCGGCTGCGGCGATCTCGGGCTCGCCCGACGATTCTGTTCGTGACGGAGACCAAGCCATCACGATTGAACTGGGGCAGCGTGCTCACTTGCCAGTTCCAATCATTCTGCTGCCCAGGCCGACTGCGCCGTCGCAGAACTTGGAAACACACAGACACACATTGCAATAGTTCAACTAATCGTCGAGATTGACGCCATATGCATCTGAACTGATCGCGAGAGACAAGAATTGAGCTGTAGTCAGTTTACGTTGGATGGATCAAAGAACGACACGTCGTTAGCCCTGGATGCACTGCGCGCCATCGCAGCCCAGATGGTCTGCATCGGTCATGGCATCTCGTTCTTCCTGCCAGAACTCCGCCAGTCCGGGCTCCCTCTGCCCCAGAATGTCGGCGTGTTACTGTTCTTCGTGCTTTCTGGATTCCTGATTAGTTATACGCTGCTCGAGAAATCGAGAAACCCCAGCTACACTTTCTTGCAGTTCTTCATTGATAGAGCCGCCCGCATCTACTCTGCCCTTGTGCCATGCCTTCTGCTTGTGGTCCTCGTCGACACGGGGACCATTTGGCTCATTGGCGATCGCGTCCTGGAGGGTAGTCGAAGTCCGACGATCTTTCTCGCCAATTTGCTGATGATCGAAACCTACCGCGGTCCGCTTGAGCACCTGAGCCTGCTACGATGGCCGATCATTGGTTCTGCCAGCCCGCTCTGGACACTGGTGATCGAGTGGCACATCTATCTGTTCGTTGGCGCGCTGTTTTTCATTGGGGCGACGCCTGCCCGGGCGGCTGTCCTGATACCGATAGCCATCATTTTCGGTCAGATCCCCCTCCACTACATGTTTGGGGCTCTCCAAGAGGACAACGGTCTCGGTCGATCGCTTTTTACCCTGTGGCTGGCAGGCGCTTACAGTTATGTCGTCCTGAGGTCCGTTGCCTTGCAAAGCAGGACGCTGGGCGCCCTGCTCGCCGTCGGCTCGATCGTCGCCTATGTGGCGACGACCCGCGCATATCTCGAATACAAGCCCATAACCTACCCCTTCCTCGTGCTCTTTGTTCTAGGAGTCGTCGTGGCGACGCAGCCAGGACGGATCGTCGCCTCTCCGTGGCCTGCAAAGATCGTCCGGTTTTTCGCCGGGTATTCCTTCACCCTCTATCTCATTCATCACACCCTGATGTATCCGGCCTTCCTGCTCTGGAAAGATGGCGGATGGCTGATCTTTATCCCAGCCGTCTTGGTAGCGAACGTTGTCGCTGCAGTCGTTGCCACGTACACCGAAAGCCGGCACAAGCAGCTTGCGCAATGGCTCCAGCGTAGGATCTCGCGTATTCAGTTCTATGTCCGCGGCGAGCCAGGCATCCGGATCCGCGATGCCCAATGAGCGCGATGCCGTGGAAGCACGTGCGACCATATTACGGTGAGCACCCGTCACCGTAATTTGGAGCGGTTCGCATGTTCAAGTGCGACTGCGGCGAACAGACTTGGACCGAGGATCTTGGACCGAGGATAAAGAGTGAGGCCGCCAACTGAGGCGGCCTTAATTCATCTTGCGGCGGAGCTTCTTGGCTAGCTTCCTTTGGTCGTCGCCGTACTCTTTGGCAGCTTGCCGCGCTTGCTTGGTGCGATCTCGGAAAGTGTTTGGAGGAGGCATCTTTGCTATCGCTTGTTCCAGTTCGACCGCGATAGCCCTGTAGCGCGCGAGCAGCCTTGCGAACACATTGCGCTGGAGCTGACTCTTTGCGGCCTTCTGCATGCGCTCGCATTCTGCGATTTGCCCGCGAAGTAGTTCTAAGTGGGCTTGCATGCCTTTCATGACATCATCGGGGGCGAAGGGTCACGGTCCTGGAGCGCCCCTCCCCAATCGTCGTGCGTGAACAGAGCTTGTTGAATGTTGTCAGTACTGAGAATGAATTAGGACACTCCCAAAATCAAGTTAGGACACTGAGGGTTAGATACGGACGGCAGCCGACCGCGCATGAGAACTATACGATGGACCAGAACAAAGGCCCGCCCGTAGCTGGCGGGCCGTGTCACACACCTGTGGCATGGCCGTTGCACAGTCGAAACCAACTGGGATTTCAGTGCTCAGTTTGAGAAGGAAACGCTGCCGGGACATGTATTTCGAGCCCGGCAGCGTCTTGTTTTAGGACGAGTGGGACAGCCGCCAGCGTGAACCGGCGAGCTGTCCGAAGATGTCCCGTTCGACTTGCCTAGATTTGCTTTCCGCGCATGCAATTGATCACAAACTCTCGCTTTGCGCGACCTTGTCCTTTCATAATCCCACCCGCACTTGAGAAACCACGTTCGCTAGCGAGCTGCTTGCATCTTTCCAAACTTTGGGGGGAGCCTCCGCGAGGCGTGCTCTGCTGCGCCTGTCCAGCGCCGGTGGTCAGAGCCAGAGTGAGGGAAGCAATTGAAATCAGCCTAGTCATTAAACAACTCCCTACATGAAGGATGATCTAATCATTGCAAGGAAAAGATCGGGATGCTTCGCGCCGGAGCCAGTAATGCAAAAGTGGCGGACGCTCGGCACCACGGCGCCAGGGTACTTACGTTTGTCGATAGCCAGCTCAATTGTCGGCGATCGACGCGATGGTGGCGGCTCCCGATCGCTCGTGGATCGTAGCACAGGGGCCCGCCGGCGTGAACCAGCGAGCCTCCAGTGCCCTTAGCGCAGCTCTTCCGGCATCGGTACGCCATAGAGCTTGGCCAGCAGAAGGCTTCCCTTAATCGCCCAACGGGCGAGCCGAATTCTTCACGTCGACCCGCTCGTCCGTGATGCTCCGTCGCAGAGACAGGAGCACCATTGAATCCTGCTGCGGTAGCGCTGCATAGGAACGTTTCGACCGACAGGGAATCCTACAGGCGCAATCCATCCAGTGTTCCCTGTAGATCAAACGATGGAAAAAGCGCTCGCATACGCCATCTCGGTGGCCCTCGTCGGCTTCGGTGTCTTGATCTTTTTCGCCGGCCTGTCCTCCAGTTCGCCTGCCTTATGGACAATCGTTGCGCTGGTCCCGATCACCATCGGGCTCGTGAGCGCCTTTGGCCCCATGTGACTGGACGTGGAAATCAGGCCTCAGATCAGTCATTGCTCGCTGGGCGGCCGCGCCAAGTGCTTTTTTGGGCGATCGGGTTTTGCCGATGATGATTTGGGCTTAGCAGTCCGGCGAGTTGCTGCGGCCGGTTTGCGGTCGACGCTATGCCCCTGTTGCATGTGCTCGGCTGCGATGACGCGGGATCGCAAATTTTCTAACTCGGAAAGCCCGGAAACAAGCTCGTCGACACGCTGCTTCAGAACAGCGGTGCGATCACAAGCGCCCATTAAACGCCCCCACGACACCCAAGGACCCGGGCGGACAGCCGGGAAAACCATGCAATCAAGAAATGCGGTGGCGAGGCGATGGTTCCCGTTGAAAGTGCTGCGCCGTGGTGACGGCCCCGGCCGTGGGGGCTTTTGGGTGGGTCGAGGCCGGGGCCGCTGGAGGTGCTTGGACCTTTGGGGAAGGCCAAAGCCCACCGAAGACTAGGAAAAAGCGGCAATCCCGTCTGTTCGCTTTCGTACATTGCCTGTACCGTTCCATTACGGGGAACGGGGTCATTGCAAATGAAGGACTATCCGGCCCAGCTTGAGAAACTCCGGAAAGATGCGGCCGAATGCGCCCTGATCCGCGATCTGGCAACCGAACCCGCCAAGCGCGAACTGTTCGACCGGCTTGCGAATCACCTCACGGTCCTGGCTGACCAAGTTGAAACGGCGATGCTCGAGCGGAAGACCGGGACCCGTCCTCCTGACTCCATGAGGCATGCGGTCATGGACTTGATGCCGGCGGCGATCAGTCGCCAGCGCACGAGCATAGGCCCGTTCGCTTACTGGGTCGCGCGGATATATGGCCCCAAGTGATCCGCTTGAGGTGCCTTCAGCTTTCCGGAGCTGAAACTGTAGCGGGTATGCTCAGCGGCGCTCCTCCAACCGAAACGGGCCCCACAGGTTTCGATTCCCGAGCGATCCGTTTGCGCATCGCTGCGGACAGTCCATAGCGAGCATGCGCCCTTCGAATGGAGGACGTGACGTCCGACATCAATGCACTTTGCAGCGTGTCGACCTTGGCGATCAGCGTCGACAGCTGCGAAGATATCTTCCTCACATCGACCCGTTCGTCCGTAATGCTCTGTCGCAGGGAAAGCAGCACCAATGAATCCTGCTGCAGCAGAGCTGCATTCTGCTGCGCTGAATCATTGTTCTCCTTCAGCAAGGCAGTCTGTCGCTGTTGGGCCGACTGAATGTCCTTCAAGGCAGCGACGACCGGATCCGGTTTTGCCGCGGAAGCCTTTTGGCGCGGAAGAAGTTCAGCCAGGCTGCTGACATTCAACGACGGAAAACCAGACGGCAACGTATAGATCGCCGCCAAGCCATTGATGGCCAAGGCACACACCGACAGGGCCAGGACCGATTTCCGGCTGGACCGCTTGATCGGCACTGGAGCTTCCGCGGCTGCGGGTTCGTGTGTTGCTGCGGCGGCTGCAAGTGCTGCAGGGTCGAGCTCTTCGGCGAAGCCTTCCGTTTCGAAAGTCGTGGTCACGTGCATTGACCCCAATGAGCGAGCAAAAGGAAGCCGCCCCCTGGAGCGTCCTCACGACGACTCCTTTACGCAGCACCCATACACAACTGTCTAAAATTGTGGGCTTTTTGGATTAATTCCACGTTAGCGGCCTGGCCGGCTGACGGGCTCGGCGACTCCGGCCAATTACGGGGTTAAGCCCCTCACCCCATTGCCAGCAGCAGATTTCTTCGCAGCTGATTTTCCGAAGAGTGTCAGAATGCCACTGTTTTGCCCGACGCGTCAACCGGATTTCGCGACGAATGCAGAAGGCATTGTACCAGCAGCACTTAGCTACTGTGCATGGGGTTGTTTTTACGTTTTTGACTAGTCGCTCAATCGAGAGATGAGCTCGGGTACCAACTCCTTCACCAATCAATGCGCAGTGGCCGATCGGTTAGGCGGCGGATTCCAGACTCCGCTCAGACAGGTTCAACTCTTATGCGCAGCCAATTTGGTCCCACGGTAAAATGGGAACGGGGCGCGATGATCCATTGCGCCCATCCTGTCTCTTCGCCCCTTCGCTCGCAGACTACAAACCTGGCCCTGTCGGGCTGGGAACGCGTCTGGGCGACACAGTTGTTCGTCGCTCGACCTGCGCGTTGGCGTCCAGCACCTTGTCGCCAGCTCGTGCGGCTCGCGGCCGGCTGATCTGGTCCGAAATGCTCGTGCCCCTCCCTGGCTGACCTTCTGAACCACCTTGAGCCTGTGTTGCCGACCTGTTTCGGGAGGACGCCAGGCCAGTGGTCATTTGATCCTCATTGCTCGTGCCGCTCCCAATCGCGCCGATCGGCAGACCGTTTTGGGCATGACCAACCCCGGCATTTCTCGCGGCCTGGGCTGCCGAGCGCGACTTCGCAGGCGTGGCGGGCTGAATGTTCGGATTCGTCGGTTGGCGGTTGGCGCCCAGATTTCCGCCGGTGGCGGTGTCTTTCGTCCCCAGCCCTGGGGGCGCTGAGGCAGCCGCATTGCCTGCACTCGTCCCCATTCCAGAAGGTGCCGACCCGCCAGCGCTGGCGCTACCCGCCCCCGTCCCCATGCCCGCTCCGGCGGACCCTGCATTTCCGCCGCCTGCTTGTGCCAGGACCAACAGACATGAGCTTACGACAATCGCGACAATGACCGGAGGGATGGCATGGGACATCGGACAATCTCCATCGCCAAGCCAATTAACTATAATTGTGGCACAGGGTTCCCGCTCCGAATTCGCAGTTGAAGAAGCGGTCGCTGAGATAGTTCTAGTTCTGCCAACCGAAGCAGGCGAAAGCCGTGCCGTCCGGCCCGACTGGACCACGAAATCAAATACGACAGCGACGCGGACGCGTGATCCGCGCTGGAGATGACGTCAAGCTGCTGACGAAGGCGCGAGCGCCCTACCCCTCATCCAGCAGCTCGAACAACTCCTCCACCCGCTCGAACGGCGCATCCCGCATCGGGCTGTGATAGACGACGCGATCGCCGTCGCGTTGCAGTGACTTGCCCCGCGACTTCCGCAAGCGCCCCGGCAGGAACGTCGCGGCGACCGCTCCGGGACCGACGTCGAGGCGGATGATGCCTCTGCGTTTGCATTCGATCCTGAGCCAGGCTGCGTTGAAGAAGTCGCGCGCCACTTTCGGCAGCGGGCCGAAGCGGCGGGAGGTTTCTTCCTCGAGGTCGTCGAGGTCGTCCTCGTCATTGCATCGCGCGGCACGCGCATAGAGTTCCAGCCGCACGGGCTCGGACTGCACATAGGTGTCGGGCAGCATGTCCCCGACCGGCAGATTGAGGTCTGGCACCCACACTGCGGCCCGGCCCTCATCGACCTTCTCCGAGGCCATTTTCAAGAGGTGGCTGTAGAGCACGGGCCCGAACACCTGGACATGGCCGGATTGCTGCTCCGAGAACAGGTCTCCCGCACCTCTGAGATCGAGGTCGCGCTCGCTGATGGCAAAGCCGGCGCCGGGTCGGCTGAACTCCTCGAGCACTGCCAGCCGCTTCTCGGACTGCCCGGACTCCGTCTCGGTCAGCAGATGGGCGAAGGAGCGGATGCCGCCACGGCCGACGCGGCCACGGAGCTGGTGCAGCTGGGCAAGGCCGAACTTTTCGGGCCAGCACACCACGATGGTGTTGGCGCGGGGAATGTCGAGGCCGCTCTCCACGATGTTGGTCGCGAGCAGGACATCGGCCCTGCCCTCGACGAAGCTCATCATGCGGTCGTCGATCTCGTCGGCCGCCAGTCTGCCGTGCAGACAAACGATGCGCAGGTCGGGAGCCACCGCCTGCACCCGCGCCAGCATAGGATCGAGATCCTGGATGCGCGGACAGATCAGAAAACTCTGGCCGTGACGCCGCTGCTCGCGCAGCAGCGCGGAAGCGATTGCAGCATCCGAGAGCGGTGCGATCCGGGTTGCGACCGGAAGCCGGTGCACCGGCGGCGAAGCGATCACGCTGAGGTCGCGGAAGCCGGCAAGGCCGGCGGCGAGCGTCCGCGGGATCGGCGTCGCGCTCATCATGAGCACGTGAACGTTCTTGGCGAGCCCGGAGAGCTTGGCCTTTTCGGCCGCTCCAAAATGCTGCTCCTCGTCGATGATGACGAGGCCGATATCATCGAACTTGACGTCCTTGCCGGTGAGCGCCTGCGTGCCGATCACGACCTTGATCCGGCCGCTGCGCAGTCCCTCCTTGGTCTCGCGCAGCTCCGCGCCTGATGTCGCCCGCGACAGGTTGCCGACCTCGATGCCGAACGGAGCGAAGCGCTTCTGGAACGTTGCGACATGCTGCCGTGCCAAGACCGTCGTCGGCACCACGACCGCCACCTGCTTGCCGGACAGCACCACGGCGGCGGCCGCCCGCAGCGCCACCTCGGTCTTGCCAAAGCCGACGTCGCCGCAAATCACCCGGTCCATGGGGTGACCGGAGGCAAGATCATCCAGCACGTCGGCGATCGCCTTGGCCTGGTCGCTCGTCGTGAAATAAGGGAAGCGCGCCACGAACTTCTCGTAGGCCGATCCCGGCGGAACCAGCTTTTCGGCGCGCCGCCGCCGGCGCTGGCTGATGTGCTTGGCCAGAACCTTGCCCGCGATCTGGATTTCGCGTTCGGCTGAGGTGCGGCGTGCCCACCATGTGCTGCCGTCCGCCTTGTCGAGCGCGAGCTTGCCGAGCTCGGCTGAGTAAGGCCACATCAAAGCGAGATCGGGCGGCGGCACCAGCACCGCATTGTCGCCTGCGAACTTCAGGCGGATCATCTCCCGCAGCGCGCCGCCGCCAGTGTTCACGGTCTGCAAGCCGTCGAGAACGCCAAGGCCGCGCTGGAGATGGACGACCACCGTGCCCTGCTCGGGCACATCGGCATGATCGAAAGCCGCACTCCAGGCGCGCGCCATCGGCTGGGGATGATGCGCCCGGCTGCCGAGCACGTCGGACGCCGTCACGATGGCAAGAGGCTTTTTCCCCGGCAGGACGAAGCCCGCATCGAGATCGGCCAGCAGCGCCGTCTCGCCGTTCCGCCCGCTCGTCACCTCGTCCCAGTCTTCGCAGCGCTGCGCCTTGACGCCGCTCATCCGCTCCATCACGCGCAGATCATCCTCCTGCGCCGCGACGAGGACCAGGCGCGAACCCGCCCGCCGCATCTCCTCGACGAACGTCCGCAGCGCCTTCCTTGCAGATGTCAGCTTCGAAAATTCCGGCGTGGTCTGGAACGGCGCCGTCCGCGGCAACGCCTTCATGCCCTTGGCGAGCTGTTTCCAGTCAGCCCGCCCGAGATATTCGCGCTCCCGCTCCGCACGGGGCGCGGCTTCCTCGATCGTGCTCAGCCACGCGTCGGCGTGCAACGGCACGCCTGCATCGGCGATCCATTTGGCGCGCCCGCAATAATCGAACAGGCTCGCGCGCTTGCCGCGTTTGCCGGCAAAGGCAAGCCGCTCGGACATGGGATCGACCAGAAGCTCGCTGGTCTCGAAGATGATGTCGTGCTCTTTCGGATCGAACGCCACGATCCGTCTTATCGCGCGATCCGAATGCTCGATCCGGAACGGCCCCAGCGCGCCTGCGGGAAATATCTCGAAGGTCTGGCCATGAAACAGCGCCCCGCCCGGATAGTCCGGCTCGTCGTCGAGATCATATCCGAGAGCTTCGAGGCGTGCCTCAAGGTCACGCTCGGAGAACGCGCCGCCCACCTTCAAGCTCACGCTCAGGCGCGACAGGCTCGCAGGCGGCGGCAGGCGCTCCATCACGGCTTCCGCCGTCGAAACGAGAAAGAGCGGCTTCTTGGATCTTGCGAGGCGTCTCAGGACCGAGGCTCGGCGCCCCGCGAGTTCGTGGGATGGCTCCAACTGATCGAACGGCAAGGTGTTCAAACGCGGAAACACCAGAACCTCGCAGGAAGGGTCGAGCGCGTGAATGACACTGCCCAGCCGCTCGGCCCTGTTCTCGCTCTCGGCAAGAAAAACGAGACCGCTGCGTCCGGACTGCTTCCATTGTGCAAGCAGATGGAGGGCCATCATCCCGAGGGGCGACGAAGACGAGATCGTTGCGCGCTGCGACCCCTTGCTCTTCTTGGGCGACTTCTTGGTCGCCCGCGCGTTTTTGGAAAGCCTCACTTGAATCCGTCTCTGGTCGTAAACCGCCGGCAACTGAACGCGAGCCGCTCTCATCCTGATTCGGCTGCTCGGCGCCATGCATATGGGATTTGCCCGGCGAACGCACGCTCGTGGGCAACGTCCGGGACGTCATCCGCGATCCCGGCAGCTTGGCCGTTGATCGTCCAGCAGATCGGAACTGGCTCCGTTCCGACGCGTGAAATGCGGTCCATGCTCTCGACGCGAAAGTCAATACAATCGAGACGCTCTACTCACCGGCAGGCACGAAAAAGCCCCAGCGCTTGGAGCCACGCTGGGGCGTTCGTTCAAAATGAAGCGGTTAAGCAATGACGTCTTCATAGCAGCGATCTTGCCGAGCGTTTGTGAACTGGTTCACACGATTTGCGCCAAAACGACCTCAGTGCGAAGGCGCTGAGGTCGCCAACCTTTGTGGGGAAGGTTTTCTCGCGGCCCGGGGGCTTTTGGGGTTGGGGATGGGCCGTGAGCCTAGAATCTACGCGCGCCGAGCGAAGTCGTTCCAAGAAAGTGGGCCAGATGTCTGCCGGCGCGGTCGGCGCACTGATGATCCGACCTGCCGGAACCGGGTACCGCATCCTTCCGGTTTGAGCATGCACACGCCGCGCGCTAGGATCTCTCTTTTACGGAGGCTCATTTGAAACCATTCATTTTCATCGCGGCCATCGCACTGCTTGCAATGGCTCCCGCACGCTCACAGGCGCTGGTCGACCCAAGCAAGGTTGCCCCCGAATATCGGGAGGCGGCCGAGAAGCGCCGGGCCGAGCAGCTGCGGCAGCGCGAATGCGCGATGAAGGCGGATCTCGAGAAGGTGCTGCCCAGGGATCGCACCACCTATCTCAACCACTGTCTGGACACCATGGCCGCCAAGCAATAGCGGCTGCGCGCATTCTGCGAACAGCGGCCCACTTACCCGCATCGGCTGTCACCAAGCCTGTTCGACAAGCCGGGAAGGCATTCAGGCTTTCTTCCATTTGGGATCACCTGAACACCCCACTTCAACAGTCATTGTCGATCGCGCATGAGTTTCGTCCAGATTCAGTGCACGCGCTGCAAGGGCGTGTTTCGCGATCGCGCCGGCCGGTTGCAGGACGGCTATTCCAGGCAATGTCCGGGCTGCGAGGTGGTGCTGTTCTTCGGATTCCCAACACCTCTTCATCAAGCGCGCGATGCGCAATGCGCGGAAGGCCCGCAAGGAGCAGCGCGAGGCCGAGGTCGTCAGGCCCGCTGCGCCGGAACCGCGCACGGCCCGGTCGAGGTCATTTGCCGGGCGGACGCGATCGGCGGGGCGAGAGGATTAGCTCACCGCCGCTTTCGTGGAAACAGGCGGTCGCGGATGTAGCGTGAGGTCGGCGTCAGGCGGATGCCGCGGGGCTTCTGCCAGGCGGCGCGGTCGATCTCCTTCTTGTCGCCGATCGCTAGCCTGCCCTTGGCGCCCTTGGCGATGAAGATCGCATCGCTCATCTTGCGGCCGGAGCGCTTGTTTCTCGCCTTCACTTCCTTCCAAAGACTGATCCGGCCGAGCTTCAGCTCGGGCAGCTCTTCCTTGATCTCCCGCCGCAGGCAGTCCTTCGCGGACTCACGCGCACGCTTGCGGCCGCCTGGGAACATCCAAAGGCCGTCCGACCGGCGTCTGACCAACAACACCTTGCCGCGCCTTGCGGCAACCAGCTTGGAAGACTTCGCCATTACTGCCGTAGATCGAAACCAGAATCGTCCAGATCGTAACTTGTCTAGTCGAACAGACAAGTTCAGGACGCATTTTGATCACAGACCGCGGAGCCGTGCGCTCCTGGTGCGACATGGCGGACCGAGCGCGCCGTCGCGGCGCGAGATCAGCCCTCGCTCACCTTCGGACGGTCCTCCGTCCTGATCCAGGCCATCATCATCTCCCAGGCCACCGACAGGATGATCGGCCCGATGAAAAGGCCGACGATGCCATGGGCGAGCGTGCCGCCGATCACGCCGACGAAGATCACGATGGTCGGCGTGGTCAGGCCGCGCCCCATGACGAGCGGCTTCAGCATGGTGTCGATGAAGCCGACCAGGACGAGAAACACGGTGAGCAACAGCGCCGTGGTGACGTCCTTGGCGGTCCAGATCCAGATGATCACTGGCAGCAGCACGAGGAAGGCGCCGATCTGCACGATCGAGAGCAGCAGCACGATGAAGGCGAGAAGGCCGGCGCTCGGCACGGCCGCGAGCTTGAAGCCGAAGCCAGCGAGCAGCGCCTGCACCACCGCGACGCCGATCACGCCCTGCGCCACGGCGCGGATGGTCGCGCCTGCAAGCTCCAGGAAATGCTCGCTCTGCTCAGGCACGATCCGGAACAGGAAACTGCGGCCGGCGGCAACCAGCCGCGGCCCGTGCGGAAACAGGAAGCCGGCGACGAACACGGACAGCAGGAACTGGACCGTTCCGAGACCGGCATCGCCCGCGAGCGAGAGCAGCGGTCCCGCCAGCGGCTGAAGATACGGCGCCACCTCGCGCAGCACCGCGCGGATATTGGTGTAGGCCTGGTCCCAGAGATCATAGAGCCAGGGGCCGACCACTGGCCACGATTTGAGCTGCTCCGGCGCCGACTGCAGCGCGAGGTCGCCGGTGCTAAGCTGGTGCGCCAGCTCCCGCACACCGTCGACGGCGCTGAGTCCGAGCCAGGTCGCAGGGCCGATGACGATGCCAAGCGTGATCAGGGTCAGGATCGCTGCCGCGGTCTTCGGCCGGCCGCCGAGGATTTTGGCGACCCAGCTGAAGGCCGGATAGAACGCGACCGCGAGCACGCCGCTCCAGGCCAGGATCGGCACGAACGGGCGGATGATCAGGAAGGTCCAGATGATCAGCAGGCCGAGCAGGCCGAGCCGGATCACGAGCTGGATGATATCCTCACCCGTCAGGAGCTGACGGAGACTTTTCACGGCTACTGCTTTCCCTGCGACATGAACGCAACTTCCGGCGCTTGCGAGGCCTAGCCGTTATTGCCAGCAACAAGCCGGGCGTCAAGGCGACCGGTTCCCGCAAGATCCGCCGACTAGGAACGCATCGGACCAATCGGCATTTTGAGGACGATGACGGCCGAACCCAGATTCACCGCGGCGTCCACTATTCGCTGAAGCGGAATGCCGCGCCGGGCTACTGGCGCTATGCCTATGCGATCGGCGACAGGGTCCGCTCCGGGCGGGTGCAAGGCAAGCTCCCGCTGCTCGCCATCAGGCGCGTGCAGATGCGCATTGACCGGGACTTGCGGCCTGGCTTGGCTAACGCCCGTTAAGTGGATTTCTCCGGGCCGGTTTACGCGGCTGCAAAGGCCCGTGGCTACCGTGGGTTGAGGTCCCCAAAAAACATTCTGTGCAATGGCCAACAGCATCTGGACGATCGAAGAATTCACCTGTGCGGGTTGCAGCATGAGCTACACCGCGACAAGGGAAGAACATGCCGAAGCGCATTCCGGCAGCTTCAAGTGCAGCATCTGTAGCAGTGTGGTGCATAGCTGGTCCGGCAAGCATCACTTCTTCGGCTGGGAAGCGGTGAAGACCAAGCCGCCCGTGTTCGGACGGCGCTGGGCGGGCGTTGGATGGTAGGGCCGAGGCATCGGTTCGCGCTCGCCGTCGTTGCCCAGCGAAAGCCGGGTATCCCCTCGCCCATCGACCGCATTGTGAGCCGCGATCAGCCGCCGCCGAAATTGGAGGGATCGAGATTCCTGTTCTCCGACGGCGGGATCGGCGGATGACCGGGAAACCTGTACCAGCCGGGCGGCACGACCGCGCGCGTGTCGGGGCGGACCACGACATGGTGCCGCGGATGCGCGTAATGCCTCGGCGCTGCGGCAGCCGAGGTGCACGCTGACATCAGAACAAGCAAAGCCAAGACAGAGCGCATCGCACGGGCTCCTGACGTCCCCGCCCATCATGTGGTCAGCAGAACCTGCTCGCACCATTCATCTGCGCGTCACAACCGGTCACATCGGCGAGATCGCCGGAAAATCTGCCCAATTGCGCCGTAGACGTTTGGACTCCGTTCACTGATCGCCGCTAGATCAGGGCGGATCCTCCGCGCCGAACATCAGCCATGGCCGACCTCAACGCCGTCCTCACCAGGCTCAACGACCGTCTGCTCCGTCTCGAGGGCGAGCTGTTCGTGCTGCGCTCGCTGGCACGCGCGACGCTGACGGCAGGCGATGATCACGCGGCGCGCATGCGCAAGCTGGTCGAGGCCGCGAAAGTCGCGCTTGACGACGAGGCCAAGCGTCCGCTCGACAAGCCGACGCGCAAATATGTCGATGCGGCAACCGCACTGGTGGAAGAGCTCCTGGTCGAGCCGACCCCGGCGCGGCCGCTGTTCACGGTCATCGACGGTGGCCGGCGCGACTGAACGGTTCAGACAGGAGATGATGGACCGAGACCCGCGCTTTCGGCCTTCAGCCGGCTGAGGCCTGCCTCGATGATTGCGATCTCCTCGTCGATCTGGCCGATTGGCAGGCTGAAATCATAGCCCGACCTGCTCTTCAGATCGACGGCGAGCCGCTGCCGGTGCATCATCAGCTCGTCGAGGCCACGCCGGTTCTTCAGTCGGACATAGGTGTCGACGATCTGCTCAATCGCGCTGGGCATGAAATCGGTCCCGGCCAAAAGGCCCGCGCGGCGCACCCACGCCGGCGAGACATTCTCAGGTCGCGGTACGCAATACAAATCCGCGACGGATTCGTCGATACGCCAGGCTGGTTGAGAACGTATTACCATCAGATGATTTCGTGATGCGCTGTGCATTGTTGATAACCCGCGCAAACGCAGCGCGGGTGGTGACAGGACGTCCGGACGTGTTATCGGGGGATGACGCAGCTGCGAGACAGATCGGACACCCATGCGCATTACCCTCGTCGGCTCCCGCCATTTCGGCGTGACCACCCTGAACATGCTCCGGGAGCACAGTGTCTCGATCGTGCGGGTCGTGGTGGCCGATGCAGAGGATCGCCTCGCCGCTGCCGCCAGGGCGGCCGGCATCGAGGTGGCGGTCCAGGCCAATCCGAAGCTGGTGGTGGCCTCCGAGATTGGCCCCGATACGGATCTGATCATCACGGCGCACAGCCACGCCCGGATCGGCAAGGACGCGCTCGCCGCCGCCACGTATGGCGGGATCGGCTATCACCCTTCGCTATTGCCGCGCCACCGCGGCAAGGCGGCCGTGGAATGGACCATCAAGGAAGGCGATCCGGTCGCCGGCGGCACGATCTATCACCTCGCCGACCGCATGGACGCGGGCGCCATCGCCGCCCAGGACTGGTGCTTCGTCAAGAAGGGCGAGACGGCGCGGGACCTCTGGGAGCGCGCGCTGGCGCCTCTCGGCCTCAAGCTGCTGGCCGACGTGATCGACTACATCAAGGTTCACAAGGCGCTGCCGGCCAAAGTTCAGGACGAGCAGTTCGCGACCTCGGCGCCGAGTCTCTACTGACGTTTTACCCTTAACGTGAACCCGCGTTGATTCTGCTTCGAAAATCGGAGCCAAGAACCCAAATAAACCATTGTTCCCACAGGAACAATTTTCGATTTGGCATCGCAACAAATTTCCGTCACATTTCGTCCGAATAAACGTCAGCATATCAGACAAGTTCAAGGACGGAATTCATGCGTTTTGGTCGCATTGCGGTGTTCTGTGCCGCCTCAGTTTTCGCCGGCACCCTCGCCGCTCCCGCCTTCGCCCAGGGTCCCTATGACGGCAATTGGCAGGTCACGATCGTGACCAAGAGCGGCTCCTGCGAACCGACCGCAAGCTCCATGCTGACGGTTGCCGACGGCAAGATCACCGCGCCCGGCGCTAACGTTTCCGGCACCATCGGCCGTGAGGGACTTGTGAAAGTTTCGATCAATGGTGCATATGCCAACGGTCAACTCAACGGCAACGCCGGATCGGGGAAGTGGAATGGAGCATCTGCAGGCATACCATGCAGCGGGCGGTGGGAAGCATCGCGCCAATAAACCAACTGAGGCTCGCGCTAGAGGCCGGCGGCTGCTGATCGCGGCCGCCGTTTTGTTTGCGGCAGGTATCGCTCACACTGAAAGCAAAGCCCAGGCCGGCCCGTTTGCCCCGATGGCAGGCAGTTGGAGCGGCGGCGGTACTGTCATCCTCGATGACGGCTCGACCGAGCGGATTCGCTGCCGGGCCAAATACGCCCCGATCGGTCCGACCATGGAAATGTCGCTGACCTGCGCCAGCGACGCCTACAAGTTCAACCTCGGGGCCAGCGTCAAGGCAGAGGGCAGCGCCATCACCGGCAACTGGTCCGAGGCCAGCCGCAATATCAGCGGCTCGCTCCAGGGCCGCGGCGGCGGCGGAAACTTCGAGGTGGTCGCCTCCGCCGCCGGCTTCAACGCCAATATCGCGTTGAGGACGAGCGGCAACAAGCAGACCGTCACGCTGCGCGCCGACAGCCAATTCCGCGGCGCCAATATCTCGATGACGCGCTGAGCCAGATCACATTCAAGACCATCGACCCGGCGACCTCGCCGGGTCTTTTTTATGCATTCGGCACGAACGCCGTGACCTCGATCTCGACCTTGGCCCGCTCGTCCACGAGACCGCCGATGTAGAGCAGCGTCGAGGGCGGGAAATTGCGTCCCAGCGTTTCCTTCCAGGCCGCGCCGATGCCGGCCCCGGCGGCCTCATACTCGCTGCGGCTGGCCAGGTACCAAGTCAGGCGAACGATGTGCTCCGGGCCCGCGCCGGCCTCGCCCAGAAGCTTGATGATCCGCTTCAGCGCGGTCGCAACTTGCGCCGCCATGTCGGGCGCGTAGTTGCCGCTCTCGTCGCCGCCGGTCTGCCCGGCCAGCACCACCCAACGCCCCGGCCCGTCGACCACCACGCCATGGGAAAAGCCGCGCGGTTTTTTCCAATCGGCCGGCTGCAAGATGCGCATGAGCGAAGATCTCCCGATTTTCTCGTTGTTCGCTGACGCCTTAGCACACCGAGCTGCATCGCTGCATCCGCAGATTTGACCGTTGCAAACCGCAGCGATGTCGCTGATACCGGCTTTCCCCTCAGGCACGATTTCCCGCACTCACACCTATGACCGCGACAGCGTCCAAATCGATGGCTGCACTTTGGATGGCCGGCTGGCTCGCGCTGATGCTGGTCATGGCGGTTGCCGGCCGCGAGACCACGAGCGAGCTCAACGTCTTCCAAATCATGGAAGTGCGATCTGTGATCGGGTTGTTCCTGCTTCTGCCCATCATCTACCGCGCCGGGGGCTTCAAGGCGGTCGCGACCAAACGCCTGCCGCAGCACCTCGCGCGCAACGGGGTCCACTATTTCGCGCAGCTCGGCTGGTTCTACGCACTGGCGCTGATCGGGATCGGCCAGGTCGTCGCGATCGAATTCACCATGCCGATCTGGACGGCACTGCTGGCCGCAACTTTCCTGTCCGAGCGCATGACCGTCTGGAAGATCGCCGCCGTCGTACTCGGCATCGTCGGCGTCGTCATGATCGTGCGGCCCGCCACCGGCGAGATCAATCCGGGCCAGCTGATCGCGCTTGGGGCCGCGATTGGCTTCAGCATCTCCATGATATTGGCGAAGTCGCTGACCCGGACCGAAAGCGCATTGTCGATCCTGTTCTGGATGATCGTCGTACAGATGGTCGTCGGCCTGCTACCTACGCTCTACGTCTGGACTTGGCCGTCGGCCTCCATGTGGGGTTGGCTCTTCGTCATCGGGGTCTGCGGCACATTCTCGCACTACTGCCTCGCCAGCGCGCTCCGGTACGCGGATGCGACCATCGTGGTGCCGATGGACTTCCTGCGGGTTCCGCTCACGGCAACCGTCGGCTGGCTGTTGTATTCGGAGCGCCTCGACACCTTGACCGTACTGGGCGCTGCGCTGATCCTGTGCGGCAATCTCCTCAATTTAAGGCCCCCATCGGCGGTTCCGGCCCGCGCGCAGTGAACCTCGCGCCACCTCGCGCGACAAAACGAAGTGGCCGTGTGATTTGGATCACGTTGGGGAAGCATTCCATCGTGCACATTCGGCCACACAGCAGCGGGTTGAAGGCAGCGGACCGCCGTTTTGGTGGCGCGAAGTCGGGCACTTCGTGTAGGTTCGTTGCCAATTTGTTGCTGCCTGCAATTCGATTCTGGGGGATTTCAGAATGCGCTATCTCACCCTCCTCGCTTCGCTGATGTGCATGGCACTGTCGATCAGTGCTGCGAAGGCTGACCGCCGCGTCGCCTTCGTCGTCGGCAACGGCTCCTACAAGAACGTCGCGCAATTGCCGAACCCGCCGATCGACGCCAAGGCGATGGCGGCGACGCTGCGCAATGTCGGCTTCGAGGTGATCGAAGGGTCCAATCTCAGCCGCGACCAGATGACGGAGAAGCTGCTCGATTTCGGCCGCAAGGCGCAGGGCTCCGACATCGCGCTGTTCTATTATGCCGGCCACGGCATTGCCGTCAGCGGCACCAACTATCTCCTGCCTGTCGACGCCGACATCAAGTCGGAGATGGACGTCAAGCTAGGGGCCGCCATCAACATCGACCTGACGCTCGAGCAGACCATGGGCGACGCCAAGGTCAAGCTCGTCTTCCTCGATGCCTGCCGCGACAATCCGTTCGCCGCCAAGATCAAGTCGAACTCGGCAACCCGCAGCGTCAACGTCCAGAGTGGTCTCGCCGAGATGAAGTCCGGCGAAGGCACGCTGATCGCGTTCGCCACCGGCCCTGGCCAGACCGCGCTCGACGGCCAGGAGGGCAACAACAGCCCGTTCACCCGTGCGCTGATCGACAACATCACCAAGCCCGGCGTCGAGATTCAGCAGGCGATGACGTCGGTGCGCGCCCAGGTCAATGAAGAGACCCGCAAGGGCCAACTGCCCTGGGGCCACACCAACCTGACCGGCTCCGTCTATCTCAACCAGGCCCCGGCAACGCAAGTCGCCAACGCGGCGCCGACCGCGGCCGGCACCGTGCCGGCGGCAACCGGCGGCGGCTCGGACGGTGTCGAGCTCGAATATTGGCGCTCGGTGAAGGAGTCCAACAAGCCGGAAGAGCTCAACGCCTATCTCGCCGCCTATCCGAACGGTCAGTTCAAGGCGCTGGCGCTGGCACGCCTTGCCGCGATCAAGAGCGGCCCCTCGACCGCGACCCGCACGCTCAACGCTGGTATCGATCCCGCGACCTTTACCGACGAGGCCACCCAGCTCACCGAAGACCAGATCGGCCTCGACAAGAACCAGCGCCGCGACGTGCAGCGTCGCCTCACCGGCCTCGGCTTCGACACCAAGCAGACCGGCGTGTTCAGCGACGAGACCCGCGCCGTGCTCAAGCGCTGGCAAGCAGCGCGCGGCTATCCTTCGTCCGGCTACCTCAATAAGCACCAGCACAAGGCCCTGCTCTCGGAGATCGTGGCCGCACCGCCGACCGCCAGCGATAACAGCCAGAAAGCGGCTCGGCGCGCCAGTGCCCCGCCACCCAGCAGCGCGCCGGCACCGGCTCCCCAGCGCAGCAGCCCCGGCGATGCTGCCGGCGCGGCCTTCGTGGGTGGCGTCGTCGGCGGTATGATGGGCGGCATGTTCCGCCGCTGAGGCAGGACGCCGATCTCCGAACCAAAAAGCCCGGCTCGCGCCGGGCTTTTTCTTTGGTACGACGGTGTCGCAGCATGCTCCGTCATTGCGAGGAGCTCGCGACAAAATTGCAGAGCAATTTTGCGCTGATGCGACGAAGCAATCCAGGCTGTCACCGTGGAAAAATTCTGGATTGCTTCGCGGAGCCTGTCATCGGGCCGCGCTTCGCGCGGACCCGTTGGCTCGCAATGACGACGTTGACTACGACTTCCCCGCGGCCTTCCGCAGCGCCTCGTTGATGCGGTCCTGCCAACCCGGCCCGCCCTCCTGGAAGAACTCCAGCACGTCCTGGTCGATCCGCAGCGTGACCTGCTCCTTGACGCCGGGAACGGCGGTTTGCTTGGGCGGCGCCACGGCGACCTTGGCCGTCACCTTCTTGAATGCCGCCTCGGCCTCCGTCCTGGCATCGCCCAGCGTACGCGGCCGCCTCGGTTGATCCGCCATGTCCTAGATCCCCTCAAATAGAGCCGTGGAAAGATACCGCTCGGAGAAGGACGGCACCACCGCCAGGATGGTTTTACCCGCAGCTTCGGGGCGCTTGCCGATCTGAAGCGCGGCCGCGATCGCGGCGCCCGAAGAGATGCCGCCCGGAATGCCCTCATGCCGCGCCAGCGCGCGCGAGGCCTCGATTGCCGTCGTCGAATTAATCTTCACGATCTCGTCGATCACGGAGCGATCGAGGATGTCGGGAACGAAGCCGGCACCGATGCCCTGGATCTTGTGCGGGGTGTGCTGGCCGCCTGACAGCACCGGGCTCTCCTCCGGCTCGACCGCCACCACCCGCAAGGAAGGTTTGCGCGGCTTCAGCACCTGGCCGACGCCTGTGATGGTGCCTCCGGTGCCGACACCGGCGACGAAGATATCCATGCTACCGGCCGTGTCGTTCCAGATCTCTTCCGCCGTGGTGCGGCGGTGCACTTCGGGGTTGGCGAGATTCTTGAACTGCTGCGGCATCACCGAGTTCGGCGTCGTCTTCAACAGTTCTTCCGCGGCGGCAATGGCGCCGTTCATGCCTTGGGCTGCCGGCGTCAGCACCAGTTCCGCACCGAGAAAGGCCAACATCTTGCGCCGCTCGATCGACATCGACTCCGGCATCACCAGTTTGAGCCGGTAGCCGCGCGAGGCCGCAACGAAGGCAAGCGCGATTCCGGTATTGCCGGAGGTCGGCTCGATCAGCACGGTGTCGGGCTTGATGATGCCCGCGTTCTCCATGGCGATGATCATGGCCGCACCGATGCGGTCCTTCACGCTCGCGGCCGGATTGAAATATTCAAGTTTTGCCAAAATGGTCGCGTTCACGCCGTGCATGCCGGGCAGTCGTTGCAACCGCACGATCGGCGTGTCGCCAAAAGCATCGACGATCGAGTCATAGATCCGGCCGCGGCCGGGTTGGTGCGCTGCACCCGTCTTGGACGACGCGTCCATGATGAACTCCCTGTGGCAACAATCTGCGCTTTCACGGCTCTCGCGCAGTTACGGACAGCTTGCAGCGACACGCAAGCGACAATGCGGCACATGTTAAATACGCTGCATCGCAAAATCACGTGAGCTGCAAATATTCAGAAAAGCAACGCATTTGTGTTGCGACCTCGTCAACTGATTCTGCTTATGTTAGACTTAGGTCTCAAAGCAGGGAGGTCACCACGATGTCAGCAGCTGCTGAAGTGTTGTCGACCGTCGCGCTGAACCGCTATCCGCGTTGCAGCGAGTTGCCTACCTGTCCGGTCTGCGCCGACTCCATGGTCGCCGCCGAAGCATCTGCCTACGTCTCCGACCACGTGATCAGCTATCTCTGGACCTGTGACAATTGCGGCTATGGCTTCGTGACCAAGCATGCCGTCAAGCAGCGCTTCGTCTGCAATTAATCTAGCGCGGGGCTATGTCGCCCCTCGTCCAGTCCTCGCGCGTACGCTGATAGAACTCCTCGAACTTTCCCTTTGCGATCGCGTCCCTGATGCCCTGCATCAGGGACTGGTAGTAAGCGACATTGATCTCGGACAGCAGCATCGCCCCCAGCGTCTCGCCCGCCTTGACGAGATGATGCAGATAGGCGCGCGCGCAGCTCCGCGTCGACGGCCATGAGCTCTCTTCATCGAGCGGACGCGGATCGTCGGCGTGGCGCGCGTTGCGCAAATTGACCTGGCCGAAGCGCGTGAAGGCGACGCCGTGACGGCCATTGCGGGTTGGCATCACGCAATCGAACATGTCGACGCCGCGCTTGACTGCCTCGAGGATGTCGTCGGGCGTGCCGACACCCATGAGGTAACGCGGCCGCTCTCTCGGCAGCAATGGTGCGGTCTCGTCAATCATCGCCAGCATCACCGCCTGCGGCTCGCCGACGGCAAGGCCGCCGATCGCATAGCCGTGGAAGCCGATCTCGACCAGGCCTTGCGCGCTGGCATGGCGAAGCTGCGGCACGTCGCCACCCTGCACGATGCCGAACAGCATGTAACCGGCGGGCGCGCTCTCGAAGGCCCGCTTGCTGCGCTCGGCCCAGCGCAGCGACAGGTGCATCGCCCGCTCGATGTCGTCGCGCTCAGCCGGCAGCCGGACGCATTCGTCCATCTGCATGGCGATATCGGAGCCGAGGAAGCGCTGCACCTCGATCGAGCGCTCCGGCGACAGCTCGACCTTGGCGCCGTCGATATGCGAGCGGAAGGTGACGGCGTGCTCGCTGACCTTGCGCAGATCCGCCAGCGACATCACCTGGAAGCCGCCGGAATCCGTCAGCATCGGCCCGTTCCAACCGGTGAATGTCTGCAAGCCGCCAAGCGCCGCAATCCGCTCGGCGCCGGGCCGCAGCATCAGATGATAGGTGTTGCCGAGCACGATGTCGGCGCCAGCGTCGCGCACCTCACGCCAGTTCATGCCCTTCATGGCGCCCGCGGTGCCGACCGGCATGAAGGCCGGCGTTCTGACCGTGCCGTGTGGCGTGGTCAGACGCCCGGTGCGCGCGGCGCCATCGGTGGCGAGCAATTCAAAGTGATTGGGAAGATCATTGTCGGGATTCATGGCGGTGCTTATTGCGTGTCGGAGAAGGCCGATCAACCCGCGCGAACCACGCCAAGGCTGGCTTGTGCCTCAGACTGGGACACAATTGGAGCGGATATTGGTGCCCGTTGCTCTTGTTAAACAAAACGATACAGTGTAGTTTTATCTTGGGGGCTGGACGAGATTGCCGCGGCGAATTTGCCGGCGGCGGTATAAGCGTGATCGCCAGCCACCGACGATGCCCCTCCCTTCAAGTTCGACCGATATTCCCGGCCTCTCGCAGGGCTGGATAAGGCGGATAGGCGTCCGCCTGGCCGGAGTCCTGGTCCTGACGTGCAGCCTGGCGCTCGGTGCCTGCACGTCCCTGCCCCGCACGCCCTATACGGCCGCCGAAGCCAGCACATCGCGTGTGCTCGATATCGATGGCCTCCGGCGCTACGCCGACGAGCCCGTCACGAAATTCAGCTTCGAGAAGGACAACAGCACCGCGACCAAAACCTATCTGGCACTATCCGGCGGCGGCGCTGACGGGGCCTACGGCGTCGGCGTGCTGAACGGCTGGACCGCGGCCAGAACCCGTCCCACCTTCTCGGTCGTCTCGGGTGTCAGCACCGGCGGCCTGATCGCGCCGTTTGCGTTCCTCGGCTCGCAATATGACGACACGCTGAAGGAGGTCTACACCAGCGGTATCGCCGAGAGCCTGCTGAACGATCCCAGCATCATGCGGGTGCTGTTCGGATCCGGCCTGTTCGGCAACACGCGGCTGCGCGAGCTCGTCGCCCGCTATGTCGGGCCCGAGATCATGGCGCAAGTCGCGCGCGAGAATGCCAGGGGCCGGAAGCTGCTGATCGTGACGACCGATCTCGACACTCAGCGGACCGCGATCTGGGACATGGGCAAGATCGCCGCGGTCGGAACGCCCGAGGCGCTAAACCTGTTTCGCGACCTGATGGCGGCTTCCGCCAGCATTCCCCTGGTGTTTCCGCCGATCATGATCGACGCCGAAGGCCAGGGCCGCAGGTTTCAGGAGATGCACGTCGATGGCGGCGTGACGGCGCCGGTGCTGACGCTGCCGGAAGCCCTGCTCTTCCAGGGCAGCCGCCTGCCGGGCAACGCGAAGATGGACATCTACATTCTCGTCAACAAGAAAATCGAACGCAATTTCGAGCTCGTCTCCAACAGCACCATCGACGTCGCCTCGCGCAGCCTGTCGTCGATCACCCAGTCGCAGACGCGTTCGATCATCTTCTCGACCTATGATTTCGCCAAGCGCAACCGCCTGGGCTTCCATCTCTCCTACATCGCGCGCGACTATCCGGCGGCTCCCTCGGAAGGGTTCGACACTGCCTATATGCGGGCGCTGTATCAGTACGGATATGACAAGGCGGCTTCCGGCCAGGCCTGGACATCGACGCTTCCGTGATCCCGCGTGACGGAACGAGGCCATACGGAAACCGTTGAGGATACGGCCAATTCGGCCAGATTCGCGATGACGCCCCCGCTCCTGCGCGATATAGAGCGAATGACTGATATCACGACCGCGCAGGAATCATTGGGCATGGGATTGACTGCGACCAAGACAAGAACCGCCGCGCCACGACGCGAGGTGCCGAAATCGCGCGGCGGCCGGCCGACGAAAACCGCCGCCATCGAGCGCGATCAGCGGCTGATCGAGGTCGCCACGCGCCTGTTCCTGGATCGCGGCTTCGACGCAACCTCGCTCGACGCGGTTGCGGAAGCGGCCCGCGTCAGCAAGCCCACCGTCTATTCCCGCTATGGCGACAAGCGCGGCCTGTTTGCCGCCGTGCTGAGGCGCGAGATCGCGCGCTGGCTTGCGCCACTGTCGGCTGCGGCAGAGACGCAGCTCTCCAGCGCCGCGAACATCTCGGTCGAGCAGCGGCTGGTCGAAATCGGGCGCGAGATGCTGACGTTCACCTGCGGTCCCGACGCCGTCGCCTTCAGCCGCATGATGACGTCACAGGCCATCAACTTCCCTGACGTCGCCAAGCTCGGCAAGGAGGAAGGCTGGCTCAAGGCCGTCGCCACCACGGCGCGCTTCTTCGACCATTTGGTGGCACAAGGCGCACTCGATGTCGAAGACACCACCATTGCCGCCGAGGTGTTTCTCGACGTCGTCGTCGGTCACACCCACCGCATGGCGACGTTCGGAACGGCGCTGGAGATGAAGGCTGCGGAAAAGCGGATGCGGGCGGCGATCAAGCTGTTCCTGGCTGGCGCGCTGGGACCCGCCGACCGCATCCAGAGCGCCGCAAAGAGCCCGCAGCGGCGCCCGTCCCGCTGACAATTCCGTGAGCGCGCGATCTATCCCCCAGGGAACCATGGCCTTGCCATTGACCAAAATAAAACGATACGGTATGGTTTAGTTACAAGGCGAGGCGGACCGCTTTTTCACCAGCCCCAAAGAGGTCCGTCCCGCTTCGATCGTCGTGCCGGGTACAGCCCGATGCGGCGTTCCGCGGCCGACCGATGCCCAAGGTCGGCCGCGAATTCTTTACGATCATCCGGCACACTCGCTGGCCGAGGGTTTCGAGCATGACGACAGCCAAACGATGGACCTCGCAACTGCTTGCGATCGCCTTGCCCGCGCTGCTCCTCGCCGCACCGGCACAGGCGATTGTGACGGCGGGCACGCCGACCGCGCTTCACAGCGACACAGATAGTGATGCAGAAGCGGACCGCCAGGCGGTCAGCCGCGAGATCGAGCGCTTTCGCAGTTCGTCGATCTCGATCAGCCAGGCCATGGCGATCGCGGAAGGCCGGCACGCCGGCGCCACGACGGCGGATGTGAGTTTTGACGGAGCCTCCGGTGTGCCGGTCTACCGCGTGAAGACCCTGCACAACGACCGGATCTGGCGCCACACCATCAATGCTTCGACCGGCGAGCTCGTCGGCGGCGAAGCCGCCCTTCCGCTCGCCGAGCTCGACCTTGAGGACCGCAGCAACCTCGCAGCGCTCGGCGCGATCAGGCATCGCCTCGCGGATGCCGTGCGCGTCGCCGAACGCGCGGCCTCGGGCAAGGCGATCAGCGGCGGGCTGGTGCGCGAACGCGGCCGGCTCAATTTCGCGATCGTCGTGATCAGCGGCGACGACCTCAAGGAGGTCATCCTGGAGCCGCCGGGCGCACGGGCCAAATAGCGGCAGCCCCGGCATCGACCGGAGGCGAAAAGCCATTGACGGCTGCAAGACTCTCCCGCATAAGTCGCCGCCATGTTCACGACCACCAAACGCACGACCAAAACCACCACGGCCTCAGGGGCCCGGGGAGGCGTGCGCGCGTAGGTCGTCGACTTAAACGCATCAGCTCTACCGAAGCCCCGCCCTCGATGGTCCGGGGCTTTTTTGTTGTCTAAATTCTCAATGCAAATGGAGGACAAAGTGAGTAACGATCCCGTCGTCGCGATTGTCGGCGTCACCGGTGCGGTGGGCGCCGAATTCATCGCCACCATGGACAAACGCGGCTTTCGCGCCGGTAAGCTCAGGGCGCTGGCCAGTGCCCGCTCGGCCGGCAAGACGGTGTCGTTCCGCGGGCAAGAAGTCGTCATCGAGGAATTGACCGAGCGTTCCTTCGAGGGCGTCGACATCGCCCTGTTCTCCGCCGGCGGCAGCATCTCCAAGAAGTTCGCACCGATCGCGGTCAAGGCCGGCGCGGTCGTGGTCGACAACTCCTCCGCCTTCCGCATGGACCCGAACGTGCCGCTGGTGATCCCCGAGATCAACGCGAACCGCATCCGCGATCACAAGGGCATCATCGCCAACCCGAACTGCGCCGCGATCACCGCGCTGGTGCCGCTGTGGCCGATCCACCAGAAGAATCGCATCAAGCGCGTGATCATCGCGACCTATCAGGCGGCTTCCGGCGCCGGCGCCGCGGCGATGGAGGAGCTCGTCGAATCCACTCGCGCCAATCTCAACGGGCAGGTCTATACGCCCAAGGTGATGCCGCACCCCTACGCCTTCAACCTCTTCAACCACAACACGGCGGTCGACCCTGACACCGGCTACAACGACGAAGAGACCAAGGTCATCCACGAGACCCGCAAGATCTTCGAGGACGAAACCATTGCAGTCGGCGTCACCTGCGTGCGCGTGCCGGTGCTGCGCGCCCATTGCGAGGCCATCACCTTCGAATGCGAGAAGCCGATCACCGAGGACCAGGTCCGCGCTATCATGGCGCAGGCGCCCGGCGTCAAGGTGGTCGACGACCGCGCCAAGAACTACTTCCCGATGCCGATCGATGCCTCAGGCCAGGACGACGTCCTGGTCGGCCGCATCCGCAAGGATCTCAGCGACGCCAGCGGCCATTCGATCTCGATGTTCGTGGCGGCGGATCAGCTGCTCAAGGGCGCGGCGCTCAACGCGGTGCAGATCGCCGAGCTCTTGCCGCAGCGGGTGATGGCGTAATCGGAATCGTAGAGCCTGTGAGCCAATTCGTTTGTTTCGGCATGAACCTCAAGGGGCGTTAGCGTCCCTTGAGGTCGAAGCCGGCGGCGTCAGGCCGTCGGTATGCTGCTGCGGTCTATGCCTTTACGAGACGGTGTCCCTGCAGGATGTTGTTGGTGAGGGCGTACCAGAGCACAACGGCACGGACCTTCGCGATACCGCGCACGGTTAATTGCCTGAGGTCCCAGTTCCGCCATCGGGCATGGATGCATTCGCAGATTGTGCGGGCTTGGTACTGTGCCTTGCCGGCTTCGCTGGCCATGCGAGCACGCCAGGCCGCTACGCCAGGACCGTCGTTGCTCCGGGGTAAAAAGGGATCGACACCGCTCCTGGATTTGGGAGGAGGACAGTAAACCTCGATACCTTCGCCATGCGCCCATTCGATGTCCTCGCCACTGCAAAACCCGCCATCGGCGAGGTAGCGGCGTGGCAAGCGCTTCAGCCGAGCGCGCGTTCGCTCCAGCATCGGTCGCATCAAGCCGCGATCTGAGCCGCTGTTGTCGACATCGATCGCGACCACGATCAGTTCGCCGGCCGCGCTAGCCACCTGCACATTGTAGGCCGGACGGAAGCCGGCATCCGCCATCTTCATCACCCGTGCCTGCGGGTCGGTGGTAGAGGCCCGTGGCTCTTTTGGCTTTTTGCCGTTGCCGCCCTTGTCATCGAGCTGTTTTCGCTTGCGCTTGATCTCAGCCAGCGCCGCTTGCGCGGCCTGCACCCGCTCGCTGCGTTCCCGCGCCGCGCGCTCCTTAGCGGCCCGGATACGCCGATTGCTGGCTTCCGGATCCGCATCGACCTCGCGCTTGAGCTCTTCCACCACGGCCCCGGCCTGTGCCATCTGCCGATCCAGCGTCGCCTCCCGCCGGAACGATCCGGTTCCCGCACTCGCCCGTATCCGCACCCCGTCCTGGATCAGCTTCTCCAGATCAACCAACCCTGCCTCGTTCAGGGCCACCAGATGTTCGACCAGCAAACGGTCGAGCAAGTCGGCACAGCCGACCCGGAAGTCCGACAGCGTATGATGGTTCAAAGACACGCCGCCGCAGAGCCAGCGGTAGACGTCGTGACTGTCGCAGAGCCGGTCCAGCGCCCGCGCGCTGCCAACGCCATCGCTCGTGGCGTACAGCCAAAGCGCCAGCAGCAACCGTGGCGATGGCGCCGGATAACCCGGCCTGTTCTCCCGCGCCTTGACGCGATCTTCCAACTCGCTCAAGTCGAGCCCTTCGACATAAGCCCAGATCACCCGCACCGGATGATCCTGCCCGATCAGGCTATCGATATCGACCGCTCGCAATTCGACCTGATCGCGCACAGGCTCGCGCAGCCGAGGTGCGCCCCGCGGCACCACTTCGGTGCATGGCGCCGACTGTTCCGGCAATTCGCCAAAAAGTCCGTCGTCCGCCATCATTCTCTCCAGCAAATCAATCTGCTTAGAGAATCATATCCGCCTGACGCTCGATACGGAAAAGAGTCACAGCCTCGTAGGGTGGGCAAAGGCGCGCAAGCGCCGTGCCCACCACTTCCCTCGCGCAATCAGGAAGGATGGTGGGCACGCTTCGCTTCGCCCACCCTACGGCCCTGCTCGAAACAACAAGCACGCATCCCCGTACGAATAAAACCGATAACCAGCCGCGATGGCGTGCGCATACGCTCGCTTCATCGTCTCCAGGCCAGAGAATGCCGACACCAGCATGAACAGCGTCGACTTCGGCAAATGGAAATTGGTCAGCAGGATATCGACGGCGCGGAAGCGATAGCCGGGGGTGATGAAGATCGACGTCTCCGCGGCGAACGGCTGGATGCTGCCGTCCTCCGCGGCGGCGCTTTCCAGCAGCCGCAGTGACGTGGTGCCGACGGCGATGATGCGGCCGCCATTCTTGCGCGCGGTGTTGAGCCGCTCTGCGGCCTCGGCCGAGATCGTGCCCCACTCGGGGTGCATCTTGTGGCCTTCGGTGTCGTCCACCTTGACCGGCAGGAAGGTCCCCGCCCCGACATGCAGCGTGAGGCGGTTGATGCCGACGCCGCGGTCGCGCAGCGCCTGCTCCAGCGCCGGGGTGAAATGCAGCCCGGCCGTCGGCGCGGCGACGGCGCCTTCGTTCGCCGCAAACATGGTCTGGTAGTCGGCGAGATCCTGGTCGTCAGGCGTGCGCTTGGAGGCGATGTAGGGCGGCAGTGGCGGGCTGCCGAGATCGGCGATGGCCTGGTCGAGCGCGGGCCCGTGGAACGAGAACGACAGCGTCACCTCGCCTTCACTGCCCTTGGCTTCGACTTCGGCGTCGAGATGGCCGAGCAGGCAGACCTTGCCTTCATTGCCGAAGCGGATGCGGTCGCCGGCTGTGAGCTTCTTCGCCGGCTTCACCAGCGCCTGCCAGCGCGAGCCGTCGAGGCGCTTGATCAGGGTCGCCTCGATCCTCGGCTCGGTCTCACGCCCGATGCGACGGCCCCTCAGCTGCGCCGCGATCACCTTGGTGTCGTTGACGACGAGCTGGTCGCCTGGCTTCAACCATTGCGGCAGGTCGACGACGGTCTGGTCGCGCAACGCGCCATTCTCGACGACCAGCATCTTCGCGGAGTCGCGCGGGCTCGCCGGGCGCAACGCGATGCGCTCGGCAGGCAGGTCAAAATCAAAGAGGTCGGTGCGCATGTCGGGCCGGGCGCGGCAAAGCCAAACCCTCATGGTGAGGAAGCGCGTTAGCGCCGTCGCGAACCATGAAGGCCGAGCTGCAGCAGCGGGGCCTTCATCCTTCGAGACGCGCGTTCCGCGCTCCTCAGGATGAGGGTCGAAGGCTTATTCCTTATCCGCCGCCATCCGCGCCTTGACGATCTTGTCGGGGTTCTGCACGGGCTCGCCGCGCTTGATCTTGTCGACGTTCTCCATGCCCTCGGTGACCTTGCCCCACACCGTGTACTGGTTGTCGAGGAAGCGGGCGTCGTCGAAGCAGATGAAGAACTGGCTGTCGCCGGAGTCGGGGTTGGCGGCGCGCGCCATCGACGCGGTGCCGCGCACATGCGGCTCCTTGTTGAACTCGGCCTTCAGCTTCTTGCCGGAGCCGCCGGTGCCGGTGCCCTGCGGGCAGCCGGTCTGCGCCATGAAGCCGTCGATCACGCGATGGAATACGATGCCGTCGTAAAAGCCCTCGCGGACCAGCGCCTTGATGCGCGCGACATGACCGGGCGCCAGATCAGGCCGCATCTCGATGGTGACGGGGCCCTGCGTGGTCTCGAGGATCAGGGTGTTTTCGGTGACGCTCATGCTCGTCTCTCTTGCGTTGGGGGTGAAGTCTTCCGGGTGCGGAACTGGATCGCGAATGGACGCCCCGCAGCAGCGCCAGCCATTGTATCGGTAAATGGCACCGGCGTGCAGCGTTGCAACGTTTCCATCACCGCGATCCGGTATTGCAGCCGGTCATTGTCGGAAGCCTCCGCGGATTCGTAGGTAATCCGCGGATGGCCCAGAATGTTTCCGGCCCGGTTAAAGCTCACGACGACGGTAATGTCGAGTGGGCGCGCCTTGGCCGGCGGCGGCGGCTTCCAGCAGGTGCGCAGATGCCGGAAAATGTCCTGGATGGTGTTGACCTGCGCGTTTTCGGCGGTCGCAGTGGGGATGCCGAGCAGCAGCATCGCGGCAACCAGCAGGAGCTTGCCACCGCGGCGCGCCATCGTCCTCTCCTACTTGATGTCGGATGCGACTTGCACCTTCACCATCTTGTCGGGATCGGTGACGGTGCCGCCGGCCGAGCCGGGCGGTGCCTTCTTCAGCTTGTCGACGACGTCCATGCCCTGCACGACCTCGCCGATCACCGTGTACTGGTTATCGAGGCTGCCGCCGTCGGCGAACATGATGAAGAACTGCGAGTTGGCACTGTCGACGCTGTCACCGCGCCGCGCCATCCCGACGATGCCGCGTGCAAAGTGCACCTTGGAGAATTCCTGCTTCAGGTTCGGATATTTCGAGCCGCCGGTGCCGTTGCCGTTCTGGCCATCGCCGGTCTGCGCCATGAAGCCGTCCATCACGCGGTGAAACGGCACGTTGTTGTAGAAGCCCTCACGCGCAAGCTGCTTGATGCGCTCGGCGTGCTGGGGCGCGATGTCCGTCCGGAGCTTGATGACGATGCGGCCCTTGGTGCTGTCGATGACGATGGCGTTGGCCTTGTCGAGGTTCGCCGGCAATTGCTGCGCCACCGCCGGCACCGCGAACACAAGCGCGGCAAGAACTGCGAGAATTCGGATCATGACAACTCCGGTCAGATGAGAGAGGAAGCGCGCCGGTATCAGGCGAATTTTGCTTTGAGCTGTGCCGCAACCAGCGGCGGGACGAAGGCCGAGACGTCTCCGCCCATGCCGGCGATCTGGCGCACCAAAGTGGCGGTGATCGGGCGAACCATGGGAGAGGCCGGCAGGAAGACCGTATGCACCTCCGGCGCCATGGCCTCGTTCATGCCGGCAAGCTGCATCTCGTAATCGAGGTCGCTGCCGTCGCGCAGGCCCCGGATCATGATGGTCGCACCGTGCTTGCGCGCCGAGGTGACCGACAGATCGTCAAAGGTCACCGCTTCGAACACGCAGCCGGCCTGGGCCGCCACCGGCCCGCAGACGTCGTGCAGCATCTTCAGCCGCTCCTCGGTCGAGAACAGCGGCTTCTTGCCGGGGTGGACCCCGATCGCGACAACCAGCCTGTCGCACAGCGACACGCTGTGCCGGACCACGTCCAGATGGCCGTTGGTGATGGGGTCGAAGGAACCGGGATAGAAGGCGATGCGCGGCATGGTCTCCTCCTACCGCGCCCGGCCCGGCCCGGCAAGCCGGGCGGGTTCCCTGGCGGTTTTTCCGCAAAACCATGTCGGAATCGCCCGAATTGTTTCGTCCTGAGGGCGGCCACGAAACAAAGGGCGCAGCAACGAAACCATTTCCCGCTCCGGCGAAGACGTCTGGAAACTGGCCATGGTTACTTATCCAGCCAACGAATGACGGGCCGCACACAAGGCGCAGCGGCCGCATCACAGGGGACTGTCAATGATCAAGGCTCTTTCGGCGATCGCCATCTCTGCATGTGTTGCTGCCGCCCTCACCCTCCTGCCCGGCTTCGCCCCGACGGTCGAAGCCAGCGTGCCGCAGCCGCTGGCGAAGAGCGACCGGCTCGACATCCGCAGCATCGGCAAGGACTGCTCGCAGCAGGCCTGGCCGAACTTCGAAACCTCGTGCCTGCGCCGCGCCGGCACCAAGGCCAATGTCCGTGAGGCACGCCTCGTGACCGCTGATCGGACCCCGTAGTCGGATCTGTCAGCTTCGCGTCAGCTAGTCCGCTATCAACCCAACACAACCCCATGGATATTTGCGACGTCTCGTCGCAGACTGCGTGATGCTCGCGCCCGTCGGAATGGCCCGCCGGGCGCGTTTCCATCGGGGGTCGCCATTGTCCAGTACGCCCGCAGTCGCTTCCGGCCACCATCCCGATCCGCTGCCGCTTGCCATGACCATGGGCGCCCTCGGGGTGGTCTATGGCGATATCGGCACCAGCCCCCTCTATGCCCTGAAGGAAGCCGCCAAGGCGGCTGCCCATGGCGGCACATTAAGTCACGATGCTGTCCTGGGGGTTGCCTCGCTGATCCTCTGGGCGCTGCTGCTGATCATCTCGCTGAAATACGCGCTGCTGATCCTGCGCGCGGACAACCGCGGCGAAGGCGGCATCGTCGCGCTGCTGGCGCTGCTGCATGCCCGCAACGCCCAGCCCGGCACCTGGCGGGCGCATCTGCTGGTCGTCGGGCTCGTCGGCGCCGCCTTGCTCTACGGCGACGGCGCGATCACACCCGCGATCTCCGTGCTCAGCGCCATCGAAGGCCTCAAGGTCGACGCCCCCTCGCTTGCGCCCGTGGTCGTGCCCGTCACCATCGCCATCCTGATCGGCCTGTTCATGATGCAGAAGCAGGGCACCGGCTTCATCGGCCGCATCTTCGGCCCGGTGATGCTGACCTGGTTCGTCGTGCTGGCCGCGCTTGGCATCCACGGCATCGTCAAGGCTCCGGCGGTGCTGGCGGCGCTGAGCCCGTTCTATGCCTTCGACTTCCTGATCCACCAGGATTTCCATGTCTCCTTCGGAATTCTCGGCGCGGCCTTCCTGGCGGTGACCGGGGGCGAAGCCATGTATGCCGACATGGGGCATTTCGGCCGTTTCCCGATCCGGCTCGCCTGGTTCGCGGTGTGCCTGCCCGCGCTGGTGCTGAACTATTTCGGCCAGGCCGCGCTCCTGATCACCGATCCCGCCATGATCGAGAACCCGTTCTTCCAGCTCTGCCCCGACGCCCTGCACTATCCGCTGGTCGCCTTCTCGGCGGTTGCCACCGTGATCGCCTCGCAGGCGATCATCTCCGGCGTGTTCTCGCTGACCCAGCAATCGATCCAGCTCGGCTTCCTGCCGCGCATGCTGATCCGTCACACCACGAGCGCTGCGATCGGACAGATCTATGTGCCGCTGGTGAATTGGCTGCTCGCCGCCGCGACGCTGGGAGCGGTCCTGAGCTTCGGCACGTCCGACGCGCTCGCCGGCGCCTACGGCATCGCGGTGTCGCTGCTGATGGCGATCACCACGCTGCTCGCAGCTCTGGTGGCGATCCAATGGGGCTATTCGCCCTGGCTCGTGGTGGCCGTGAACGGCGCCTTCTTCGTGATCGACGTGATCTTCTTCTCGGCCAATTCGATCAAGTTGTTCGAGGGCGGCTGGTTTCCGCTACTGCTCGCCGGCCTCGTCGCGTTCCTGATGCTGACGTGGCGCGCCGGCGTGAAGCTGGTCGAGGCGGCCCGCGCGCGGCTGCGCCAGCCCGAGGAGGACCTGATCGAGACGGCCATCAACAAATGCCGCGCCAGGCTGCCCGGGACCGCCGTGTTCCTGGCCTCCGCGCAGCGCGGCGTGCCGCTGGCGCTGACCCAGTTCGTCAAGCACAACCGCGTGCTGCACGAACGCGTGCTGCTGGTCACCGTGCTGATCGAGGAGTCTCCGCACATTCCCGACGACGAACGCGCCGAGATCATCGACATCATCCCCGGCATCACCCGCGTGATCCTGCATTATGGCTTCATGCAGAACCCCACGATCTATGAGGGACTGAAGCTTACTTGCTGCCAGGGCAAGCTGCCCGGCATCGACCTCTCCGACATCACCTACTACGTCGGCCGCGAGACCATTATCCCGAGCGAGGACGTCCCGGGCATGTGGGTCTGGCGCGAAGGCGTGTTCGCCTTCCTCCAGCGCAACGCCGAACGCTCCGCCGCGTTCTTCGGCGTGCCGACCAAGCAAGTGGTGGAGTTCGGCACGGAGCTCGAGATTTAGCCGACGCGCTGCGCGCATCGCGTGGCGAGAATGCGCGCAGCGATGCCCCACCGGCACCGGCTGCGACAAGACCCGCGCTGACGAGCATGCCGGCGCGCCGGGCGCTGGAGGCGTTGGCTTCAGCAAAACAGCGTCCGCTGCCCGGCGAATTGGAACCAGGTGGATCGCCTTCGGTTGGTTCCGGCGAGATCAATCCTGGGCCGGTGCTCCCCATGAACCCTGGCGCCAACGTCACATTCAGCAACTTGCGCGCTGTCGTCATCCTGATCGTGGTCGCCTTCCATTCGGCCCTTCCCTACCTCGCCTCTCAGCCGCCGCATCCGTTCGCCTTCGACGCGCCGCCCTATCGGTGGATCGCGTTTCCGATCATCGACCGCGAGCGCTGGTTCGGGCTGGACCTGTTCTGCGCATGGCAGGACGTCAGCTTGATGTCCCTGATGTTCCTTTTGGCGGGCCTGTTCACCCCGCACGGACTCATCCGCAAGGGTGGCCCCGCCTATCTCGCGGAGCGCTGGTGGCGAATTGGATTGCCCTTCGTCCTGGCGGTCACGTTTCTCAGTCCGGTGGCGTACTACGCCTCATATCTGACGACCGCGACCGACCCATCGCCTGCGGCGTTTTGGCAGCACTGGCGCGCTCTACCGATGTGGCCCGCGGGCCCGCAATGGTTCTTGTGGCAGCTTCTGTTGCTCAGCGGCCTGGCTGCTGCACTGCATGAACTCATGCCATCATGGCCACGAGCCGCGAGCCTCATCGTCGCCAAGTGCGACGATCGTCCCCTGCTCTTCTTCGCAGGTCTGACCAGTCTGTCGGCACTGGCCTATGTCCCCCTCGCAATGATCTTCACGCCCTGGGAATGGACCTTTCTCGGCCCATTGTCTTTCCAGCTAAGCCGCCCGCTGCACTATCTCCTCTATTTCTCTGCGGGACTCGCCATCGGCGGCTACGGCTGCGATCGAAGTATCTTCCGCATCGACGGCCCAATCGCGCGCCACTGGCCCACCTGGGTTGCCGCAGCATGTGCCTGCTTTGCACTATGGGGCGGGCTGACCTCGCTGACGATGCCGGATTGGAATGCCAGCCCGCCCGCATACCGTCTCGCCGCGGCTTTCGCCTTTCCCCCTGCATGCGCAACAGGCGTGATCGCTTTCGTGGCCAGTTCGCTGGCATTGTTGCGTCGCCGCTCGGCGCTCGCCGATAGTCTTTCGACCAATGCCTACGGCATCTACCTCACGCATTACCCGTTCGTGCTGTGGCTGCAATATGCGCTGCTCGGCACGAGACTGAATGCCGTCGCCAAAGCCGCATTCGTCCTCATCGTGGCACTGGCTCTGAGCTGGGCCGCGAGCGGATTCCTCGCCGCAGGCGTCAGACTGCTGGCGCACCGGCATTCCGGACTCCCGGGCAAGGGCGCTATCTCAGATCAACCTCGATGACGGAACGTCCATGTCACTGGTCCCGACGCTCGCGTCCCGCAATCTCTTCCACGATCGCCTGCGTTTTGTCGCGACACTCGTAGGCATCGTATTTTCGGTCGTCCTGGTGATGATCCAGATGGGCCTGTTCCTGGGCTTCGGTCGCATGGTGACAACGATGATCGACCATGCGTCAGCCGATCTCTGGGTGCTACCGAAGGGAGCGAAATGCTTTGAGGATCCTTCGTTGCTGGATGCGAAGCTGCGCGACAAGGTCGCATCCGTCGATGGCGTCGCCTCCGTGGTCCCGCTGGTCATCGGCTTCTCGGACTGGCGCCTCGAGAGCGGCGAGATGACACCCATCTTTGTTGTCGGCGCCGATTTGCGTGATGGAAGCCTGAGGCCATGGAACGTGGTCGAGGGTGACGTTCGCGCGCTCTCGCAAAATGGAGCCGTGGTCGTCGACCGCTCCTACTACGAACGCCTCGGCGTCTCAAAAATCGGATCAACGGCCGAGATCCGCGGCCGCCGCGTGAAGGTCGTGGCCTTGACCGACGGCATCCGCTCCTTCACCACGACGCCCTATGTCTTCGTCGACCTGAAAAACGCTCGCACCTACACCGGAGCCTTTCCCGATCGCGCCAGCAACCTCCTGGTTCGCCTCAAGCCGGACGCCGACCGCGACACAGTTCTTAAGGCCGTTCGAGCTCAGGTTGGTGAGCACGAGGTGCTTACGACGGATGAATTCCGAAGCCGTAGCCGCTCGTTCTGGCTGTTCGGGACGGGCGCCGGCGCTGCGCTGTTTGCCGGCGCATTGCTGGGGGTGATCGTCGGCACCGTCATCGTCGCGCAAACACTCTATTCGAGCACCAAGGATCACCTCAGTGAATTCGCCACCCTGCGGGCAATGGGTTCGTCGAATGCATATATCTACAGGGTCATCATCTATCAGGCGCTCCTCAACGCGATCATCGGCTTCATCATTGCGACCGCGATCGGCGCTGTCGTTGTGGAGATGACTGCCAAGAGCGCGTTGCCCATCGTCATCACGCCGTGGCTAATTGCAGCCCTGTTCGTGCTGACGGTCGTGATGTGCGTAGCGTCGGCGATCGGCGCAATCGTGCGTGTGGTGCGGATCGATCCAGCAACGGTATTCATGCGATGAACGAAATCATCATTGAGGCCACCGCGATCAAGAAAACGCTTGGGCGTGGCGCTGGCGAGGTGAAGGCGCTGCGCGGGATCGACCTCACGCTGCGACGCGGCGAGTTCACACTGCTGATGGGACCGTCGGGCAGCGGCAAGACGACGCTGCTGCTCGTGCTCGGATGCATGCTGGCACCAAGTTCGGGCACGCTCACCGTGTGCGGTACGCCCACGTCGGGCGTCGACAAGGAGGGACTGGCCAGAATCAGGCGCGACCATATCGGCTTTGTGTTCCAGTCCTATCATCTGTTTCCGACGCTCACCGCTGCACAGAACGTGCAACTCGCCCTCGACATCCGTCATGAGAGTGGACGCAAGGCCAGGAAACGGGCGCGGGAAGCACTGAACCTGGTTGGTCTGGAGCAGAAGGCCGATACCTTGCCGGGCGAGCTCAGCGGCGGTGAGCAGCAGAGGGTCGCGATCGCGCGAGCCTTTGTCGCCAATCCCTCGGTCATTCTCGCCGACGAGCCAACTGCCGCGCTCGACGGCAATAACGGGCGAAGCATCATGCGGATTCTCGCCGATGCAGCCCATCAGCGCGAGCGCGCCGTGCTCGTCGTGACGCATGATCCGCGGGTCATTCCCTTTGCGGATCGCATCGTCGAGATCGAGGATGGCCTGCTGGTCGACACCGGATCCGGCGAACCCGAGCGGCTGCACCTGCCAAAGGCGGCCGCATTCAGGCCGTAAGACCCAAGCGAATGAAGCAAGAGGACGCACCATGAGCTTGCGCGCGGAAATGCTGCGTCTCGGTATCCGCATGTTCCTGAAACGGCACCGTCAGCCATTCGATGTCGGGACGTGGCGGGCCAACATGCATCGCATGGAGCGATGGGTGCCTCGTCCGCCACGCAGCACAAAGACAAGCGTCGTGCAGGCGAGTCACCTCAGACTACACCGGATCGCCACCCCGGCGTCGCACCCGGGACGCAACGTGCTATATCTTCATGGCGGCGCCTATGTCTCGGGCGCGCCGATCTACTACCGGCATTTTACCTGGCGCATTGCCAATGTGACCAAATCGACGGTCTGGGCCCTTGAATATCGCCTCGCACCCGAACATCCGTTTCCGGCCGCACTGGACGACGCCGTAGCGGGTTTTCTCTGGCTCGCCGGCGAGACGGGCGATCCAGGCGAACTCTTCGTGATGGGTGATTCAGCCGGTGGAGGATTGGCCCTGTGCCTTCTCATGAGGCTGCGTGACGAACGCAAGCCGCTTCCTGTCGCCGTAGTTGCCATGTCACCCTGGACCGATCTCGCGCTCACCGCGCCCTCGTTGATCGAGAATGCCGCATCAGATCCGATGTTGAACGTGCACGATGTTCCGGAATTCGTGCGTTGCTATCTGGCAGGCGCCGACCCGTATAACCCCCATGCCTCGCCGCTCTATGGCGATGCGTTCGGCCTTCCGCCGGTGCTGATCCATGTCGGCAGCGACGAGATCCTGCGGGATGACGCGGTCCGCATGGCCGACAAGCTGAAACAAGGTAATCCGCGGAGCCGCCTGGAGGTCTGGCCGCGCATGCCGCACGTCTTCCAGCTCTTCGTTCCGGTGCTGCCGGAAGCCCATGCGGCCATCGCTCAGATCGGAGAATTCATCTCCAACCTGCGTTGCGATACAGCTTCGTCGGCGCCCGGGCCAGCCGAAGCGCGATGAGATCAGGATGAATCGTCATCGCGCTTATTGTTTGAGCATGATCTTTTCGGAAAACCGCTGCGCGCTTTTCCGGATCATGCGCTAGGCTCCACCGCCGTTGCCGTTCTCTCCATTCCCGCTCTCGGCCTCTTCCGTGATGTGCTCGACCGAGACGACGTGCTCGTCCTCGGCCGTGTCGAACACGATCACGCCCTGCGTCGAGCGGCCGGCGATGCGGATGCCTTCGACCGGGCAGCGGATCAGCTGGCCCTTGTCGGTGACCAGCATGATCTGGTCGGCGTCTTCCACCGGGAATGAGGCCACGAGGTTGCCGTTGCGGTTGTTGACGCTCATGGCGACGATACCTTTGCCGCCGCGGCCCGTGGTGCGGTACTCGTAGGACGAGGTGCGCTTGCCGTAACCGTTGACCGACACGGTGAGCACGACCTGCTCCTGCGCCGACATCTCGGCGTAACGCTCCTGGGCCAGCTGGAAGCTGCCGGAGGCCTCCTCGGCCTCGCCGTCCACGGCGGTCTCCTCAGTCGCAGCTTCGCCGGCGACCGCACGGCGCATCTTCAGATAGGCCGAGCGCTCGTCCGAGGTGGTCTCGACATGGCGCAGGATCGCCAGCGAAATCACCTTGTCGCCCTCGCCAAGCGCGACGCCGCGCACGCCCATCGAGGTGCGCCCGGTGAACACGCGCACGTCGGTGACGGGGAAGCGGATGCACTGGCCGCCGGCCGCCGTCAGCAGCACGTCATCGCGCTCGGTGCAGATCTGCACGTCGACGATCGCCTCGTTGTCGTCGAGCTTCATCGCGATGATGCCGGAACGGCGGACATCGACGAAGTCGGACAGCTTGTTGCGCCGCACGTTACCGCCTGTGGTGGCGAACATCACGTCGAGGTTGGCCCAGGTCGATTCATCCTCGGGCAGCGGCATGATGGTGGTGATGCGCTCGCCCTGCTCCAGCGGCAGGATGTTGATCAGCGCCTTGCCGCGCGCGTTCGGCGCGGCCATCGGCAGGCGCCAGACCTTTTCCTTGTAGACCTGGCCGCGCGAGGAGAAGAACAGCACCGGCGTGTGCGTGGAGGCCACGAACAAGCGGCTGACGAAATCCTCGTCGCGGGTCTGCATGCCGGCGCGGCCCTTGCCGCCGCGGCGCTGCGCCCGGTAGGCCGACAGCGGCACGCGCTTGACGTAGCCGGCGTGCGAGACGGTGACGACCATGTCCTCGCGCTGGATCAGGTCCTCGTCCTCGACCTCGCCTTCCTGCTCCATGATCACGGTGCGGCGCGGCGTGGCGAACTCGGCCTTCACCTCGGCGAGCTCGGTCTTGATGATCTCGAGGATGCGGGCGCGCGAGCGCAGGATCTCGAGATAGTCGCCGATCTCGCCGGCGAGTTTTGACAGCTCGTCGCCGATCTCGTCGCGGCCGAGCGCAGTGAGACGTGCCAGGCGCAGTTCCAGGATGGCCTTGGCCTGATCCAGTGACAGGCGGATGGTGCCGTCCGCGTTGATGCGGTGGCGCGGATCGTCGATCAACGTGATGATGTCCTCGACGTCGCGCGCCGGCCAGTCGCGCGTCATCAGGGTGTCGCGCGCAGCGGCCGGCGTCGGCGAGGTGCGGATCACCCTGATGATCTCGTCGATGTTGGCGACCGCGATGGCGAGGCCGACCTGCTCATGCGCGCGCTCGCGCGCCTTGCGCAGCTTGTACTTGGTCCGGCGCGTGACGACCTGCTCGCGAAAGCCGACGAAGATCGTCAGCATATCCTTCAGGTTCATCGTCTGCGGACGGCCGGAATCGAGCGCGACGGCGTTGACGCCGAAACTCGTCTGCAGCGGCGTGAACTTGTAGAGCTGATTCAGCACCACGTCGGGCACGGCATCGCGCTTGAGCTCGACGACGACGCGATAGCCCTCGCGGTCGGACTCGTCACGCAGATCGGAGATGCCCTCGATCTTCTTTTCCTTGTAGAGTTCGGCGATGCGCTCGACCATCGTCGCCTTGTTCACCTGATACGGTATCTCGGTGATGACGATCGCCTCGCGCTCCTTGCGGATCGTCTCGAACGTGACCTTGCCGCGCATCACGATGGAGCCGCGGCCGAGATGGTAGGCGCTGCGGATGCCCTGCCGGCCGAGAATGATGCCGCCGGTCGGGAAATCCGGGCCCGGGATGATGTTGTTGAGCTCGTCGATGGTCAGCGACGGATTGTCGATCAACGCCAGGCAGGCATCGATGACCTCGCCGAGATTGTGCGGCGGGATGTTGGTGGCCATGCCGACCGCGATGCCGCCAGCGCCGTTGACCAGCAGGTTCGGGAACCGCGCCGGCAGGACCACCGGCTCCTTGGTCGAGCCGTCGTAATTGTCCTGGAAGTCGACGGTCTCGTTGTCGATGTCGTCGAGCAGCTTCAGCGCGATCTTGGTCAGGCGCGACTCGGTGTAGCGCATCGCCGCCGGCGGATCGCCGTCGACCGAGCCGAAATTGCCCTGCCCGTCCACCAGCAGTTCGCGCATCGAGAACGGCTGCGCCATGCGCACCAGCGCGTCGTAGATCGCCTGGTCGCCATGCGGATGGTATTGGCCCATGACGTCGCCGACGATACCGGCCGACTTCTTGTGCTTCTTGTCCGGCGTATAGCCTTCCTCGTTCATCGAGAACAGGATGCGGCGATGCACCGGCTTCAGGCCGTCGCGCGCATCGGGCAGCGCGCGCGACACGATCACGCTCATGGCGTAATCGAGATAGGACTTCTTCATCTCGTCGAGGATGGAGACGGGGCGAATGTCCGAGGGTTGCGCCGGCTGGTCGCCGGGCTTGTTGTCGTCGTCAGCCAAGGGGAAATCCGGTGAGGTTTTATCTGGGAATCATATAGCGCATCGGGGGCCGGATAACCACCCTCGCGAAGGCCCTGGCAAGCGATTTTTCCGCCTATTTTTCCAATAACTTAAGCCATTCCGAGCACTGCTTCCGAGAGGCCCGGAATCCCCCTCCAAAATGACTTCACGCGCCTGGAAAACCGCGCAGCGAGCGGGCCCTGTCAGACGGTTTGCCCATGGGCAGCCCGAGCTCACGTCGAACATGAAGCGGGCCCGGAAAATCCGAGCCTGCCCCGCCGATTAGTAGAAATTGCTGACACGACACGCCCGGCGCAACCCGATCAGGTAATGCGCCTTGGCCGCGCGATCCGTGCTCTCAGAACGGGATATCGTCATCCATGTCGCTGTTGCGACCGCCGCCGGCGGCAACAGGACGGCGCGGTGCGCTGCTGACGGGACCGGAGGAGCCGAAATCGCCGCCCGGCTCATCGCCGAAGCTGCCGCCTCCTCCGCCGCCGCCGCGGCCGTCGAGCATCGTCAGCGTCGAGTTGAAGCCCTGGAGCACGACCTCGGTCGAGTACTTCTCGACGCCGCTCTGATCGGTCCATTTGCGAGTCTGGAGCGCGCCCTCGATGTAAACCTTGGCGCCCTTCTTCAGGTACTGCTCGGCGACCTTGCACAGCCCTTCATTGAAGATCACGACGCGATGCCACTCGGTCTTTTCCTTGCGTTCACCGGTATTCTTGTCGCGCCAAGTATCCGAGGTGGCGATGCTCAAATTCGCGATCGGCCGCCCGTCCTGGGTGCGGCGGATCTCGGGATCCTTGCCGAGATTTCCAACTAGAATGACCTTGTTGACGCTTCCCGCCATCGCCGCTCTCCACTCCAATGCCACTGAATTTCAAAGGCGAAAGTCCGCTCCTCGCGTTCCTCCGTCGCCCTGTTGAGGCGACCCTATACGCTTGCGGACGCCGCTCAGCCCATCACCCCCAAGGTTATCCCCACATATAGCATCGCCATCCGCTTCGTTCCAGATTTGTTCTTTGTGACGATTAGGGCGGACATCGGGCCCAGTCTGGGCACGATGGCGATGAAAAAGGCAGGCCTCCGGATGGAACTTTTTGGGTTCCCGAGAAACGGTAAAAACTACTTAACATTCATCAAGTTGCACTTGGCTCAATCGGTTTGCGAGTGTGGCATTTCGGAGACGGACTTTGCCCACCCCTTAGGCTACGGTTGAGTCGGACTTAGTTCATATGGGCGTCGCGCCTGATCAACCGCTTCGGGGACTTCGAGAGGCGGACGAAACTGGGGAGACTGCAATGAATAAGCTTCTGTTTGGTGCAATCGGTGTAATCGCGTTGGGCCTGTCGGCTCCTGCAGGCGCGGCGGATCTCGCGGCGCGCCCCTACACCAAAGCTCCGCCGCCGATGGTCGCCGCCATCTACGACTGGAGTGGTTTCTACATCGGTATCAACGGCGGCGGCGGCACCAGCCACAAGTGCTGGGACTTCGTGACGCCTGTGACCGGCACTCTGGTCGGCGAAGGCTGCCACAACGCGACTGGTGGCACGGTCGGTGGCCAGATTGGCTATCGCTGGCAGTCGGCCAATTGGGTGTTCGGCGTCGAGGGCCAGGGCAACTGGGCCGACTTTTCTGGCGACAATGTCAGCGCGCTGTTCGCCCTTCGCAACCGCTCGAAGATCGACTCGTTCGGTTTGATCACCGGTCAGGTCGGCTACGCCTGGAACAATGTGCTGCTCTACGTGAAGGGCGGCGGCGCCGTCGTCGGTGATCGCTACCGGACCTTCGATTTGGCGACAGGTCTCGAGTTCGACCGGGCCAACGAGACCCGTTGGGGCGGCACGGTGGGCGCGGGCATCGAGTTCGGATTCGCGCCGAACTGGTCGGTTGGCTTCGAGTACGATCACATCTTCCTCGGCAACCGCACGATCAACTTCACCGGGTCCGGCAATTTTGTCACTGCCCCGCTCGGTGTCGTCACACGCTCCGAGCGCATCAGCCAGGATGTCGATATCGGCCTGATCCGCGTGAACTACCGTTGGGGCGGTCCGCTCATCGCAAAATACTGATATCTACCTGATATCACTGAGAGATTGAAGGCCGGCCTCGCGCCGGCCTTTTGCTTGCTTGCTCTTCGGAACAATAGGTCGGCACTTGCCACGTTTTGGGGGCTGTTGTGGCTTTTCGGAGACACAACTTGCGGCTTTAGTGGTGTAAGCACGGCATTAGTTGGGCCGTTGAGTCCGCTGCCCTTCCGGCATGGAAGGCAACAACAGAAACTGGGACTGGGATTAGATTGAAGATGAAGAAGGTTTTGTTGGCTTCGGCCTGTTTGTTCGCTCTCGCTGCTCCGGCTTCGGCCGCTGATCTCGCAGCCCGCCCCTACACCAAGGCGCCGATCGCTCCGGCTGCTGTCTACAACTGGACCGGCTTCTATCTCGGTGTCGTCGGCGGCGGCGCTTGGGAAGCTACTTCGACCGACCCGAAGATGCAGGGTGGCTTCGTCGGCGGCACCGCCGGCTACAACTGGCAGACCGGCAACGTCGTGTTCGGCATCGAGGCGGATGGCGCCTGGGCTGATGTCAACGCTTCGGCGACCGCGCTTGGCATCACCGTGGCTTCCAAGACCGATGCGCTCGGCACCGTGCGTGGCCGTATCGGCTGGGCCGTCAATAACTTCCTGTTCTACGGGACCGGTGGTTACGCCTGGATCGACAACAAGATCACCCTCAGCGCGCTGGGCGTGAGCGTCTCCGACAGCAAGTGGCACTCCGGCTGGACCGTCGGTGCGGGCGTCGAAGCGTTCTTCGCTCCGCAGTGGTCGGTCAAGGGCGAGTACCTCTATCGCAGCCTCGGCAGCGAGAACTACTTCTCCAACCTCGGCACTCCGCTGGCGTCCGGCACGATCAACTTCCACACCGTGCAGGTTGGCGTGAACTATCACTTCGGCGCCCCGGTCGTCGCCAAGTACTGATCTGAAGTACTGATCTTCGCGACCGACGTCACATCGTCACGAAAGGCCGGCCTCGCGCCGGCCTTTTTGTTTCTAGGAGCCGTTCCCCGCAGTTCCGCCGCTCCTGCTGCCAGATGCCGCCAGCGCGCCAACAATCCGTTGACGATTCGCACGTGCCACTGGAAATCCGCGCCCGTTCTTCCTACGTTCGCTGCCATACCCATCGGCGCCGATCCCGGTTCCGGGCGAAGCGCGCCTTTTGCATTGGCGCGATCGCGCGTCTTTGGATTCCTTGAGGACCACCGGGATGGACGAAGTGATCAAGGCCAAGCGCCAACAACAGAACGCGGGCTCGAGCCTGCGCGCAATTACGATCCGTGGCGCGCGCGAGCACAACCTCAAGAACATCGACGTCGAGATTCCCCGCGACAAGCTGGTGGTGTTCACGGGCCTCTCAGGCTCGGGCAAATCCTCACTCGCCTTCGACACCATCTACGCCGAGGGCCAGCGCCGCTACGTCGAATCGCTGTCGGCCTATGCGCGCCAATTCCTGGAGATGATGCAGAAGCCCGACGTCGACCAGATCGACGGCCTGTCGCCGGCGATCTCGATCGAGCAGAAGACGACCTCGAAGAACCCGCGCTCCACCGTCGGCACCGTCACCGAGATCTACGACTATATGCGCCTGCTCTGGGCGCGCGTCGGCGTGCCCTATTCACCGGTCACGGGCCTGCCGATCGAGAGCCAGACCGTCTCGCAGATGGTCGACCGCGTGCTGGCGCTCCCCGAAGGCACCCGCCTCTATCTGCTCGCCCCGGTCGTGCGCGGCCGCAAGGGCGAGTACCGCAAAGAGCTCGCCGAATGGCTCAAGAAGGGCTTTCAGCGCGTCAAGATCGACGGCAGCTTCTACGAGCTGGCGGAGGCGCCGACGCTCGACAAGAAATTCCCGCACGACATCGACGTCGTGGTCGACCGCATCGTGGTGCGCCCCGACATCGGCCAGCGCCTCGCCGAGAGCTTTGAGACCGCGCTGAAGCTCGCCGAAGGCCTCGCCGTCGTCGAGTTCGCCGACGCGCCCGCAGTTGCGCCTGCGGAAGAGAAAGAGAAAAAGAAGACCGCGAAAATCCACGACAAGAGCGGGCCCGAGCGCATCCTGTTCTCGGAAAAGTTCGCCTGCCCGGTCTCCGGCTTCACCATCCCCGAGATCGAGCCCAGACTGTTTTCGTTCAACAATCCCTACGGTGCCTGTCCCGCCTGCGGCGGCCTCGGCGTCGAGCAGCATGTCGACGAGGATCTCGTGATCCCCGACAAGGAGCTGTCCTTGCGCAAGGGCGCGATCGCGCCCTGGGCCAAATCGTCGTCGCCCTATTACGAGCAGACGCTGACCGCGCTCGGCAAGCACTACAAGTTCACGCTCGACACCAAGTGGAAGGATCTCGCCAAGAAGACCAACGACGCGATCCTCTACGGCTCCGGCGAGGACGAGATCAAGTTCTCCTACCAGGATGGCGTGCGCTCCTACGACACCAAGAAGCCGTTCGAGGGCGTCATCACCAACATCAACCGCCGCTACCGCGAGACCGAGAGCGAATGGGCGCGCGAGGAGCTGGCGAAATATTTCCACGACGTACCCTGCGAGGGCTGCCGCGGGTTTCGGCTCAAGCCCGAGGCGCTTTGCGTCAAGATCGGCGGCAAGCATATCGGCGAGATCTCGGAGCTGTCGGTCAGACGCGCGGGCGAGTGGTTTGAGACCGTGCCTGATGCGCTCAACGCGCAGCAGAACGAGATCGCCGGCCGCATCCTCAAGGAGATCCGCGAGCGCCTCACCTTCCTGCTCGACGTCGGTCTCAACTATCTCACCTTGTCCCGCTCCTCCGGCACGCTGTCCGGCGGCGAGAGCCAGCGCATCCGCTTGGCCTCGCAGATCGGCTCGGGGCTAACAGGCGTGCTCTACGTGCTCGACGAGCCCTCGATCGGCCTGCACCAGCGCGACAATGCGCGCCTGCTCGATACACTGAAGCGCCTGCGCGACCTCGGTAATACCGTGGTCGTGGTCGAGCACGACGAGGACGCCATTCGCCTCGCCGACTACGTGCTCGACATTGGCCCCGGCGCCGGCATGCATGGCGGCTACATCGTCGCCGAAGGCACGCCCGCCGAGATCATGCGCAACCCGAAATCGCTGACCGGCAAGTACCTGACCGGCGAGCTCGAGGTCGAGGTGCCGGAGCGGCGCCCGCCGAACCATCGCCGCACCATCAAGGTGGTCAATGCGCGCGGCAATAATCTCAAGAACGTCACCGCCGAGATTCCGCTCGGCCTGTTCACCTGCGTCACTGGCGTCTCCGGCGGTGGCAAGTCGACGCTCTTGATCGACACGCTCTACCGCGCCATCGCCCGCAAGCTGAACAATGCCAGCGAGGGCGCCGCGCCGCACGACCGCATCGAGGGCCTCGAGCATATCGACAAGATCATCGACATCGACCAGTCGCCGATCGGCCGCACCCCGCGCTCTAATCCGGCGACCTATACCGGCGCCTTCACGCCGATCCGCGAATGGTTCGCCGGCCTGCCCGAGGCCAAGGCGCGCGGCTACGAGCCCGGCCGCTTCTCCTTCAACGTCAAGGGCGGCCGCTGCGAGGCGTGCCAGGGCGACGGCGTCATCAAGATCGAAATGCACTTCCTGCCCGACGTCTACGTCACCTGCGACGTCTGCAAGGGCAAGCGCTACAACCGCGAGACGCTGGAGGTCCTGTTCAAGGGCAAGAGCATCGCCGACGTGCTCGACATGACCGTCGAGGAGGCCGCCGAGTTCTTCAAGGCAGTGCCGCGCGTGCGCGAGACTTTCAATACGCTGCACCGCGTCGGCCTCGACTACATCCATGTCGGCCAGCAGGCGACCACGCTCTCAGGCGGCGAAGCCCAGCGCGTCAAGCTCGCCAAGGAGCTGTCGAAGCGCGCCACCGGCCGCACGCTCTACATCCTGGACGAGCCGACCACCGGCCTGCACTTCCACGACGTCAAGAAGCTGCTGGAGGTGCTGCACGAACTGGTCGCGCAGGGCAACACGGTCGTTGTCATCGAGCACAATCTCGAAGTCATCAAGACCGCCGACTGGGTCATCGATCTCGGCCCCGAAGGCGGCGACGGCGGCGGCGAAATCGTCGCCTGGGGCCCACCGGAAGACATCGCGAAAGCGCCAAGGAGCTACACGGGCAAATTCCTGGAGCCGGTGCTGAAGAAGGCAAGGAAGCCGAAGCGCGGGAGGACGAGCGAGGCGGCGGAGTAAAGCCAGCTCCGCTACCTCTTCGCGTTATTCGTTCGTAACCGGCACCAAGTACTCTGGTGGGCCAAGCCCAGTTCAACCGAAACCGAATGCCCTTGCGCAGCATGAATGCGGTCGGCATCTGGTGACAGAGAAAATCGCTTTTTGTCGCTCTCTGCGACGATGCGCAGCAGATCCTCACGGCCAAACTTCGTGCCAGCGGCATTCGCCTTGACGATTGGGTCGTCGATACCGGCCTATCCCTGCGAATCCAGCACAAGCCCGATCACATCAGGCTTATGGCGCAGGACGAGGCTCAGAAACTTGCTGAGCTGGATGTCATCGATCGGCATGGCTTCCCTTCCAATCCCCTACCTCTAAATTTAAGTATTCGACAAGACCAGATGATCGATCTGGAGGGAGCGATGCCTAACCAAACCTACACGCTCTTCCGCAACGCCATCCTTGCGGAACGGCAGGTGACCTGCGTCTACGAGGGGCGATACCGCGAGCTCTGTCCGCATATCATCGGCACCAACAAACGCGGTGAAGAAACTGTGCTGGCTTGGCAGTTTTCTGGCGAAAGCAGCGGGCCGCTGCCGCAATGGCGCTGCCTGAAGCTGGCCAATGTCAGCGGTGCTCGAGCGCGCGACGGCCATTGGCACGAGGGCGGCTCACATCGGACCACTCAGACTTGCGTCAGCAACATCGATATCGATATCAATGTTCATGTCCGCAAATTGCGGTGACTCACGGGATCGAAAACGAACCTCATCAATCACGACATAGCGGCCGAAGAGCCCTTGGCCGAACTTGTCGACGGCCTCCAGCAGCCGCTTCCGTACCAGCGGCCCATTCTCCGGATCGATGCGCAACAGGATAAGACCTGGAACGGCTTGGCCGCGACGAAAGACAAGCTCGCCGAAATCTTTGTCAGCTGTGAGGAGAAGACGCCCTTCCCGCGACGCCAGCACGATGACCTCCACGTCGCTCAGACTGGCAGCAAATTCGGCGACGCAAAGCACGTCGTGACCGGCGCCGCGCAGTTCTCGAACCAGAGAGACCGTGACGCACTCGTCCGCGAGCCGAGCACGGTTCAGCGATAAATGATGTCTTCGTCAGCCAAATAGTCGGCTGCGAACGCCTGGGCCGCCCGGATATCATCAGGCGTAAGCCGCGGGTGCTCCGCGATGATGGCCTCAGTGGTCATACCCGCACCCAGCTCGCGCAACACCAGTTCGACCGGCACACGCGTCCCGCGGATCACGGGCTTGCCGTCCATGACCGCCGGGTTGATTTCAATTCGCTCGTGCCGCATGGCTGTCCTCGAAATTTTGCCGAATGATAGCACGTCACATCTTGCCTGTCAGCGAACTCCAGAACCCACAATGCCCTACTCCCTCGCCATCTTCGACCTCGACGGCACCCTGGCCGACAGCTTTTCGTGGTTCCTGCGCACCATCAACGACGTCGCCGATCGCTTCGGCTTTCGCCGTGTCGCGGATGAAGACATCGAAGAGCTGCGGCATGCGTCGAGCCGCGAGATCCTCTCCCGGCTCGAAGTGCCCGTGTGGAAGCTGCCGGCGATCGCGCGGCATGCGCGGCGGTTGAAGGCGGAGGCAGCTAGCGAGATTGCGCTGTTTGCGGGCGTCGAGACCATGCTGCGGGCGCTGGCGGACAACGGCGTGCAGCTCGCGCTGGTGACATCCGACAGCGAGGCCAATGCGCGCGAGAAGCTTGGCGAGGCCGCCGCGCTGTTTTCGCATTTCGACTGCGCGGCCTCGCTGTTCGGCAAGCCCGCGAAATTCCGTCGAGTCATCCGCCGCGCCGGCGTCGAGCCGAGCCAGGTCATCGCGATCGGCGACGAGGTCCGCGACATCGAGGCGGCGCGCACCGTCGGCATTGCCTGCGGCGCGGTGTACTGGGGCTATGCGGCGCCGGCGGCGCTGCGGGCGCTGAAGCCGGATTACACGTTCGAACGGATGGACGAGATTGCGGATGTGTTGTGCCGAGATCGCGGAATCGTAGGGTGGGTTAGCCCTGCAGATGCGTAGCGCATCTGCTCGCGTAACCCACCGCTGTGCGTCTTCCGATCCTCCGTTGCTCGCGGCTTGGTGGGTTACGCCTTCCACATCTCGCGCGTGGTCCGGCTAACCGCCCCTACGCAATCCCCTACTCCGTCCTCCGCAAGAACGCCCCGAACGCCCGTGGGCCGTCGCCGGTCTTGACCTCGCCGATGACTTTCAGATCAGTGGCATCGATGATATCGAGCACGTTGCTCTCCCAGCACGCGACGATGATGCGCTTGCCGTCGGCGGTGGCGGCGATGCCTTCGGGATAATCGCCGACATTGATGCGCTTGATCGGCTTAAGCGTCGCCAGATCGAACACGCTGACGGTGCCGCCATACTGGTCGGTGACGAAGCCGCGCCCCAGCGTCAGCGCCACCGCATAGGGCCGCATCCCGACGGGCACGCGGCCGATCTCGCGGCCTTCGGCGATGTCGATCACGGAGACATCGTCGGAGCCGACATTGGCGGTGTAGGCGCGCTTGCCGTCAGCGTCGATGGTGACGCCGAACGGACGGGTGCCGACCTTGATCGTCGCCTTGCGCTGCCGTGTCGCGGTGTCCACCACCGAGACGCTGTCGTCGTCGCGGTCGGCCGAGAGCAGCAGCTTGCCATCCGGCGTTACTGCAAGGCCCGATGGCGAGGCGCCGACGGCGATGCTGGCCGTGACGCTGCGCGAGGCCGTATCGATCGCCCGCACCGCGGCGGCATACCAGTCGGCGACATAAACCGTCTTACCATCGGGCGCGACGGCAATGCCGAGCGGCCCGCCGCCGACCTCGATCCGCCCCACAATCTGCCGCGCGGCCGCGTCCACCACCGTCACCGCCTTGGCGTCGGGGCTCGTCACATAGGCAAAGCGCCCGTCCGCGCTGACGGCGACGCCCGCCGGCTTGCCGCCGATCGGGATGGTCGCAACGCTGCGCGCAGTGGCGAGGTCCACGACCATCAGATCGTCACTGAGCTGGTTAGTGACGAACGCCTCTTCGGCGGACGCGCTGCCAGGCCCCGCTATACCGAGACTGGCAGCGCAAAGGCTGGCGGCCAAGGCCGCCAGGACCAGCGCTCGCACGATCAGCTACCGCTCTCGATCTTCTTCTTGAGCGCCTCGAGCCCGGCCTTGTACAGCCCGCTCACCGCCTTCACCGCGGCCTCGTCGCTCAGCTCCGGTGGCGGATCGTTGTTGGGGTAACCACGATAGAACGCGCCGGCCCATTCCAGCTTCGCTTTGCCATCAGGCGCGGGCGACACCGTCAAGGTCGAGGAATAATTGGTCACCGGCAGCACCTTCACGTCAACCTTGGTGATCCGGTACGAATAGCTCAGCATCTCGGGCTCGTATTTGTAGAGCTCCTCCTCGACCGTCGGTCCGCCCGTCAGGGTCAGCGTCCGCGTCGCGCCGATCTCGTTGCCCTTCTGGCCCTCGGTCTTGGTGACCGGCGGGAGCCAGTTCATGTCCTGGAAATTGCCGATTGCGGCCCAGACCTTGGCCGGCGGCGCGCTGATCTCGATCGATTCCCGCACCTTCTGCCGGGTCGGCCCATGGGCCCAGACCGGCTCAAAAGCCGCCGTCAGAGCCATCCCCACCACCGCCAGCGCCGCCACCCCGGCGATCGCCGTTCCCATCGTCATCCTCATACCGTTTCCTCATTCATCAATCTGCGCGACTTGAGGCGCGCTGAGGTCATCGTAGCGCATATTTGGACCATGGGGAGACCTGTTCGTGGCGCGGCTGTGGCAAGCGTCGGTGCCCGTATCCACACCATCCCTTGCGTTGCCCGACGGGCAAAACACACGAGGCCAGGGTCAATGCGTCCAAATCAAAACAATTCGCTTTACTCGAATTCGGAATTATCGCATGTTTCGGTCACCCCAACCCGGGCCGAGGGGCGGATCGCGATCGTCACGAACGCGGGATGGGATGTGGTGGACGCGGGCGGCACCGCGCGGAGGTGGTTTGCAGGGCGGGTCACTCCGTGAGCGAACGCCGCGCGCACACGACGGGTGCAGCCTGCGTACGGCAAAATCGTGTGGTCCTGGCGCCCGGGGTCTGTGCGCCAAGTGTTGCGGTGATGCATGCGGCCCGACCGGGCCCGCAACATCAGCCATCCGCAAGGCGACGGGGGCAATAGTGCATCGCTCCCCGGGGAGATCACGACATAAGCCGTAAAACCACTGCGCAGGGAAGGCCGGGATGTCCAGGCTGCCCTGTATGCCGCTGTGCATTTGTTTCCAGCGCATTTGCGCACAGCGGACCGCGGGTGCCAGCCGGCGCCCGGCCTTCCCTGCGCCCTCGGCATCTTCGAGGGCGATGATTGAAGCAAAGCTCGGGCAGATGTGCCGCGAGAACGGGAAACCGTGTGTGCGATTTAGATTCGAACAGATGAATTCCGCTCTCGTGCCCCGGACGCAGCGCGGCGCCTCTTCGGCGATGCGCTGCAGAGCCGGGGCCCATGCAGCAGCGCACCGCGCGGCCTCCTGGGACCCGGCTCTGCGCCGCAACGCTCACGCGTTGCAGCTTGTCCGGGACACGAGAGTAGGTGCGCTGTTGCCTTACACTCCGTCATTGCGAGCCAACGGGTCCGCGCGAAGCGCGGCCCGATGACAGGCTCCGCGAAGCAATCCCGTCTGCCACCGTGGAAAGACTCTGGATTGCTTCGTCGCAAGAGCTCCTCGCAATGACGACGGAGAGAGCGGGTGTCTGCCACATCCCCAATCACTCCCCCAGCGTCGCCTCCACGAACCCGCGCGGATCGTCGCAAAATTCACGCATGACCCGATAATGATCGGTCTGCTCCACCGTAACAGGCTCAAGTCCATATTTTCCCAGCCGCAGCAGCTGCGCGTTGGGATAGGCCATCAGCAGAGGCGCGTGGGTTGCCATGATCACCTGGCAATTGCCGGAGATATCCATGCGATGCAGGAGCTTGAGGAAGTCCATCTGCCGCGCCGGCGACAGTGCCGATTCCGGCTCATCGAAGATGTAGATGCCCTGCTTCTGGCAGCGCTCCTCGAAGAAGACCAGAAAGCCCTCGCCATGGGAAAAGGAGAGATAGTCCGGAGCTTCCTGGACGCTCGCACCAAACACGCCTTCCATGGCTTGCGCGGCGCTCACGGCCGAGCGGTCGAGATAGCGGGCAACCGAAAAGAATGTCTCCGCGCGGAAGAACCAGCCGTCGGTCACCTTCGGGACCCACGCGGCCCGCAAGGCAGACGACAGCTCTTCGCCAGTGATTTCGATGCCGCCGCCGTCGATCTCCTGAAAGCCCTTGCGGCCGCCGGTGCTGGCAAAGCCAGCCATCCCCGCGATGCCTTCGAGAATGGTCGATTTCCCGGTTCCGTTCTCGCCGACGATGATCGTGACCGCGGACTCGAAGCTGTGATCGAACTCATCCCTGAAGACGGGAAGGCAGAACGGATAAGCCTCCCAGTCCTCGACCCGCGAGCGATCGAGCCAGACACGCCTGAGATAGGGCGCGCGCAGTGTGGTCTGTCGACGTCGTGTCCGGCTCATGCCCCTGCCCCGCTCCGTCCCCGCCGAAATCTCCGAAGGAACATATCAGGAACGACAACTGCATGGAAGTGGCATCTGCCGAAGGTCGCAAGCTTCGGTCGTGCCTTAGCCCACGGATCAGCCAAAGCATCAGCACAAGGATTAGCCCATGGGCACCAGCACCAGCTCCATGGTCATCAGCACGGGATTGTCGCCGCGGACCAGACGCCCCTCGGCAAGGCCGCCGGTGTAGTCAATCAGGGCGACGTCGAGTGCGGCTTCGAGCGCGCCGGACGAACCGGCCTCGATCGCGCCGCACGTTATTGCCAGCTCAGTGGCGAACGGCTCGGTTACGCCGCCATGGGTGAAGCGCGCGCCGATGGTCGAGCCGACGCCGCCGTGGAGCTTGGCGCGGGCAATGCCGTGTGCGCGACAGAATGCTTCGAGGCAACCCGCAAAATCCTGGTTCGGCCGCAGCCGCATCGCAAACGCTCGGCTCGTGGCCTGCGCACCGGTGCTCGCAGCCGCCACAGGCCCGAACAGCTTGAAATTGGTCTCCGGATCAGGCTCGGCCGTGAACATCGCACCATCCAGACCGAACGCTTCGACGGCGAACGGCTCGGCGACAACAGTCTCGTCCGGCAGCATGTGGCCGCCGCCGGCGCGGCCATCGGCCTCCGTCCACAGCCCGTGGCAATGAAAGAACGGCGCGCCGTCGCGCATGCCCAGCGTCATGCTGCCGAGCTTCGTGCGCGTCACGCCCTTGGGCCGGAACGTATCGCTGTAGAACGCAGCGTTCTCGCCAGTCTTCGACAGCGCCGGCATCACATAGCCGAACGGCCCGAGCGCGCCAGCGCCAAAATTGAGCACGCCGCCGGCAAAACCCTCCGCGGCAAAACCGCGGCGCGCTGCTTCCAGCAGCGGCAGGCCGGCTTCAAGCGTGAACGCGAAGGCGCGTCCCCTCGCCTCCACCCATTGGATACGTTCTGCGCCAGGTGCGCCCGGCTGCTTGATGCTGCGCATGACGCCCGCTCAGCCTGCCTTCGTCTTGTCGAGATCGAGCAGGCCTCGCGCCTCGAGCTCATCACGCACCATGCGCTTCGGCACCTTGCCGTAGCCGGATTTCGGCAGCGCCTCCCAGAAGAAGAAGCGCTTCGGCATCTTGTAGCGCGGCACCTTCGGCGCGAGGAACGCCGCCATCTCCGCTTCACTCACAGGCGTCGCGCCCTCGCGCGCGACGCAGACGGCAACGCCGACCTCACCCCAGGTCGCATCGGGTACGCCGAGCACGGCAACCTCGCCGACGGCCGGATGCGTCAAGATCTTCTCCTCGATCTCGCGCGGATAGATGTTGGAGCCGCCGGAGATGTACATGTCGGAGGCCCGTCCCGTGATGTAGACAAAACCCTCCTCGTCCATGTGACCGAGATCGCCGGTGCGGAACCAGCCGTTGCGGAACGCCTTCGCATTTGCTTCAGGATTATCGTAGTAGCCGGCAAACACCGCGGGTCCGATCACGCAGATCTCGCCGCTCTGGTTGGCGGCAAGCTCGCGGCCGTCGTTGTCCTGAATCGAGACCTGCATGCCGGTGCGCTCGAAACCGCAGGTGCCGATCTTCGCATGCGGGCCGTCCTCGGGATCGTGCAGCGCGGCCGGCAGCACCGTGATGTTGCCAGTGACCTCACCAAGGCCAAAATACTGCACGATCACCTTGCCGAGCTTCTTCAGCGCCGCCTTCTGGTCCTCGCGATACATCGGCGCGCCGGCATAGATGACCTGGCGCAGCGAGGAATGATCGTATTTGTCGGCGGCGGGATGCTCGACCATCATCTTCAGGATGGTCGGCACCGTGAAGAGATTGCTGACGCGATGCGCCTCGATCAGGCGGAACGCCTCGTTGATGTCGAATTTTTCGGTCGGCAGCAGCACGGTGCGTGCACCGCGCGCGGTCTGCATCAGCTGATGCACGCCGGCACCGTGCGACAGCGGCGCCACCACCAGCGAGGCATCCTGCTCCGTCGTGCCGGGCGTCAGATCGGCGAGATGATTGGTGACGACGAATCCCATCTGGCCGTGGGTCAGCACGGCCGCCTTGGAGCGGCCGGTGGTGCCGGAGGTGAAGAAGAACCAGCAGGGATCGTCGTGCTCGACCGCGACGTTCTCCACGGCAGCGCCGGCTTGCGAGACGATCGCGTCAGCCACCGAGCGCTCGCCGAACGCGGCCTTGCCTTCGATGCTCCAGGTGAATTCCAGCGCACCGCCGCTCACGGCCGCAGCGTGCTCGGGAAAATCGATATGGCACAGAAACGCCTTGGCACCGGAGGCCTGCGCAAGATAGCTGACCTCATCCGGCATCAGGCGAAAATTGGTGGGCACCCAGACCGCACCGAGCCGGAACGCGGCGAACATCGAAAAGAACATCTCGTCGCCATTCTTGGAATGGACGAGGATGCGGTCGCCCTTCGCGATGCCGCGTGCGGCGAGCGCGGCCGCCAGCGCCGAGACCTGTGCATCGATCTCGCGCCAGGTCCAGGACTTGTCACCCCAGACAAAGCCAGCTCGCGATCCATGCCGCCGCGCATTCTGGGTCAGCATGTAAGCGAGATTCATGACGCGGCGGGACATGCGCAGGGGCTGCATCGGGTTTCCTCTTCGACGGCGGAAGGCACGCGAGCCACCCGCTCATTGCAGTCCATTTATCGCGACCGAACGCGCTCCCGCAAGGCCGCCGGCCGCGTACCTGCCCTACGGCTCCCTGAAGGCAAACGGCTTCGTCGTGATGGCCCTCTCCTTGACGCAGGTCTGCGCACCAAAGCCGCCGCAATAGCTGCCATGCAGATCGAAGCGGATGACGCGCGAAGCGCCGTGACTGGTCGATTTCGGCTTGATCCCGTAGCTGCGGGCGCGACCGTCGAAGACGAGACGCACATCCCCACCCGGCAACGCCACCAGGATGTTCATGGTGCAGCCGCCGGTTCCGCAATAGATGGTCTCGCGCTCGCCGCATTTGGTGCCGCTGAAATCGACGATGTAGTCGTCACGGCCGTCGCCGGTCAGGTCGATCTTGCGCACAGTGTCCGGCGCGAAGGTCACGGTGCCACCGTCCTGGCTGTCGCATTCCTCATTGGCGTAGCGCAGCGCGTTCTGCACGCCGGGCGGATAGTCGGACGGATTGAAGGGTCTTGCGTCTTCGGCGCGCGCGGCGGAGGCGAAGAGGGCGAGCAGGAGGATCAGATAGCGCATACGCCTCTGTCGCCGGCGCGGACGCAATCGTTCAGGGAATTTTAAACATGACCGGCGCAACCTCGCTCAGTTCTTGCGTTCAGAGTGTCACATCATGGTCAAAGCGCCCGCCGTCCTCCTGCTTACGCTGGCGCTTGCCGGATGTGCCGTGGCCCCGCAAGCGCATCTGGCCTCAGATCCCGCCTTCAAGCCCGCGCGCTATGCCTGGGATGGCGCCGGCGAAGATCCCAACCGGCCGCACGCAGCGTCCGGACCTGCGCGCACCGCAGCCCGATCCGAGCACGACCGATCGCACGCCGAACTTCAGCCCTCTTCGAAGGAATGGCGGCAGGCGCAGGACGGCACCGACGCCGAGCAGGACGCCAGGGTCAATCGCTCCCTGGTCATCTGTCAGGGTTGCCTCGGCCCGCAGCCGCAGCCCGAAGATTCCAGGCTCGCCAAAGCCGCCGATTGAACCGAACTGCCCTCGTGGATCGAGCGGCGTCCGGACTACTCAGATCTCGTCACGAGCTAAGGACACAGGCCCGCGGCCGGCGGGCCTGCCGATATCTACGGCCTATTGTCCGTGCCTGAGCATGTCCTGGTCATTCAGATCCCAGTCCTGCCACAACTGCAGTACGCCGAGCAGCACCACCACCGCACCGAGGCTCGTGTGGTAGATGCGGAGAAAGCCTTCACCGGAATAGCCGATCACGTAAGGCGAGGCGATGAGCCACAGCCCGACCAGGATCGTCGTCACCTCTTGCCAGCGCTGCAAGGCAACATATTCGAGCTGGCTGATGCCAAACACGACCAGACCGACCGCGACGGCATTCAGGATCATCGTTTCGTGTCCGGTGACCGGCTGATCCTGGATGGGAAACCACGGCGAAGCCACGATCAGCGCGCCGAGCAGCATCCCGCACCAATCTTCCCATGTTCGATGAGTACCCAAGAAACCAAAATCCGACATCGTACCCTCCTACAAGAGGCATACGTCTGCGGCTGGCAATCATGACACTCCGAATGTCTAGCGACCCTGCCGGCCGCATTCGGGCGTATGTCCTCTCAAGGACGTGGGAACCGCCGTGGGGCTTGCAAGGGCAATACCGAGGATTATTTGCACTCGCTGCATCATGCTCGCACAGCGAGACTTCCATACTGCACTGCGGCCGCAAGGACGCGCGTTTGCAGATATCTCCCCTGCGGCAATCTCCCTTGGTCTCACCTTGGCAAGGGCGGGCTCAGCCTCCTAGATCAGGACGCAATCTGCACTTTGGAAGGGGCCCGCATGGCGGCTTCGGTACGCGACAACAAGGACAGGAGCCGCTTCGAGCTCGATGTCGGCGGCGGCATCGCCTTCGCCAATTACCGGCTGACGCCGTCGGCCGTGATCATCACCCATACCGAAACGCCGCGCGCCCTGCGCGGCCGCGGTATCGGGTCCGAACTGGTCAAGGGCGCGCTGGACTTGATCCGCCGCGACGGCAAGAAGGTGATCGCCGGCTGTGGCTTCGTCGTCGACTATCTCGACAGGCATCCGGAAGATGCGGATCTCCTCGCCTGAACGCAAAAGGGCCCGCGAGATCGCGGGCCCTTGCGCTACGACCGAGCGATCGGTCAGTGCTTGATCTCCGGCGGCAGCTTACCGCCATTGGCGGCGAGCTTGGACATCACCTGCTTGTGCAGCCAGACGTTCATGCTCGCCGAGTCGTTCATATCGCCGGTGTAGCCCAGCTCCTTGGCGAGATCCTTGCGCGCCGCAAGGCTGGAATCGATGTCGAGCGCCTTCATGAGATCGACGATGGAGGTGCGCCATTCCAGCTTCTCGCCCTTGTGCGCGGCCACCGCCTTGTCGACGATCGCGGCGACGTCGACGGCTGCCATGGGCGCGGCAGCCGGCGCCGATGTGCCCGGTGCGGCCCCTGCGGGCGCGCTGCCGCCAGGCGCGACAGCAGCCGGCTGGCTGCCGAAGATCGCGCTCATGATTTTCCCGAAAATGCTCATGTCTGCTCCCCGAAAAGGATCCGTTGGAAGGGCCTTGAGTGGCACTATAGACGATGTTCGTGCGTTACGCCCGCGAAGTTCTGCGAAGCAGCACGCAGCATCAGCTTATCTGCGGCGAAATGACGACCGAATGACATCGGCGAGGTTTGCACTGCGTCATCGAAATTCGCCCAGGCGCGAGGGACAGGACTCGGAATTGGGAGTACGCTTGCGGTTCAGCTCGCGATGCCATCCGGAATTCGCGTCTGGTCGGAATCGCGATCGTTCAAAGAAGGCGACCACTTGCGCCGTTGCCGGCGCGAGATCGACCGCATGGCAAGGGAGCAACCGACCATGGCCACACTCTACCAGGGCAATGTCCCCAGCATGGCCCGGACCGCGGAAGCGGCCGGGCCGGTGATCCGAACCATCCAACTGTCCGACCTGCACGACGCGCTGAAGCGCGGCTGGGAGGACTTCAAGGCCGTTCCGAGCCACGCGATCATCCTCTGCGTGATCTATCCGGTGCTCGGCCTCGTGCTCGCCCGCGTGGTGATGGGCTATTCGGTGCTGCCGCTGCTGTTTCCGCTGGCCGCCGGCTTCGCGTTGATCGGGCCCTTCGCCGCGCTCGGTCTCTACGAGCTTTCCAGCCGGCGCGAACGCCATGAAGAGGCCACCGCCTGGGATGCCATGGAGGTGCTCCGCTCGCCCTCCTTCGGTGCGATGCTCGGCCTCGGCACGCTGCTGCTCGCTCTGTTCGTAACCTGGGTCGCGACCGCACAAGCGATCTATGTTGCGGCGTTCGGCTATGAGGGCGTGACCGGTATCTCGGATTTCATCACGCGCGTGCTGACGACGCAGCAGGGCTGGTGGCTTATCGTGGTCGGCTGCGGCACCGGCTTCCTGTTCGCGCTCGCCGCGCTCTGCATCAGCGCCGTGTCGTTCCCCTTGATGCTGGACCGTCATGCCGGTGCATTCGAGGCGATGGTCACCTCGCTGCGCGTCGTCGCAAAGAACCCGGCGCCGATGGCGGCCTGGGGCCTGATCGTGGCGGTGCTGCTGGCGCTCGGCACGATCCCGGCGTTCCTTGGCCTCGCCGTGGTGATCCCCCTGCTCGGCCATGCCACCTGGCACCTCTACCGCAAGGTGATCGTGTCCGATCCAGATGCACGTCCAGTGCCGCCTCCGCCGCATCGTCCGCGCAAGCCGGCCGCCGACTTCCCCGCCAACCTCTTCCCCTGGAGGAACAACACGGACGCCTGACGATATCGTGACGTGCGATCCTGCCCGGCTCGGGCAGGGTCGCGCTGTCACAGCCTTGCTTTGGCCGCGGTTACAACCGAGATTGCGCGCGCCAGTCAGATCACTTCACGGAATCCATTTCATCTGATGACCACGACGATTTCTCGTCTCGCTCTTGCAGCCCTCGCCCTCTCCGCGTCCATCCTGTCAGTCCAGCCAGCGCTCGCCGCTGTTGCCTGCGGCTCGGGCAATTTCGACGCCTGGCTTGCGGACTTCAAAACCGACGCTGCGGCCAAAGGCATCTCGCAACAGGCCATTGCATCGGGGCTCGCCGGTGTGACGCTCGATCAGGGCGTGCTCAACCGCGATCGATCGCAAAAAGTCTTCACCCAGACCTTCGAGGAGTTTTCCGGCCGCATGGTGCCACCGCGCCTGCAGCGCGGCTCCAACATGATGAAGCAATACGGCTCGGTGCTGTCGCGCATCGAGCAGGCCTATGGCGTGCCCGGCGAGGTGCTGGTCGCGATCTGGGGGCTCGAGACCGATTTCGGCGTCAACACTGGCAAGTTCGCCACCATCCGTTCGCTGGCGACACTGGCCTATGACTGCCGGCGCGCCGAGCAGTTTCGCGGCGAGCTGATGGATGCATTGCGCATCGTCCAGCGCGGCGATCTCGCACCCGCCGACATGAAGGGCGCCTGGGCCGGCGAGCTCGGCCAAACCCAGTTCATGCCGTCATCCTGGATGAAGTACGCGGTCGATTTCGACGGCAACGGCAAGCGCGATCTCCTGCACAACGCGCCCGATGTGCTCGCCTCCACCGCCAATTATCTCGCCGGCTATGGCTGGCAGCGCGGTAAGGATTGGCAGCCGGGCGGTCCGAACTTCGCGGTGCTCCAGCAGTGGAACAAGAGCGAGGTCTATTCCAAGACCGTCGCCTATTTCGCCACCCAGCTCGCCCGCGCGCCTTAAACCTTCGTTTTGCCGTTCAGCCAATTTCCGAAGCGAATCGGCAGCTCTTTTTATGAATTAATATTCATTTTTATGCCAATGTCGTGCATGCGATTCGTGCATATCTAACTTGGGTCCAGACGCTGTTGAACTCCTTGCAGGTACGAGGAATTCCATCATGTATTAAACTGCATGATCCGCAATAACCCCCGTGAATTCGCGGGAATTTATGGCACCAAATTGCTTGTCTTGCCCGCGGCCTGGGCGGGAATGCCGTCGGGTTAATCGCCGGTTACCAGTGCTATGCATTCTTCGCCTAGCTGCATCGCAACATCGGAACTTTCGCACTGCACCACTCCCTCCTATATTCATTTCAACGATGAGGCCCGGGCAAGGGCTGAATCGAACTACAGGAGACTACCAATGCTGCTCTCGCTCATCCGCATGATCCAGGCTTTCCGGGATTATCAGCGCAATGTTGCCGAGCTGTCCCAGCTCAGCGATCGCGAACTGGCCGATATCGGCCTCGATCGCTCGGACATCCCGCGCGTTGCCGCCGGCCAGTATCAGGGCTGATATCATTCAGCCCTTCACCGGACGAACCGATAGCGCCCGCCTCGTGCGGGCGTTGTCGCATCTGGTGGCAGAAAACTCGATCTCGGCGATTCCACTGGGCGCCGAAAAGCGCTACCTGTCCGCTCCATGACAGGACCCCAATCCAACATCGTGCACGTGATCGGCGCCGGCCTTGCCGGTTCCGAAGCCGCCTGGCAGGTCGCCAAATCGGGCGTGGCCGTGGTGTTGCACGAGATGCGGCCGAGCCGCATGACCGAGGCGCACCGCACCGACGGGCTCGCCGAGCTCGTCTGCTCCAATTCGTTTCGCTCGGACGACGCCGCCAACAACGCCGTCGGCCTACTGCATGCGGAAATGCGCCGGCTCGACTCGCTGATCATGCGCGCCGCCGATGCCAACCAGGTACCCGCCGGCGGCGCCCTGGCCGTCGACCGCGACGGCTTCTCTGCGGCCGTCACCAAGGCGCTGAACGACCACCCCCTGATCGAGATCGCCCGCGGCGAGGTCGCAGGCCTGCCGCCGGCCGACTGGAGCAACGTCATCGTTGCGACCGGCCCCCTCACCTCTGCGCCGCTGGCCGATGCCATCCGCGAGCTGACGGACGAGAATGCGCTCGCCTTCTTCGATGCGATCGCGCCGATCGTGCACCGCGACTCCATCGACATGTCGGTGGCCTGGTTCCAGTCGCGCTACGACAAGGTCGGTCCTGGCGGCAACGGCGCCGACTACATCAACTGCCCGATGACGAAGGAGCAGTATGATGGCTTCGTCGCGGCACTGATCGCCGGCGAGAAGACCGAGTTCAAGGCGTGGGAGACCAACACGCCCTATTTCGACGGCTGCCTGCCGATCGAGGTCATGGCGGAACGCGGCCCCGAAACGCTGCGCCACGGTCCGATGAAGCCGGTCGGCCTCACCAATCCGAACGATCCGACCACAAAGCCTTACGCGATCGTGCAGCTGCGCCAGGACAACAAGCTCGGCACGCTCTACAACATCGTCGGCTTCCAGACGAAGCTGAAATACGGCGAGCAGCAGCGCATCTTCCGCACCATTCCGGGATTGGAGAAGGCCGAATTCGCCCGCCTCGGCGGCCTGCATCGCAACACCTTCCTCAATTCGCCAAAGCTGCTCGATGGCCAGTTGCGCCTGCGCGCGCAGCCGCGGCTGCGCTTTGCTGGCCAAATGACGGGCTGTGAGGGCTATGTGGAATCCGCCAGCGTCGGCCTGATCGCGGGCCTCTACGCGGCCGCCGATGCGCGCGGCGAAACGCTGGCGAGTCCGCCCGGCACGACGGCGCTGGGATCGCTGCTCGGCCACATCACGGGCGGCCATATCGAAACCATCGAGCCCGGCACGCGCTCGTTTCAGCCGATGAACATCAATTTCGGCCTATTCCCGCCGCTCGCGACCGTGCCGACCAAGAAGGCCGACGGCACGCGGCTGCGCGGCAACGAGAAGACGGTGGCCAAGAAGCAGGCGATGAGCGCACGCGCGCTCGCCGATCTCGATCGCTGGATCGCCGATCACCTGCGCATTGCCGCCGCGGCGTGAGTTTTCGATGAGCCTCCCCCAAGACGACGCCGCGGCGCTCTCGGCGCGCTGGACCGAGGGCGTACTGCTCAAGCGCGACGTGTTCTCGACCGTCGAGCGCGGCCGCTTCCGCAGCGAGGACGGCGAGGTCGACGCGGTGCTGCGCCGGCTCGACGAGGTGCCGTGGTGGTCGTTCCTCCTGGCACGCCATCTGTTCGCCCGCGAGAAGCGCGCGCTGGCGCTCGCCAAAGGCCTCAACGTCGGTCCGGAGCTGCTGTGGGCTGGACGCCGCGCGCTGGTGCGCGGCTTCGTTGATGGCGTCGCGCTGCATCTGGCCAAGCCGCATGGCGACCTCGCCTATTTCCGCTCGGCCAAGGCCGCGCTGCGCCGGCTTCGCCGCGCCGGCATCTGCCACAACGATCTCGCCAAGGAACAGAACTGGTTGGTCGGACGCGACGGCCATGCCTATGTGACCGACTTTCAGCTCGCGGCCTGCTTTGCGCGGCGCGGCCGGCTCTACCGCATCCTTGCCTATGAAGACCTCCGGCATCTGCTCAAGCACAAGCGCTCCTACGCACCGGACGCACTGACGCCGCGCGAGCGGAAGATCCTGGCGAAGAAATCGTTCGCGGCGAGCCTCTGGCTTGTCACCGGCAAGAAGGTCTATCGCGCCATCACCCGCGGCCTGTTCAACTTCACTGACCGCGAGGGTGGCGGCCGCCGGCTCGTCAACGACGCGCCGGTGCTGGCGGCACTGATCCGCAAGAACCCGGCCGTGCGCGACACCGCCATCGTCGCCTTTGCCGACCGCCGCTCCGGCGTCGGGCTCTATGCCTTCGTCGAAGCCGATCAGGCCGTGCTCGAAGGCGATCTGCGCAACGAGCTTGCGGCCGCCAAGGGCCCGAAGCCGCCGGAACACATCCAGGTCGTGCACGCCCTGCCCCGCGACACCAGCGGCAAACCGCGCACCGAGATCCTGCAACTGGTCGCCATGAACCAGCTCGACCTGATCGAGCCGATGATGAAGAACGATCAGGACCGCGCCTTCCTCAAGGCCATCCTCGAGCAGCGCAAGAACCTGCGCGATCGCTTCAATTTCGAGGCGGATCTGCCAACGAGCTAGGGCCTGGCGCCTTGAAGCGTCCACATTGGCGATAGAGAAGCGGTCGGCAAAGGCAGACTTGGGGCAGACTTGGTGGGGGTCATGGGCGGTCGGGGGACGATGATGCATCGTGTGGTCGGCGGGGTGATCGCCGGCCTTCTACTGCTGGCCATCACACCCGCAATGGCCGAGTCCCCCGCCGAGCTGATCTCGAGCTTCCGCCTCAAGCACGGCGAAGTCCGTGTCGTCCGCGATTCAACCCTTGACCGCATCGCCATGGACCAGGCCCGCGCGATGGCGACGAAGGACGATCTCAGCCACGACGCACTCGGCCCGTTCAACCGCCGTGTGGCGCCAGCCGGCGCGGGCCGTGCCGCCGAGAACATCGCCTACGGCTACGACAATTTCGAGAAGACCCTGGGACAGTGGATCGACTCCTCCGGACACCGCAAGAACCTGTTGCTGCACAACGCCTCCCGCGTCGGCATCGCGAGCGCCAAGAATGCCAGCGGCAAGCGCACCTATTGGGCGATGGTGATCGCCGGCGACTACGAGCCGAAGGGCAAGAGAAAGAAGGACAAGGAGCCGCTGGTTGCCGTGAAGCGCGAGGCCGTGCCCACGAGCAAGCCAAAGTCCAGCGGCTGCCACATCAAGCTGCTCAGCCTCTGCATCTGAGGCCTGACAATTTCAGCCGCGCCGCGCCGCCTCGATTGCGGCGACGTCGATCTTGGTCATGCCCATCATCGCGTCGAAGGCGCGCTTGGCTTCAGGGCCGCCGGCCGCCAGCGCCTCGATCAATACGCGCGGCGTGATCTGCCAGGAGACGCCCCATCTGTCCTTGCACCAGCCGCAAGCGCTTTCCTGCCCGCCATTGCCGACGATGGCGTTCCAATAGCGGTCAGTCTCCTCCTGATCGTCGGTAGCGATCTGAAACGAGAAGGCCTCGTTGTGTCTGAACATGGGCCCGCCGTTAAGTCCGAGACAAGCAAGGCCAGCCACTGTGAATTCGACCGTCAGCACATCGCCGGCCTTGCCGGACGGGTAATCGCTGGGCGCGCGGTGAACGGCACTCACGGCGCTAGCGGGGAACGTCTCGGCGTAGAAGCGGGCCGCCGCCTCGGCGTCCTTGTCGTACCAGAGGCAAATCGTGTTCTTCGCCATCGCGGGTCCTTTCAAATTCCTACCAAATCACGCCCTCTATCATCATAGCATCCGGATCGGCATGCTCCAGGCGCGGCATCCATTGTCCGATCTTGCTCGCGTGCGTCGTTGTGCCAAACTCAGGGAACCCTAACGCAGAGGCTCTCACTTGATCGACATCGACCGGATACGCACCGACACACCAGCCGCCTCCCGGCTTGCGTATCTCCACAATGCGGGTGCTGCTCTCATGCCAACGCCCGTCGCCACAGCGATGAAGCGGCACATCGACCTCGAAAGCGAGATCGGAGGTTATACCGCCGCTGATCGCGAGTCCGCCCGGCTCGACACGGTCTACGGTTCGGTCGCGCGGCTGCTGAATGCCGCGCCCGACGAGATCGCCCTCATGGAGAACGCGACGGTTGCCTGGCAGATGGCGTTTTATTCGCTTCCATTTGCCCAGGGCGATCGCATCCTGACCGCCGAGGCAGAGTACGCCGCCAACTATGTCGCGTTTCTTCAGATGGCCAAGCGTACAGGCGCGATCATCGACGTCGTGCCGAGCGACGCGACGGGCGAACTCGATGTCGCTGCGCTCGAACGCATGATCGATGACCGCGTGAAGCTCATCGCCATCACCTGGGTTCCGACCAATGGCGGGCTGGTCAATCCCGCGGCGGCGATCGGCAGGATCGCGCGAGCGCACGGCATTCCCTATCTGCTCGATGCCTGCCAGGCGGTCGGCCAGATGGTGGTCGATGTCGAAACCATCGGCTGTGACATGCTGTCCGCCACGGGGCGCAAATTCCTGCGCGGGCCGCGCGGTACCGGCTTTCTCTACGTCCGCCGAGCGATGCTGCAGCGGCTTGAGCCGCCGATGATCGACCATTTCGCGGCGCCCTGGGTCTCGTGCGATGAGTATCAGCTCCGCGATGATGCGCGCCGTTTCGAGACCTGGGAGAACAACTACGCGGCCCGGCTTGGATTGGGGGCTGCTGTCGATTATGCCCTCGCGATCGGCCTTGGTCCTATTGAGCAGCGCTGCCGCTTGCTTGCAGACCGTCTTCGCAGCGGCCTCGCCTCCATTCGCGGCATCCAAATACGCGACCTCGGCCGCCGCCCGGGTGCCATCGTCAGTTTCACGGTGGAGGGATATGACGCGGACGCCATTGTCAGCAGTGCCGCTGCGGCGGGCATCACCATCGGCGCTTCGGATCCGTCGAGCACCCGCATCGATGCAGAACTCCGCGCGCTGCCGCCGGTCGTGCGCGCCTCGCCGCACTATTACAATACGGAAGCCGAGATCGATCGGCTGATCGGTCACGTCGCGGGTTTAACACCGCGATAGGACGCGCTCACGTGCAGCGCGCGGTCAACCCGGATGCGCTGAGCCTTGCCATCACCTCGTCGAGATGGGCGCTGTCGCGGGTCTCGATGACCAGTTGCAGCAGCGTCGCCTTGGCCGGCAGGTCGGAGAAAGTCCGCTGGTGCGAGACCTCGATGATGTTGGCGCCGGCTTCGGCCAAAAGCGCCGCGACCGCGGCCAATTGCCCGGGGCGGTCAGGAATATCGAGCGAGAGTTGGGTCAGTCGCCCCTCGCGTGCCAGCTCGCGGGTCAGGACCGAGGCGATCAGTCTCGTATCGATGTTGCCGCCGCTCAGCACCAGGCCCACTTTCTGGCCGGCGAAGCGAGATGGATCGGACATCAGCGCGGCAAGGCCGGCGGCACCGGCGCCCTCGACCACCGTCTTCTCGATCGAGATCAGGGTCGCAACCGCACGCTCGAGCTCGGCTTCGTTCACAAGCGCGATGTCATCGACGAGGCGGCGGACGATTTCGGTGGTGATCTTGCCGGGCGATTTGACCGCGATGCCTTCGGCGAGCGTGTCACCGCGCGCCGGCAGATTCCCGTCATGGATGGCATTGTACATCGAGGGATAGAGCCAGGCCTCGACGCCGAGCATCCGTAGCGACGGTTTGATCGACTTGGCGGCAATGGCGATGCCGCTGATCAGCCCGCCGCCGCCGATCGGGACGACCAGCGTATCGAGCTCCGGCACCGCCTTCAGCATCTCCAGTCCGACGGTACCCTGCCCGGCGATCACCAGCGGATCGTCATAGGGGTGGACGAAGATCATGCCGCGAGCCTCACCGTGGCTCCGCGCGAACGCGGCCGCCTCCTCCAGCGTCGCGCCCGTAACCACCACCTCCGCGCCGTGATGCCTGGTGTTCTCGATCTTCACCATGGGCGTGCCGACCGGCATGACGATGGTGGCGGGAATGTTGAGCCTTCTTGCGTGATAGGCGACGCCCTGTGCGTGGTTACCCGCCGACATCGCGATGACGCCGCGCGCGCGCTCCTCCGGCGTCAGTGCGGTGAGCCTATTGAGGGCGCCGCGTTCCTTGAACGAGGAGGTGAACTGGAGGTTCTCGAATTTCAGCCAGATGTCGCAGCCGCAGATGTTGCTCAGCGTCCGGCTGTAGCTACAGGGCGTTTCGACGACGGCACCCCGGATGGTCTCGGCGGCCGCATGGATGTCGCTTGGTGCGACCGGGAAGTCGCCGAGATCGGAGGTCGCGCTTTGGGACAAGTCAGCCATAGGCCAGCATAGAGCATTTGGCCGCCACAGGCGATAAGCCGACCCCTATTTGGTAAATTCCCTGGAGCGCGAAGCCCGCCACAGCGTCCACAGCGTGCGCAGCCGCAAGGCCGGCTGCGGCGCGAACGGATTGCGGCCAGGTTTCGACAGGCGCTGCAGATCGGCCTGGGTCTGGCTCAGTGGCAAAAACGCGGGCCGCACGGATGGCGGCACCTGCGGCAGCAGCGAGGAGGCCGTGGTCAGATGCTGCCGCGCTTCGCCCGCGAGCTGATCCAGTACGGCGCGCAGGCTCGGCGTCTCCTTGCCGGCGAACACATCCTCCATATTGCAGTTGTGGCTCGCCAGCACTTGCTGCGGCAGGAACAATTGCCGGTGCGCCGCATCACGCGGCAGGTTGGCAACGACCTGGACAATTCCCTGGGCAAGCCCAGCATGACGGGCGAGATGCTCGGCCGCCTCCGACGGCGGCGCCATGATCCGGGCTGCAAGGGCAAACAACGCCGATGAGGTCGCCGCCAGATAGCCTTCCAGTGCCGCCATGGTCGGCATCGGATCGTTGTAGAGATCGAACTGGTGCTCGTCGGCGAGCAGCGACAGCGGCTCGATCGGCAGGTCGTAATCGCGGATCGCGCGGAGCAGCTCCGCCGCCACCGGATTGCCCTCGGCGCTGCCATGGACATGGCCTGACAGCATGTCGGTCCACCATTGCAGGCGAATCTCGCCGGGCAAGGGCTGGCTCACCTGGTCGCGAACGCGCACGATCTCCGCATTGAAGGCATAGAGCGCCAGCAGCGCGCGGCGCTCTGCGGCGGGTACGAACAGCGTCGCAACATAACGCGGAAAGTCGTGGCTGCGCACGAGATCGGCGCAGAAGGTAGCCGAATCGGGTGGCGGCGCGGTGCTGCTCATGGCACCGCGATCAGCGCGGCTGCCACGCGGCGTCGCTCGCCGATCATGATGTTGTAGGTGCGCACGGCGGGGCCGGTCTGCATCGTATCCAGCACCACCCTCACCGCCTTCAAGGCCTGGCGGAGTTCCGGCGGCGGAAGCCAAACCCCGGTTCCAGTGCCGACCAGAAGCGTGTCGATGCTGTTGGCGGCCGTGAACACGCGATCGAGCGAGTAGCGGTCGATCTTGGTGGGGTCCGTCACGTCCCAGGCCCAGATCGCGTCGGGCAGGCACAGCAACGATCCTCGATGCGACATGCCGGCGAAGGCGAAGCCGCCCTTGCCATAGGCTTCGATCGGCGCCGAGCGCGGGAAATGGGGTGCGTTGGGGTCGCCAGCCATGAGCCAGGTCCGAATGAGCTTACTACCCCCGCAAACGCGTGCGTGGGTATGCGGTTCGGATCATGCCTTGTTTTTCTTCGCCGGCGTAGCCGCATCCGGCGCATCTTCGCGATGCTCGCCGACACCGAGATAGATCAGGATCGGCGCCGCAATGAAAATCGAAGTGTAGGTGCCGACCAGCACCACGCCGAACATCATCACCGCGGTGAAGCTGTGGATGGCGTGTCCGCCGAACAGCAGCAGCGCGAGCAGTGCCAGCGTCACCGTGACGTGGGTGATGATGGAGCGCGACAGCGTCGAGTTGATGGACTCGTTGAGCAGCTGCGGCATCGGCATCTTCTTGTAGCGCCGCAGCATTTCGCGGATACGGTCGTAGATGACGACGGTGTCGTTGAGCGAATAGCCGAGAATCGTCAGCAGCGCGGCGATGCTGGTCAGGTCGAAATCGACCTGGCTGATCGACATGAAGCCGATCGTGAGCACGATGTCGTGCACGTTGGCGATCATGGCGCCGAGCGCGAACTGCCATTCGAAGCGGAACCAGAGATAGATCAGGATCGCCACGATCGCGAGCATCAGGCCGAGCATGCCGTAGGCCAAGAGCTCACCGGAGACGCGCGGTCCGACCACCTCGACGCGGCGATATTCGACGGAATCGCCGAGCGCTGCGCGGACCTTCTGCACGGCCTCCTGCTGCGCGGCGTCGCCGCCGGGCTGCTCCGCAACGCGGATCAGGACGTCAGCGGGACCACCGAACTGCTGCAGCTGGACTTCGCCGAGACGCAGGGAATCCAGCGTCGTGCGCATCGCCGCGATGTCGGCGGTGCCGGACTTGGCCTGCACCTCCAGCAGCGTGCCGCCGCGGAAGTCGATGCCGAAATTCAGCCCGTGGGTGAAGAACAGCGTGATCGCGACGATCGACAGCGCCGCCGAGATCGGGAAGCTGACGCGGCGAAAGCGCGTGAAGTCGAAATGCGTATTGTCCGGAACGATGCGCAGCGACGGCAAGAGGCCGAGGGCCGCGACCACGGTGAGAATGGCGATGAGGACGCCGAGCCCGATGAGAACGGTATGAGTCACGATCAGGCTCCTAGATCGGCACGCTCTGCGGCCGCTTCCACCGCACCCACCCGGCGACGATCAGCCGCGTCAGAGTGAAGGCGGTGAACACCGTGGTGATGATGCCGATGCCGAGCGTCACGGCAAAGCCGCGCACCGGGCCGGTGCCGATGTAGAACAGCACGGCGGCAGCAATGAAGGTGGTGATGTTGGAATCGAGGATGGTCGCCAGCGCCCGCTTGAAGCCGGCGTCGATCGCCGAGATCGCGTTGCGGCCGCCGCGCAGTTCCTCGCGGACGCGCTCGTAGATCAGCACGTTGGAATCGACCGCGATGCCGACGGTGAGCACGATGCCGGCGATGCCAGGCAGCGTTAGCGTGGCGTTGAGCAGCGACAACAGGCCGAAGATCATCGCGACGTTGATCGCCACCGCGACGTTCGCGAACACGCCGAACAGCCGGTAGGTCGCGAGCATGAACACGATGACGAGGATCGAGCCGACATAGGCCGCAAGCTCGCCCTTCTCGATCGAATCCTGGCCGAGACCCGGACCGACGGTGCGTTCCTCGACCACCGTGAGCGGCGCCGGCAGCGCGCCGGCGCGCAGGAGGATCGCGAGATCGTTGGCCGATTGCACGGTGAAATTCCCGGAGATCTGGCCTTGGCCGCCGGTGATCGGCTCGCGGATGACGGGCGCCGAGATCACCTTGTTGTCGAGCACGATCGCGAACGGCAGTCCCACATTCTCTTGCGTCGCCTGCGAGAATTTGCGCGCGCCCGACGTATTGAACTTGAAGCTGACGACCGGCTCACCCGTGCGCTGGTCGAAGCTCGCCTGGGCGTCGGTCAGATCGCCGCCGGCGACCAGCACCTGCTTCTTGACCACGTAAGGCGTCGGCGGCGGCGAGGCGCTCATCAAGAGTTCGGATTCCGGCGGCAACCTGCCCTGCTGCGCCTGATCCGGCGGCACGGAGGTATCGACCATGCGGAATTCCATCTTGGCGGTCTTGCCCAGCAATTCCTTCAGGCGCGTCGGATCCTGGAGGCCGGGGACCTGCACCAGGATGCGGTCGTTGCCCTGGCGCTGAATCACGGGCTCGACGGTGCCGAGCTCGTTGACGCGGCGTTCGACGATCTGGATCGACTGCTCGATGGTCTTGCGCATGCGGTCGAGCATCGCGGCCTGCGGGATGCTCAGGCGGATCACACCGCCACCGGCATCGGTGACCTCAAGGTCGCGCTGACCGCCGGATCCCATGAGGCCGCCCAGCGGCTGCGACAGCTCGCGCAGCTTGGCGAGTGCGGCCTGCGCATCGGATTCCTTGCTGATGCGAACTTCGACCGCGTCGTTGCGCACGGTAACGCCACCGGTGAAACCGATCTTGGCATCGCGCAGCGTCCGGCGAACGTCGTCACGGATCTGGTCGAGCCTCTCCTTCCTCACATAGGCGGAATCGACCTCAAGCAGCAGATAGGATCCGCCCTGCAGGTCGAGGCCGAGCACGAGCCGGCGCTGCGCCCAGGCCGGCCAGGTCTTGACCTGCGCCTCGGGGAAGAAGTTGGGGACCGCGCAGAGGCACACGATCAGCGCCGTCAGGATAATCCCGAGCGCCCTCCACCGCGTGAAATACAACATCGACTAGACCTGTCAGATCAGGAGACTTGCAGGAGACTTATAGTGACTCGCGGGGAAGCATTCACTTCGCCGCGCTGTCGTCCTTGGCGCTTTCCTTGGATTCTTTGGCCGGTTCGCCCTTGGCGCGCACGCCTGAGATCATCTGGCGCATCTGCCGCACGCGCACGCCGTCGGAGATCTCGAACTCGATCTGGTCGTCGTCGACGACCTTGGTGACCTTGCCGACGAGGCCGCCCGAGGTCACCACCGTGTCGCCGCGGCGGATGTTCTTCACGAGGTCGGCATGATCGCGGACCTTCTTCTGCTGCGGACGCAGAATCAGGAAGTACATGATCACGAAGATCAGGGCGAACGGCAGCAGCGACATCAACATGCTGTTGGTGTCGCCGGCGCCCGCGGCCTGGGCATACGCAGGGGTAATCAGCATTCGGACGATCCTCGTGACAACGGGGGAAAGCCGGTCAGGCCCTCAAAGGCGACCGGTTCGGTCAAATTCGCGCGGACTATAGCGGCCATTGCCCCAATTGCAACGCTGCCAGACCGCCCTTTTGGCCCACCTTGCGGCGCGTCCTCAGGCCCGATAAGGCTGCATTCTCAGGAACTTCGGACATGCCCAAAAAACCCAGCAAAAGCCCGGCCGGCAAAGGCCCCAATACCCCTGCCAAGAAGCCCGCCGGCGTCGCGGCAAAACGTCCCAAGGGCGCCGCTAAGGCAGCCCCGGTCGATCCCTCCCAGGAGCGCATCGTCCGCGCGCTGGAGACCATTGCAGCGCACCTCTCGGCCCAGGGCAACCCGACCCTCGAACCCGAGTCGTTCGAACGGGCCGACGCGTTCGTCTGGCACCCGGACGGCCGCCTTGCGGCAGTGCCGCGGGTCAGCCGCGTCGAGCTATTCCTACTGAAGGGCGTCGACCGGATGCGCGACATCCTGATGGAGAACACCGAGCGCTTCGCCAATGGCCTGCCCGCCAACAACGCCCTGCTCTGGGGCGCGCGTGGCATGGGCAAGTCATCGCTGGTGAAGGCGGCGCATGCCAGCCTCAACGCGGAGCGCAACCCGACCGACAAGCTGAAGCTGATCGAGATCCATCGCGAGGACATCGAAAGCCTGCCCGCGCTGATGGAGTGCCTGCGCGCCTCCGCCTTCCGCTTCATCGTGTTCTGCGACGATCTCTCCTTCGACGGCAATGATGCGTCCTACAAGTCGCTCAAGGCCGTGCTCGAAGGCGGCATCGAAGGCCGGCCCGAGAACGTCATCCTCTACGCCACCTCCAACCGCCGCCATCTGCTGGCGCGTGAGATGATCGAGAACGAGCGTTCGACCGCGATCAATCCCGGCGAAGCGGTCGAGGAGAAGGTCTCACTGTCGGATCGCTTCGGCCTCTGGCTCGGCTTCCACCGCTGCAGCCAGGACGAGTATCTCGCCATGGTGCGCGGCTATTGCAGCCATTTCGGCATCAAGATCGACGACGAGGCGCTGGAGCGCGAGGCGCTGGAATGGTCGACCACGCGCGGCTCCCGCTCAGGCCGCGTCGCCTGGCAGTTCGTGCAGGAGCTGGCGGGACGGCTGGGTGTGAAGCTGAGGATGATGTAGCGGACAGTTTCGCCTCACCTACACCTGTCATTCCCCGCGCAGGCGGGGAATCCAGTACGCCGCGGCCTATCGGCTGAACAATTGCTGTCTCTGGAATACTGGATCGTCCGCCTTCGCGGACGATGACAGTGAGCGCGCGGTGTGAACCCGGCTGAAGCGTCCGCCTCACGCTCCGTTCAGGAATTGAAGCGGGTCAACCGGGCTCGATCCCTTGCGGATCTCGAAGTGGAGCTGCGGCGACGCCACTTCCCCGGATTGACCCGACTTGGCAATGACCTGACCGCGCTTGATGGTATCGCCGCGCTTCACCAACAGCTCACTCGCATGGGCATATGCGGTGACGTAGCCGTTGGAGTGCCGAACCAGGACCAGATTGCCGTAACCTTTCAGCTCGTTGCCGGAATAGGCGACGACGCCGTCTTCAGCCGCCTTGACCGGCGTCCCCTCGGGCACCGCGAGATTGATGCCGTCATTGGACTTGCCGTTGGTCTTGGCGCCGTAGCTCGTGACCACCTTGCCGCGCACCGGCCAGCGGAAGGTCGGCAGCGCGCCGGTGGCCTCCGCAGCCTTCGCCGGCGTCTCGGCGGGCTTCTCTTCAACATTGGCCGTGGCTTGGGCCAGACGCGCGCTCTGCACGGGCGCGGCGGCAGCGGCCATCTTGGTAGCAGGCGCCGGAGCGGCCGCCACGGGCTGGAGCGTTCCCACAACCGGAGCAGCCGCGACCGGAGCCGGAGCAACCGGCACCGCGACGGCGGCGGACTTGGCACCGGGCACGGTCAGCTTAGTGCCGAGCTTGAGCTTGGCCGAGGGCGCGAGGCCATTGGCACGGGCTAGCTCGGCCGCCGAGATGTGGTTCTTGCGCGCGATGCTGGCGAGCGTGTCGCCACGGTTAACGAAGTGCGTGCTCGGCGGCGCAGCGACGGCTGCAACCGGCTTCGCCGCAGGCACAGCCGCGACGGGAGCCATCGCCGGCGCAGGCGCAGCGGCCGTGGCCGGATGCGGGATGATCAGCTGCTGGCCGGGCGAGAGCGTGCGCGGGCCCTTGTAGCCGTTGGCGGCGAGGATCGCCTGCGGCGTGACATGATAGCGCTTGGCGAGCACGTCGAGCGTGTCGCTGGTGCCGACGATGATCTTGGTGCCGCCGGCCGGCTGGGCTGCAGCAACCGAGCGTGGCGGCACGGTCGCCGTGGTCTCGAGGTGCGGCTGCGTCGGGGGCGCATAGGAGCCGACGCCGCGCCCGCCACCGGACACTCCGCCGCCAGAGGCAATGGGATAGGATTGCGGGGTGGACACCGCGGGCGGAGGGAGGGGCTGGGACTGATAGGAACCAGGCTGCGTCTGCGGCCGCGCATATTGCGGCAGCTCACGCTGCGGCGGTGGCGCCTGCTGCACCGAACCGGTGGATTCCGAGGCGAAGGGATTGGAGAAATTCGACTGGGACAGTCGCGACGACATGTCGGCGCTGCACCCCGCAAAACTGAAGGAGATCAGCGCCAGCACCGCGACTTGCGGCACGCGGCGCGAGTAAAGCAACTCGGCGACAGCGGACATGGTTACTCACTCGTACGCAACAGAACTGGTGTTTTAAGTAAACACGCGCCGAGTAAATAACGGCTTAACCCTCCCAATAAGATGTTGGCGGCACAGCTAATCCGGAATTCTACAGCTCCCGCGCCACGCCAGGCAGCGCCGGCACGAAGCGGACATCGACGAGTTCCTTGCGCTCGATCCCCGCCTCGGTGCGGTTGAGGCGGGTCAGCGTCTGCACGCCCTGATGCGGGCCGACCGGTGCGATCAGGATGCCCCCGATCTCGAGCCGTTCGATCAGGTTCTCTGGAATCTGCTCCATCGCGGCGGTGACGATGATGCGGTCGAACGGGCCGATATTGGCCGGCAGATTGAGGCCATCACCGAGCATCACCTCGACATTGTGGCAGCCGAGCTCTTCGAGCCTGGCGCGTGCGGTGTCCGCGAGCTTGCGGTAGCGCTCGACCGTGAGCACCTGCCCTGCGAGCCGCGACAGCACGGCGGCCTGATAACCGGAGCCGGTGCCGATCTCGAGCACGCGGTGCCGCTTCTGGAGTTGGAGCTGCTCGGTCATGTAGGCGACGACGAAGGGCTGGCTGATGGTCTGCCCGCAGGCGATCGGCAGTGCACTGTCGCGATAGGCGCCGTCGCGGTTGGCGTCGTCGACGAACAGCTCGCGCGGCACCTCCTCCATCGTCCGCAGCACGGCCTGATCGCTGATGCCCCGGCGCCTCAGCGTGAGCTGAAACATCATCTTTTCGGGCGGGGGTTGATGGGAGGTCATTGCTGCCAATGCTGTGTTGTCAGGCCCGTTAAGTCGCCAACCCGGGCGTGAGAATCTTGTTCCTTGGTCGGGAACCCATGATACCATTCGGCTGGATATTTGAGCACAGATTGGCGTGCAACGGGCCAGTCGTGATCGCCATTTTCAGGCAGCCGTTCGTCAAAACGCGCATTGCGTCGATTCATGTTATCTGCGAACGTTTTTGGGAATGGGCAAGGACTCGACCATGACCGCGACGGGGCTTTCCGGCCGCTCTGTATTCCTCGTCGAAGACGAGGTGATGATCAGGATGATGGTTGCGGACATGCTCGAAGAGCTCGGCTACAAGGTCGCTGCCGAGGCCGGCGACATCACCGAGGCCATGCGGCTCGCCCAGGCGACCGAGTTCGACATCGCCATTCTCGACGTCAACGTCAACGGCAAGGTCATCTCGCCGGTGGCCGATGTTATCAGGGCGAAAGGCTGCCCCTTCATCTTCGCCACCGGCTACGGCTCCTCCGGCCTGCCCGAACAGTACCGCGATCGGCCGGCGCTCCAGAAGCCGTTCCAGCTCGACGCACTCGGCAAGACCATCGAAGCCGCGCTTCGCAGCGGCTAGAGCGTTTTCGAGCGAAGTGGATACCGGTTCGCGTGAAGAAAACGCGTCAAAACAAGAATCTAGAGCTTCGGTTCTGATTCAATCAGAACCGGTAATGCTCTAGGCGCTACTTCAGCGTCGCGCTCAATTCCTCTGAAAACGCTTCGTTAGTGCGGTCGAGCCTGAGCGGCGTCACCGAGACGTAGCGCTCGCGAAGCGCCGCGAGATCGGTGCCGTCGGCGGGCGTGTCCATCATCGCCGTGCGTTCGAACCCGATCCAGAAATAGGGATTGCCGCGGCCGTCCCTGCGCTCGTCGATCCTGAGGAAGCCGAGATTGCGCTTGCCCTGGCGCGTGACGCGGATGCCGAGCACATCCTCCGGCGCACACGACGGGAAGTTGACATTGATCACCGTGTCCCTCGGGACGCCGGCGGCGATCACCTTGCGCAGGATATCGGGCCCGAACTTGCGCGCGGTGTCCCACGGCGGCCGCTCGCGGGTCTCGACGCTGAATTCCTGCGACAGCGCGAACGACGGCAGGCCCAGGATGGTGCCTTCCAGCGCGCCGGCGATGGTGCCGGAATACACCACGTCCTCGGCGACGTTGCGCCCCTTGTTGACGCCGGACAGCACAACATCAGGCAATTTGGGCCCGAGGATGTGGCGCGCGCCCATGATGACGCAGTCGGTCGGCGTGCCGCGCACGGCGAAGTGCCGCGGGCCGACCTCGCGCAGGCGCAACGGATCGTTCAGCGACAGCGAATGCGACACGCCGGACTGGTCGAGCTCCGGTGCCACCACCCAGACGTCGTCGGACAAGGCGCGCGCGATCTCCTCCACGACCTTGAGGCCGGGGGCGTGGATGCCGTCGTCATTGGTGCAGAGAATACGCATGCGAAAGGTCGATTCCAGAAAGCGGGTCTGAGCCGTCTTATCCGGCTCTGCCCAATCAGGCAAACCGGCCGATTGGGTCCGGCGCCCAGGTTCCCGGCGTGGATCCTACTACCGGCGGATGCGCCATTGCGGCAGGAAGCGCGCCAGCCGACCCTCGGCATGCAGCTGCATCGCCGGCACGACCGGGCTGTCGACAGGATTTTCGATCACGCCGAGCGCCTCCAGCTGCGCGACGAACGGATCGGACACCGGCGCCTGCGGGAAGCGTTCGCGCGCGACCGTCAGCGCCTTGTCGAAATCCGCTGCATTGACTCCGGGCTTCGCCCGCCGGCTCCGCACGAGATCGTCGTCCCAGAGCCTCGCGATCTCGATGTCGAGCACGCCGCGCAGGCGCTGATCGACGGCCTGGATGCCGGCCCCCGTCACCGCCCATTGTCGGCCGACCCAGAAGATGTCGCGATGCAAGGCCATGAATGGTGGGTTCGCGTTGAGGGGCCGGCAGGATAGCCTGCCGCCCGATCTTCGCAACCCTACTCGCGCGCGACCACCTTCAGCCCGCCCATATAGGGCTGGAGCACGCTGGGAACCGCGATCGAGCCATCCTCCTGCTGATAGGTCTCCATCACCGCAATGAGCGCGCGGCCGACCGCGGTGCCGGAGCCGTTCAGCGTGTGCACGAAGCGCGGCTTGCCGTCCGGCCCGCGCGAGCGCGCATCCATGCGCCGAGCCTGGAAGTCGCCGCAGACCGAGCAGCTCGAGATCTCCCGGAACATGCCGCCGTCACCCTGCCCGGGCATCCAGACCTCGATGTCGTAGGTTTTTTGCGACGAGAAACCCATATCCCCTGCGCAGAGCGTCATCACGCGGTAGTGCAGGTCGAGCTTCTGAAGCACCTGCTCTGCGCAGGACAGCATCCGCTCCAGCTCGTCCTTGCTCGCTTCCGGCGTCGTGATCGAGACCAGCTCGACCTTGGTGAACTGATGCTGGCGGATCATGCCGCGGGTGTCGCGTCCCGCAGCGCCCGCCTCGGCGCGGAAGCACGGCGTCAGCGCGGTGAGGCGCATCGGCAATTGCTTCTCGTCGAGGATGGATTCGCGCGCGAGGTTGGTGAGCGACACTTCTGCGGTCGGGATCAGGCCGAGGCGCTCGGTCTTTAGCCGCTCATGGTCGGGCGCAGCCAGCAGCTCGCCCTTGATCGCCCAGAACTGGTCGTCCTCGAATTTCGGCAGTTGCCCCGTACCGAACATCACCTCGTTGCGTACGAGCAGCGGCGGATTGATTTCGGTGTAGCCGTGCTCGGTGGTGTGCAGGTCGAGCATGAACTGACCGATGGCGCGCTCGAGCCGCGCCAGCCCCTTCTTCAGCACGACAAAGCGCGCACCGGAGAGCTTTGCCGCGGCCTCGAAATCCATGTAGCCGAGCGCGGTGCCGAGATCGTCATGCAACTTCGGCGCAAAGCTGTAGTTGCGCTTGTTGCCGAACACGTGGTGCTGCACATTACCGTGCTCGTCGACGCCGTCGGGCACTTCGTCGAACGGAATGTTTGGGATCGCGGACAGCTCTTTCGTCAACTCCTCGTCGGCGGCCTTCGCGGCAGCTTCGAGCTGCGGCATCGTGGTCTTCAGTTCGGCGACCTCGGCCATCAGCTTGGCGGCGCGCGCCTCGTCCTTGGCCTTCTTGGCATCGCCGATTTCTTTCGATGCCGCGTTGCGCCGCGCCTGCGCCTGCTCGGAGGCCAGAATCGCCGCACGCCGCTTCTCGTCGATCGCGAGCAGCGAGGCCGACATCGGCTTGAGGCCGCGCCGTGCGATGCCGGCGTCGAAGGCTTGCGGATTGTCGCGGATCGATTTGATGTCGTGCATGACTGTGGTCCTGGGGCAGCGTGCAAACGGTCAACGTTCATGTTGGCAGTTTACGCTGGCGCGCCTCCCCCTAGCACAGCTGTCATCGCCCGCGAAAGCGGGCGATCCAGTATCCCAGAGACGCGAGTGATTCCCCGAGGGGCCGCGGCGTACTGGATTCCCCGCTGGAGCCTGTCATCGGGCTCGCCGAAGGCGAGACCCGGTGGCGGGGAATGACGGCGGAGATCGGAGCGCCTTACTCCGCCGGCTTGGCCGGCGTCGACACGTCGGTACCGGTGGCCTGCGAGGCCGCCACCTTCTTCTCCACCATCGACACCGCGATGATCGAACCCTCGTAGAGCGCCAGCAAGGGAATCGCCAGGGAGCACTGGCTGAGCACATCAGGCGGCGTCAGCACGGCCGCGATGACGAAGGCGATGACGATGAAATAGCGGCGCTTCTCGCGCAGCATCTTCGATGTGATGATGCCGATCCGCCCGAGCAGCGTCAGGATCACCGGAAGCTGGAAGGCGATGCCGAAGGCGAAGATCAGCGACATCATCAGCGACAGATATTCGCCGACCTTGGGCAAGAGCTGGATCTGCGCGGTCTCGTCGCTGCCGGCCTGCTGCATGCCGAGCGAGAAGCGGACCAGCATCGGCAGCACGACGAAATAGACTAGCGCCGCGCCCAGCACGAAGAAGAACGGGGTCGCGACCAGGTACGGCAGGAAGGCCTGCTTCTCGTGCTTGTAGAGACCGGGCGCCACGAACTTGTAGATTTGCGTCGCGACGATCGGGAACGAGATGAAGCCGGCGCCGAACAGCGCGAGCTTGAGCTGGGTGATGAAATATTCCAGCAGCGCCGTGTAGATGAACTTGGAATTCTCAGGACCCGCGACCCACACGAACGGCCAGACCAGCACGTTGTAGATCTGCTTGGCGAAGAAGAAGCAGAAGATGAAGGCAACGCCAAAGCCAAGCAGCGCCTTGATCAGCCGCGACCGCAGCTCGATCAAATGGTCCATCAAGGGGGCTTTGCTGGCCTCGATATCGGCGTCGGTCATGACGCTTTGGCATCCTTGATCGCTTCGGATGGCGCGGTGTCTTGCGCGACGTGGGCCTGCTCGACCTCACGGGTGATCGCCAGCGGCTCGTTCGCGGCTGCATGCGCCTCGGCTTCCATGAAGGTCGCGGGCGTCGGGGCTTCCGGAGTCGTTGGCGTTACCGGCGCTTCATTTGAAGTCGCCAGCGCTTCGCTTGAAGTCGCCGGCGGTTCGACGGCGCTGGTGGCTGGCGTCTCGGCCGGCTTGTCGAGCGCATCGACGCGGAGCGCGTCGCTGACGTCCTTCTGAAGCGAAGTCAACGGATTGAAGCCGGTCGCTGCTTCCTTGACCTCGTCAAAGCTCTTCTTGAGGTCGGCCATCTCGGCCTCGCGCATCGCTTCCTGGAACTGGCCCTGGAATTCGGCGGCCATCTTGCGGGCCTTGCCCATCCACTGCCCGACCATGCGCAGCACGCCCGGCAGCTCCTTCGGGCCGATGGCGATGAGGGCCACGACCCCGATAAGGACCAGTTCACTCCAGCCGATGTCGAACATGAGGTCTTCCGTTCACGCCAGCCGCAAGCCGGCCCAATCCCTCGCGCGCAGGATCGGGGCTACCCGCGTCTCGCATGCTCTCTGGCTCAGACGGCCTTGCTGCCGACGTCGGACCGTGCCGCGGTCGGCGCGGCGTTGTTGTGCTCGATGGACTTGTTTGGCTCGGGCTTTTCAGCGGGCTTGTCGTCGTCCTGCATGCCCTTCTTGAACGCCTTGATGCCCTGTGCCACGTCGCCCATCAGATCCGAAATCTTGCCGCGGCCGAACAGCAGCAGGACCACTGCGATCACCAAGATCCAGTGCCAAATGCTGAGTGAACCCATCCTGCAACCCTCCAAACGCGCATGGCCGGGGACCGGCCGATCTTCACCCAAAACTAGGCTTGGCGGGTCTCAAAAACAAGGACCAAGGCAGCGCCAATTCGCTGTTGGCACTACGCAATCTTGCTAGTGTTAACCGGTCGCAGTGGCCCGTGAACGGACCGGCGTCACTCTTCAGTGCCGCCTTCGCCGCCACCCTCATTGCCGCCTTCCGGCGCCTCGGGCTCGACCGCCGGCGCCAGCGCCAGATCGAGGTCCTCGCCCGGTTCCAACGGATCTTCGTCCTCACGCAGCGCCGGATCATCCGACGGCGTCGGCACGCTGAATCCGGTCGGCAGGCGCGAATCCAACAGGCCCGTGCCCTTCAGCTCTTCGAGGCCCGGCAGGTCGCCGAGCTGTTCCAGGGTGAACTGCGACAGGAAGTCCTCGGTGGTTCCGAAGGTCAATGGGCGCCCGGGCGTCTTGCGCCGTCCGCGCGGCTTGATCCAGCCGGTCTCCAGCAGCACGTCCAGCGTGCCCTTCGAGGTGACAACGCCGCGGATCTCCTCGATCTCGGCGCGTGTCACCGGCTGGTGATAGGCGATGATCGCCAGTACCTCGATTGCCGCACGCGACAGGCGGCGGGTCTCGGTGCTCTCCCGCGTCATCAGCCAGGCGAGATCGCCGGCCGTGCGGAAGGTCCATTTGTTGGCGACGCGCACGAGGTTCACGCCGCGCGAGGCATAATCGGCCTGGAGCTGCTCGAGCGCCGCCTTGACGTCGACGCCATCCGGCATCCGCTTGGCCAGCGTCGCGGTATCCAGCGGTTCACTCGAAGCGAACAGCAGCGCTTCCAGCAGCCGCAATTCCTCGGGACGTGCCTGGGATTCGTTGTCCATCGGCTCGGCCTCTTCTACCCGCACTTCAGCCAGGCTTGCCATGGCAGATTCTCCTTCTTGCACTTAACCGACCGGCGCATCGGGCGCAGGAGCTGCGTCCGGAACCGGTTTAGGACGCCCCTTCCGGAAATAGATGGGCGCAAACGCCTCTTTCTGGTTCAGCTCGAGCTGGCCTTCGCGCACCAGTTCGAGCGCGGCGGCAAAGCTCGAGGCGAACACCGTCGCGCGCTGCGTCGGATCGGCGACATGCCGGATCAGGAAGTCGTCGAGAACGCCCCAGTCGTCCTGTTCACTGATGCTGCCGACCAGCCGCTCCAGCGTGGCGCGCGCTTCGGCGAGCGACCACACCGTGCGCTTGGCCAGATGCACGCTCGCCAGCACGCGCGACTGCCGCTGCGCCGCATAGGCGGTGAGCAGGTCGTACAGCGTCGCCGTGTATTTCGGATGCTTGATCTCGGCGATCTGCTCGGGCTCGCCGCGCGGGAAGATGTCGCGCTGCAATTGCGGCCTGTTCATCAGCCGATTGGCGGCTTCGCGAATGGCTTCCAGCCGGCGCAGACGGTTGGCGAGCGCGGTCGCCATCTGCTCGGCGCTCGGGCCTTCCGCGCTCGGCGGCTCCGGCAGCAGCAGGCGCGATTTCAGGAAGGCGAGCCAGGCCGCCATCACGAGATAATCAGCAGCGAGTTCCAGCCGGATCTTCCGCGCAGCTTCGATGAAGTGGAGATACTGGTCCGCCAGCGCCAGGATCGAAATCTTGGCAAGGTCGACCTTCTGCTGCCGTGCCAGTGCGAGCAACAGGTCGAGCGGGCCCTCATAGCCTTCGACGTCCACGACCAACGCCGGCTCACCCTCGGCGAGCTCTGCGGGCCGCCCGGTTTCGAACGATAGGATTTCTGCGGTCATGCGGATGCCGTGTTTGCCCGTGCGATCAATGCGTCCAGTTCCGCGCGTGCGGCCGCCCGGTCGAACGGCTGCGGCGGCTTGCGTGCGGCGAGCGCGGCTTTCGCCCGCTCCAGTGCCCTGCCGGACAGTTCGGGTGTCTGCCCAGCGACGTCGTGCATCTCCGCGATGTTGCCGTTGCAATGCAGGGCCACGTCGCAACCGGCCGCAAAGATAGCGCGGGTCCGCTCGGCGATATTCCCCGACAGCGCGTTCATCGACACGTCATCACTCATTAACAAACCCTGGAACCCGATTGCGCCGCGAATCACGTCAGCAATCATTGTCGCAGATGTCGTCGCCGGATGGGCGGAGTCGACCGCGCTAAACACAACATGTGCAGTCATGGCCATCGGCAGGTCCGAAAGCGGCTTGAACGCGGCGAAATCGGTCCGCTCCAGCTCGTCCCGGGGCGTATCGACCGTCGGCAGCTTGAAATGGGTGTCGGCGGTGGCCCGGCCATGACCGGGGATGTGCTTCAGAACCGGCAGAACGCCGCCCTGCTCCAGGCCTTCGGTGACCGCACGGGCAATCGCCGCGACCTTGCCCGGCTCCGTGCCGTAGGCCCGGTTGCCGATGACGGCATCGGCACCCGGCACCGGCACGTCAGCGAGCGGCAGGCAATCCACGGTAATGCCGAGATCGGCGAGATCGGCCGCGATCAGGCGGGCGCTCAGGCGCGCCGCAGTGAGCCCGAGCGCCGAATCAGTGTCGTACAAAGTCGCGAATACGGTCCCCGGCGGATAGATCGGCCAGTGCGGCGGCCCCAGCCGCTGCACCCGACCGCCCTCCTGATCAATCAGGACGGGCGCGTCGGCGGCTTCCGACACAGCTCGCAATTCCGCAACCAATGCAGCAACTTGCGCCGGTGTCGCGACATTGCGCTTGAACAGGATGAAGCCCCATGGGCGTTCGGCACGGATAAACTCCCGCTCGGCGGCGGTCAGTTCCGTTCCGGATACGCCGGTAATGAAGGCCCGCGTGCTCATAACGGCCGATTAACCCTGCCCCGCGAGGGGGTCAAGGAAACGGCCGTTAATTCCTCTGGACGAAGCAGGCGGACAGGCCTGCGGACTTGAGGCTGTTGCATGCCTGCGTCGCCTCCTCTGCCGAACCATAGGGACCGGCGAAGGCGCGGTAGACGATGCCCTTGCCCTTGTCGGTGAGGTCGACGCGCTTGATCACCGGCGAGCGCGATCCGAGCACGCTGCCATACTTGCTCTGAAGCACCCGATAGGATGCGGCGGCGCTGTCCTCGCTCTGCTGCGAGGAGACCTGCACGATGTAGCCGCCGCTGCTGGTGGGGGCGAGTTGCGTCGGATTGGTCGCAGCCATCCGCTGCGGAGGCTCGGCCGTCGGTCCCGATTGCGGCGCGAGCGACATAGGCTGGTTGGCGCTGGCATTGGCCGAGGTCGGCGGATTGCGCGACGCGATTGGTGCAGGCGGCGCGACAACAGGTTTTGGCGCAGCTGCCGGCTTCGCAGCGGCGGATTGCGGTGCGGCGCTATCGGTCTGATCGCCTTTCACGGCCACCGTCCTGATCGAACGCGGCGAATTGTTCGGCAGTGTGCCGTTGCTCGGAGTCGGCCCTGCGCTTGGCGGCGGCACCATCGACGGCGACACACTCGCTACCGACGGCGGGTTCGCATTCTGGTTCAGCGGCGGGAACACCACACGGGGTCCACCCGCCCTGGCGTTGACGTCGACAGGCGCCTCCTCGCGCGGCACGATCTTCTCGGTGCCGTCACCGCTCACCATGCGATCCGGCACCTTGGCCGTGGAGTCCGTCGGCGCGGGCACGATCTTGGTCGGCGTGTTGTCGGCCTTGATGATCGGCGGCTCGCCGCTGCGAGGCGAACCCACATAGGTCTTGTAGGCAAACGCAGCGCCAGTCCCGACAACGGCAAGCGCGAGGATCGCCGCGACCGTCATCATGCCGCCGCGCCGCTTCTTCGGCTCGTCAAGTTCGGCGTCGGGATAGTCGTTCTGGTACGCGTAGGGATCGTCGGGATAGGCCGGATCGCGCTGGTAGTCCTGCTCGCCTGCCTCGAGCCGGCCATAGAGCGCATCATCGTAGCGCGACGGATCGGGCTGCGCGTACGGCTCCTGATAGGCCTGTTCCTGATAAGCCTGTCCGTGCTGCTGATAGGCCTGATCCTGATACGCTTGAGCTTGATAAGCGTGATCCTGATGGGTCTGCGGCTGATGAAAATCCGGCTCTGGGGCAGGCGCAGTCGGCTGGGCCGAATAGCGATGCAACGGATGAACCGGGTTTACGGAGACGGGATAGTCAGGCTCCGGCGCGGGTGCCGGCTGCGGCTGCACGTTAGCGCGCCGCATCCATGAGGGCGGCCCGGGCGGCGGCGGAGGCTGCTCAGCATAGTCCTGCTGATCATCGTCCTGGCGATGGTCGTCTTCCCGATAGCTCCGGGCAGGCGCCGCCGTCGGGCGCACAGTTGGCCGCGACTGCGCTGCGAACGGATCGGTCTGTCCGATCAGACGGGCGAGCTCGGCCAAGGGATCATTTTCCGCCTTCCCATGCTGATCGCTACCGCGACCATAGTCATCGGAGGGAAACGGTCTGTCCTGATATCGTTCGGCCATCGTGATGATGCGTCCCTTCGGGAAAGCCGCGCGCCCCTCGACCAAGGCACGGCTTTCGACCCACAAGGCTTTCAACCAAGTCTAAGCGATCCGGCTTCTGCCGGTTACCCCCCGAATTCCCATTAGGTAGTTCGCCCCAAACTACCGCATCTCGTCCGGGGCATGGACGCCGAGGATGGCGAGGCCCGATGCCAGGACAGAGACGACGCCCTGGACCATGGCCAGTCGCGCTTTTGTAAGATCTGCATCATTATTGATAATGAAGCGTAAATAGGGCAAATCGCGCCCTTTCGTCCAAAGCGCATGAAATTCGCTGGCTAAATCATAGAGATAAAAGGCAATTCGGTGCGGCTCGTGCGCCGCGGCGGCAGCTTCCATCACCCGCGGATAAATTGCGAGGCGCTTGAGAAGATCGAGTTCGACCGGGTCTGACAGCCGTTCCACGGCCGACTCACTCAGCCAGGCGATCCGCTCGGCGGTATTCCCGGGCAGTTCCGGGAACACCTCGGCTCGCGCGTTGCGGAAGATTGAGTGACCGCGGGCGTGACCATACTGGACGTAGAACACCGGGTTGTCGCGCGACTGCTCCATCACCTTGGCGAGGTCGAAGTCGAGCACCGCATCGTTCTTGCGGTAGAGCATCATGAAGCGGACGGCGTCCTGGCCGACCTCATCCACCACCTCACGCAAGGTGACGAAGTCCCCGCTCCTCTTCGACATTTTGACGGGCTCGCCATTGCGCAGCAACTTCACGAGCTGGACGATCTTGACGTCGAGAGCGCCCTTGCCTGATGTCGTCGCCTTCACCGCCGCCTGCATGCGCTTGATGTAGCCGCCATGGTCGGCGCCCCAGACGTCGATCATCTCCGCAAAACCACGGTCGAACTTGTTCTTGTGGTAGGCGATGTCGGAGGCGAAGTAGGTGTAGGAATTGTCCGACTTGATCAGCGGTCGATCAACGTCGTCGCCGTAAGCGGTCGCCTTGAACAGCAACTGCTCGCGGTCTTCCCAATCCTCGACCGGCGCGCCCTTTGGCGGCGGCAGGCGACCTTCGTAGATGTCTCCCTTGGCCTGCAGGAAATCGATGGTCTCGGCAACCTTGTTGTTGCCGGTCTCGATCAGCGAGCGCTCCGAGAAGAACACGTCGTGGCGAATGTTGAGGGCGGCGAGATCGTCCTTGATCTCGTCCATCATCATCGCGATCGCCTTGGCGCGCACCGTCGGCAGCCACTCGGCCTCGCTCACCCCGCGGAGCTTGTCGCCATGCTCCTCGGCCAGCGCCGCGCCGACGGGCTTGAGGTAGTCACCGGGATAGAGTCCTTCCGGGATCGCGCCAATGTCCTCGCCGAGCGCCTCGCGATACCTCAGGAAGGCGGAGCGTGCGAGCACGTCGACCTGGGCGCCGGCGTCGTTGATGTAGTATTCGCGCGTGACGTCGTGGCCCGCGAACTGAAGCAGGCTCGCCAACGCGTCGCCAAACACGGCGCCGCGACAGTGACCGACATGCATCGGCCCGGTCGGGTTGGCCGAGACGTATTCGACATTGACCTTGGAGCCGCCGCGGACGCGGCCGTAATCGGCGCCCTCGCGCAGCACCGTCCGCAGCGCCTCGGCCCAGGCGGCCGGCTTCAGCGTCAAGTTGATGAAGCCGGGGCCGGCGACGTCGACCTTGGCGATCAGCGCATCCGTGCGCAGCCGCTCGGCGATCTGCTCGGCGAGATCGCGGGGTTTTGCCTTCGCCTCTTTCGCAAGCACCATGGCGGCGTTGGTCGCCATGTCACCATGGGAGGCATCGCGCGGCGGCTCGACCACCACGCGCGAGAAATCGATGCCCTCAGGCCAGTTGGCGTCCACGGCCAGCGTACGGCAGGCGGCGTGCACACGCGCGAGCACGTCGGCGAACAGGTGCAGGGATGAGGATGTGTCGGGCATGGCCGCCGCCTAACGCAAATCCGGGGTCGAGTCAAAGAGCCGCTGGTGCTCGGTCAGGGCGAAACGATCGGTCATTCCGGCAATGAAATTGCCGATCCGGCGGGCCCGGTCGCCCTCATTGTCCGCCTCCGCCCCCACCAGCCATTCCGGCGGCAGTTCAGACGGCTCCTTCAGGTACTTCGCGAACAGCTCGAACAGGATCTGCTCCGCCTCCCCCATCACTCGCATCACCCGCTTGTGGCGGTACATGTGCTGGTACAGGAAGCGCTTGATGGCGGCCTCTTCTTCGGCGACCTCGGCTGGGAACGCGACCAGCGCCCGGCTCTGCTGGCGCACATCCTGAGCCGATTGCGGTTTGACCGCCGCAAGGTTCTTCTGCGCCTCGGCGAACACCGCACCGATCAGATGCGAGATCAGCTCGCGCACCAGCTCTGCGCCGCGCCTGACATCTTCGAGATCGGGATACTGCGCCGAGGTCTCGGCGATGATCTCCGCGGTCAGCGGCATCACCTTGAGATCGTCGAGGTGGAACAGGCCGGCGCGCAGGCCGTCATCGATGTCGTGGGCGTCATAGGCGATGTCGTCGGCGATCGCGGCGACCTGCGCCTCGAGCGAGGCAAAGCTCCATAATTCGAGGTCATAGGTCTTGATATAGTCGGCGATGCCGACGGGAACACCGTGCTCGCGGTAGCGCTCGGTCGGCGCGCCGCTGCGATCGGTCAGCGGGCCGTTGTGCTTGACGATGCCCTCCAGCGATTCCCAGGTCAGGTTCAGCCCATCGAAGTCGGGATAGCGGTGCTCCAGCGCGGTGACGACCCGGAGCGTCTGGGCGTTGTGGTCGAAGCCGCCAAACTCCTTCAGGCAGGCGTCCAGCGCCCGCTCGCCGGCATGACCGAACGGCGGATGACCGAGATCATGGGCGAGCGCCAGCGTTTCGGTGAGATCCTCGTCCAGCCCGAGTTGCCGGGCCAGCGCGCGGGCGATCTGCGCCACCTCCAGCGAATGGGTCAGCCGGGTGCGGTAGTGGTCGCCCTCGTGGAACACGAACACCTGGGTCTTGTACTTCAGGCGGCGGAACGCGGTGGAATGGATCACGCGGTCGCAATCGCGCCGGAACGGGCTGCGGGTCCGGCTCGGGGGCTCGGCGACCAGCCGGCCGCGGCTGCGATCGGGGTCGCAGGCATAGGGCGCGCGGGGGGCAGCCATTCCGACGGACACGGCGAATTTAGTCCCTATCCATTTGATTCTGCGTATGGTGGCACTTAACTATGTCGGACACGGGATACCAAATGAATTGGGCAAATGAATTTGGTATGACCGCGGGGACTATTGGAGACCAGTAATGACGACTGCCGTGACCATCAGCGACCGGGCCGCACGCCGGATTGGGGAGATCCTCAAGGGCGAAGGTTCTGGCGCGATGCTGCGCATTTCCGTCGAAGGCGGCGGCTGCTCGGGTTTCCAGTACAAGTTCGACATCGACCGCGCCCGCACCGACGACGACCTCGTGATCGAGCAGGACAATGCGGTGGTGCTGGTAGACTCCGCCTCGCAACCGTTCCTTGCGGGATCGCAGGTCGATTTCGTCGACGATTTGATCGGCGCCTCGTTCCGCGTCAACAACCCCAACGCGACGGCCTCGTGCGGCTGCGGGACCAGCTTCTCGGTCTGAGCGCTTACGTGCCGGTCATCTGCCTTTCCTCGTCCGTCCACTCCACCTCGGCCGGCATCAGCTGCGGCTGAAGCGGCGCGTCCTCCGACATGACGTGGCCGTCCAATGCTCGTAGCAAGGCCGCGACGAGCGCAGGCTTGCGCAGCGGCTTGGCCAGGAAGTCCGACATGCCCGCTTCGCGGCAGATCCTGACGTCCTCAGGGAAGGCGTTGGCGGTCAGCGCGATGATCGGCAGCGCGTCGAAGCGCCCGCCTTGTGCGCGGATCGCACGGGTTGCGGCCAGGCCGTCCATGTCGGGCATGCGCACATCCATCAGCACGACATCGTAGTCGCCTTCAGAGGCTGCCGCGACGGCGTCGACGCCGTCGGCGACGACGCGCAGCTCGACATCGAATCCGCCGAGCATCTTGCTCACGACCATGCGGTTGACGGCGTCGTCCTCGGCGACCAGCACCGTCAGCGGCCGGTCGAGCCCGGCGATACGGGCCTTGAGATCGTCGGCGTCGTCGCGGCCAGCATGTTGGTCGGACGCCTGCGCCTGGCTCCAGGGCAACACCAGCGTGAAGCGGAAGGTCGAGCCCTTGCCTGGGATCGAGGTGACGCCGATGGTGCCACCCATCTGCTCGATGATGCGCCGGGAGATCGCAAGACCGAGGCCAGTGCCGCCGAAGCGGCGGCTGATCGAGGCGTCGGCCTGGGCGAAGTCGCTGAACAGCTGGCCTAGTTTTTCGGGGGCGATGCCGATGCCACTGTCGGTCACCGTCCATTCGACGGTCGCCAGCAGATCGCGCCGTGCCTGGCAGGTGGCCGAAATCGTCACCTCGCCGTCGTCGGTGAACTTCACCGCATTGGACACGAGGTTGAGCAGCACCTGGCGGATGCGCGCGACGTCGCCGCGCAGCGTCGGCGGCAGGTTCGGATCGAGCTCGACCTTGACCGCAAGCCCCTTGCTCTTGGCGCTCGCGCGTCCCACGGTCGCTGCGGTCTCGACCAGCGCCTGCGGCGCAAAGTCGATCGCCTCGAACGCGAAGCGGCCGGCCTCGAGCTTGGACAGATCGAGGATGTCATTGAGGATGCGCTGGAGATTGTCGCCGGACTCGCGGATCGTGGTCACGGCCTCGCGCTGCTCCGGATCGAGTTTTGTCTCCAGCAGCATGCTGGCGAGCCCGAGCACGCCGTTCATCGGCGTGCGGATCTCGTGGCTCATCACCGCGAGGAAGTCGGACTTGGCGCGGCTCTCGGCCTCGGCCTTTTCCGCGCGCCAGCGCTCGGTCACGTCGCGGCCGAAGCCGCGATAGCCGAGGAACTGGCCGTCGCGATCGTGGGCGGGCTTCGCCGTCAGCGACCACAGCCGTGCCTCGCCGCCGACGACGACCTTGATATTCATCTCATGCAGCGGCTCGGCCTGCTCCATCAGGCCGACAATGTTGTAGGCCGCGCTCTTGTCCTCGGGGCACAGCATGTCGAGCACGTCGGCGAAATGCGAGCCCTTCAGCAGCGGAAGCGGCAGCTGCGCGACGTCGGCGAAGCGCTGGGGCACGTCGACCAGATGCCCCTCGGCGTCGGTCTGCCACAGCCAGTCGCTGGCGTTCTCCTGAAAGTCCTTCAGCAGCAGCGAGATGATTTCGGTCTGGCGCTCGAGCTCGAGCTGGGCCTTGAGATTGCCGAGGAAGAGGTTGCCCTGGGAGACGATGTTGCGCGCCATGAAGAATGCGAACAGCAGCAGGAATACCGCTGTCACAAGATACGGCCCGGTGCCGCACAAGAGCAGCGCGCCGACGCAGGCGATCGTCATGGTGGCGAGATAGACGAGGCCGGCACGAGGGAAGGTCGACAGCGTGAACGCACCGCCCGACATCATGCCGACCATCAGGCAGGCCAGGATGAGCTGGCTGGTTGGTCCGATGCGGCTGAACAGCGCCAGCGGCAGCATGCCCCAGATCGCGGCGAGGAGGAACGCCTGTCGCAGCACCTGCCGCGCGGCGCGGCTTGAGGCCTCCTGCAGCGGATTTCGACGCGACCGCCGCCACGAACGCACCGCAAGCGAGGCGGTGGCGGCGAACGCCATGCCCCAGATCGCGAGAAAATCGTTCCAGCCCCTGCCCCAGAACAGGATCAGCACGATGGCGACGTTGAGCATGGTCACGGCCATCGTCACCGGGATCAGCCGCGTCACCGCGTCGATCTGCTTGGCGCGGATGCGCCGCAGCTCCCGCTCGCTGAGATCGGCGGTCAGGCCGTCCTCGATCTCGAAGCCGCCGAGCCAGTACAGAAACGCACCGATCACGCCGTCGCGCGGCTCAGTTCGCGTCATGGATTTGTCCGGCCATTCCATCCGAGGAACCTTTTGGGCATCAATGACCCGGCGCGCGCTTAAGCCGGGTTAATTTTGTGGGAGATTCTGCGGCCGCCTTGACGGGTGCGTTTGCATTTTGTTCTAACGGTGGCTCCCGCCTGGAGCCCTCCCAATGCCCATCAGAGTAGCCACCTGGAACGTGAACTCGGTCCGGCAGCGCATCGACCTGCTACTGACCTGGCTGAAGGAGTGCCAGCCGGACATCGTCTGCCTTCAGGAGATCAAGTGCGTCGACGAAGCCTTCCCGCGGCTGGAGATCGAGGCGCTCGGCTACAACGTGGTCACGCACGGGCAGAAGACGTTCAATGGCGTCGCCCTGCTCTCCAAGCTCCGGTTCGACGAGACCAAGTCGGGCCTCGCCGGCGACGACGAGGATGCGCATGCCCGCTTCCTCGAAGGCGTGGTGACGCTCAAGCAGGGGGTGTTGCGCATTGCCTGCCTCTACCTGCCCAACGGCAATCCGGTCGGCACCGACAAATATCCCTACAAGCTCAAATGGATGTCGCGGCTTCTTGAGTATTCGAAGGAGCGCCTCAAGGAGGAGGTCCCGCTGATCCTTGCCGGCGATTTCAACGTCATCCCGCATGGGCGCGACGTGCACAATCCCGCCGCCTGGACCGAGGACGCCCTGTTCAAGGCCGAGACGCGGGAGAGCTTTCAGTCCCTGCTCGGGATCGGCCTGACCGACGCCTTGCGGGCGGTCACGGATGAGGGAGGGCTCTACACCTTCTGGGACTATCAGGCCGGGGCCTGGCAGAAGAACCAGGGCCTGCGCATCGACCATTTGCTGCTGTCGCCGCAGGCCAGCGACCGGCTCGCCAATGTCGGTATCGACAGCTATGTGCGCGGCTGGGAGAAGCCGTCGGACCACGTGCCGGTGTGGGCGGATCTCGATCTCGAGGCGGCGTAACGCCGCCTCTGCAGGTTACTCCCGGCGGCCCTGCACCCACTGCTCCAGCATTTGCAGGCACATGGCGCGGTCATCGTCGGAGGCCTTGGCGAAGGCGCGGTTGTAGCTTTCCTTGATCCAGGTCTCCTCGGCCCCGGCGCTGTCCCGGGCCAGCGTCAGCCACATCAGGCCGCGCGCGGCCTGTCGCGGCAGGCGGTCGCCGTTGAACAGCATCTGGCCGAGCAGCGCCTGGGCCTGATGCTGGCCCTTCTGGGCAGCGAGGCCGAGCCAGCGCGCGCCATAGCGGAAATCCTCGCGCGAGGCGTCCGGCGTCTTCAGGTACAGGCGGGCCAGATCGTACTGCGCGTCCGCATTGCCGAAATAGGACGCGGCATAAGAGAACATCTCCCGCGCCCGCTCCGGATCCGACTTGATCTTCGAGTTCGGGATGCCGCTGAGATAGTAGCGGCCGAGCGCGACGAAGGCGTTGGCCACGATCTGCGCTTGCGGCGCCGAGGGGCTGTCCTCGGCATGTGCGTTGGCGATGCGGCTGAAATATTCGAAGGCGCGCAGATCGTCCTGGGCGACGCCGTCGCCATTGGCGTACATGCGGCCGAGCTTCCACTGCGCGATGGGGTGACCGCCCTCGGCGGCATATTGCAGGGCGCTGAGCGAGGCTTCCTGGGACGCGATCGCCGGCGGAACTCTGGTGCGAACCGTATTCGCAGCCCCTGGCAAGGTGGTCACGACCGGGATAGTCGCATCCTTGTTGACCGGCGCGCCGTCAAAGGCGAGCGCCGGCGCGGCCAGCGCAGCAGCCCCCAACATAAACGCAACTATCGCACGCCTAGATGTCCGCATAGCACTGTTTCTCGTGCGCGCCGCCCGGATGGGTCACCGCCCCCCCGAGCGCTGGTCCAACCTGCTGAGCATACTTCCAGAGCGCACCCGACGTGTGGTTAGTCGCGCGAGCCGCCCATTTGGTCTTGCGCTGGGCGAGCTCCTGGTCGCTCAATTTTACGTTAAGGGTACCGGCGACGGCGTCGATCTCGATGATGTCGCCGTCCTCGAGCAGCCCGATCGGGCCGCCAATGGCGGCCTCGGGCCCGACATGGCCGATGCAGAAGCCGCGGGTGGCGCCGGAGAAACGGCCGTCGGTGATGAGCGCGATCTTGCCGCCCATGCCCTGGCCGGTCAGCGCCGCGGTGGTCTGGAGCATCTCCCGCATGCCGGGGCCGCCCTTCGGCCCCTCGTAGCGGATCACGATGACTTCGCCTTCGCGGTAGGTGCGCTTCTGAACCGCCTCGAAAGCGTCCTCCTCACGGTCGAAGCACCTGGCCGGACCGGTAAACCTGAGGTTGGACATTCCCGCGACTTTCACGATCGCACCTTCTGGCGCCAAATTGCCCTTCAGACCGACCACACCGCCCGTGACGGTGATGGGTTTGTCTGCCGGGTGCACCACGTCTTGGTGCGGATTCCACTTCACGCTCTTGAGGTTTTCGGCGATCGTCCGGCCCGTGACGGTAATGCAATCACCGTGCAGGAAGCCGTTGTCGAGCAGCGTCTTCATCAGAAGCGGTATGCCACCTACTTCAAACATGTCTTTGGCGACATAACGGCCACCCGGCTTCAAATCAGCGATATATGGTGTCTTTTTGAAGATTTCGGCGACGTCGAATAAGTCAAACTTTATGCCCGCCTCGTGCGCGATCGCCGGCAGGTGCAGCGCAGCATTGGTCGAGCCGCCGGATGCGGCGACCACGGCAGCGGCATTCTCCAACGCCTTAAGGGTGACGATGTCGCGCGGCCGGATGTTGGAGGCGATCAGGTCCATCACCTTCTCGCCCGCGGTCATGCAGAAGGCGTCGCGGATTTCATAAGGTGCGGGGGCACCGGCCGAGTAAGGCAGCGCAAGGCCGATCGCCTCGGAGACGGTCGCCATGGTGTTGGCGGTGAACTGCGCGCCGCAAGCGCCCGCCGAGGGGCAGGCCACGCGCTCGATCTCGTCGAGATCCTCGTCCGACATGGCGCCGACCGAGTGCTTGCCGACGGCCTCGAACATGTCCTGCACGGTGACCTGTTGCCCGCGGAAATTGCCGGGCAGGATCGAGCCGCCGTAAATGAAAATCGACGGCACGTTGAGACGGACCATCGCCATCATCATGCCCGGCAGCGACTTGTCGCAGCCGGCCAGGCCGACCAGGGCGTCGTAGGCGTGACCGCGGACCGTCAGCTCGACCGAGTCGGCGATGCATTCGCGCGACGGCAGCGAGGAGCGCATACCGTCATGTCCCATGGCGATGCCGTCGGTGACGGTGATGGTGCAGAATTCGCGGGGGGTGCCACCGGCCGACGCCACGCCCTTCTTAACCGCCTGCGCCTGGCGCATCAGGGCGATGTTGCAGGGGGCGGCTTCATTCCAGCACGAGGCGACGCCGACGAAGGGCTGGTGGATCTGCTCGGTGGTCAGACCCATGGCGTAGAAGTACGACCGATGCGGCGCGCGCGCAGGGCCTTCCGTCACGTGACGGCTCGGCAGCCTCTGCTTGTCAATCTTCGCGCTCATCGCAAACCAGTTTCCCCGGTCAACCCTTTCAGACCCGAAAAATCAGAGCCAAGATTTGAATCGACCTTGGGATTTTCCGTCGCCGTCGAAGACTGCCGCTGCCCTTAAATCATTAGAGTGATTTTATTCATGTTCGGGTGTGGCCAAAAAGCGGCGCTGATGCGAACGGCCGGTGATGAGGGTTAAAACGCCAATCACTGTTGCTTGAACACAACAATCGTGGCGTGGAAGACACGGATTGTCCTACTAAGATACCCTCGCGGGATGATGATCCACAACTTCCGATTTCACGGCACGGGCAACGCGCCCCGTTTGACGATGAGGCAGTCGGCTGAGTCGGCGCCGCCCTGCTGCACCACCGAGCCCCTCTCATGTCCCGGACGCGCAGCGGTTGCGGCGCAGAGCCGGGATCCAGGGCCACACGGCACGACGCAGCGACGTGGGCTCCGGCTCTGCAGCGCATCGTCGCTGGACGATGCTTCGCATCGCCAGGGTGACGCTGCGCTGCGTCCGGGGCACGAGGCGCAGTGTGGCGCATGCTGCCTCCACAGCGTCATTGCGAGCGCAGCGAAGCAATCCAGAATTGATCTTCCCCCAAAAAAGTGGACGGCGTTCAAGCCGATTTTAGCTCCATCTCGACGGGGCTGATATAGCCGATGGCCGAGTGTCTGCGGTGTTGATTGTAGAAGCCCTCGA